>DATFLI010000526.1:0-10620 GCA_035267805.1 Balneolaceae bacterium | reverse complement strand
TAAAGTTACACTTAATATAAAAACATTTACTTTTTAGATCTGCAAAATCCGCAAGTAGTAAAAGCAAAATACGCATGAAATCGCAAACAGCTTATATAATAGGAATTGATTACGGGACCGATTCGGTACGTTCAGTATTGTTAGATACCAAAGGAAAACAGCATGCTGAGGCCGTTCATTATTATTCCAGATGGCAGAAAAGACTTTATTGTGATAGCACAGAAAATCGATTTAGACAACATCCGCTGGATTATCTTGAAGGCCTCGAAAAGACCCTCAAGGAAGTGCTTGACAGCGTTTCGGATGAGGTTGTAAGTCAGGTCAAAGGGATTTCGGTAGATACAACGGGATCTACCCCGGTGGCTGTTGATAAAACGGGTAAGCCTTTAGCACTGTCGGATGAGTTCGCTGAAAATCCCAATGCCATGTTTATCTTGTGGAAAGACCATACCGCGGTAAAGGAAGCGGGAGAAATTACCGACTTTGCCAAATCCTGGGGAGGTCCTGATTTTACAAAATATGTGGGTGGTATTTATTCTTCTGAATGGTTCTGGGCTAAAATGTTGCATACCATCCGGAGTGACGAGAAAATTCGAAAAGCAGCATATTCGTGGGTCGAGCTTTGCGATTGGATTCCGTATGAACTCACCGGCAAAACGGATGTGCATAAGATGAAACGCAGCCGCTGTGCTGCGGGGCACAAAGCATTGTGGCACGAAGAATTTGAAGGATTGCCCAGTGAAGAATTTCTAATGAAGCTTGATCCGTTGTTAACGGGTATCCGTGATCGGCTTTTCAAAGAAAGTTATACCTCTGATGAGCCTGCAGGAACCATATCAGAAGAATGGGCCGATAAACTCGGCTTATCCAAAGATGTTGTGATTGGCGTTGGTGCTTTTGATGCCCATATGGGAGCTGTCGGGGGCGAGATTGAACCCTATTATCTGAGCAAAGTCATGGGTACTTCCACCTGTGATATATTGGTTGCTCCCTATGAAGATGTGCAGGATAATCTGGTACAGGGTATCTGCGGGCAAGTGGATGGTTCGGTAATCCCGGGACTGGTTGGTCTTGAAGCAGGTCAGTCTGCTTTTGGGGACGTGTATGCCTGGTTTAAAGATGTTATTATGGCACCTCTACGGGAAATTATTCAAGAAAGTGATATTCTTTCCGGCGATCAGAAGCAAGCTTTGCTTGATGAAGCGAATGAGAAGATGTTGAATACGCTCTTAGACAAGGCTTCACAAATTGATGCGGTAAATACGGGCATTGTTGCACTGGATTGGTTGAACGGACGCAGAACGCCTGATGCTAACCAGTTGCTAAAAGGCGCTATTGAAGGACTTGATCTCGGCAGTGATGCCTCCCGTATTATGAAAGCCCTTGTTGAAGCCACTTGCTTCGGAGCCAAAGCTATTGTCGATCGTTTTGAAGACGAAGGTATCCATATTGATGGTATCATAGGTTTGGGAGGGGTGGCAAAGAAATCACCATATATTATGCAGACCCTTGCCAATGTGTTGGATATGCCGATTAAGATTGCTAAATCAGACCAGGTTTGTGCCCGCGGAGCGGCTATGTTTGCAGCTACGGCGGCGGGTATTTTTGAGGATGTGAGTGCCGCCAAGGACGCAATGGGCAATGGGTTCGGCGAAATTTATGAACCGGAAAAAGAAAAAGCCGGACAATACCGGGATTTATACCGGAAGTACAAATCGTTCGGAAATTTCATCGAAAATCGAACTGAAGAACAACATACAGAGGAGAAAGTATCTCAATGAGTGAGTTTAAAGAGTTGAAACAAATTGCTTACGAAAGCAACATGCGGTTGCCGGACTTGGGACTCGTGTTGTTTACCTTTGGCAATGCAAGCGCAGTGGATCGTGAGCGCGAAGTATTCGCTATCAAGCCCAGTGGAGTGCCTTACAAGGAATTAAGACCTGAAGATATTGTCATTGTCGATTTTGATGCCAATGTGGTGGAGGGAGACATGCGGCCCTCATCAGATACGGAAACGCATGCCGTACTATATAAACATTGGGAAAATATTGGAGGGATCGTTCATACTCATTCCACATATGGGACAGCTTGGGCTCAAACGCAGCAAGGAATTCCCATTATGGGAACCACACATGCCGATCATCTTACAAAGGATATTCCCTGTGCACCGGTCATGAGTGACGAGATGATCGAAGGCGATTACGAGGAACAGACCGGCTATCAGATTATCAATGCATTTAATGATCAGAACCTCTCCTATGAAGAAGTTGAGATGGTTCTGGTTGCAAATCATGCTCCCTTTACATGGGGAAAATCTGCTGAAAAGGCAGTTTACAATAGCGCCGTCTTAGAGGAGGTTGCCAAGATGGCCTATCTATCATTACAAATTCGTCCGGATGCTCCTCGTTTGAAGGATGCACTTATTCAAAAACATTGGGAGCGTAAGCATGGCAAAAATGCTTACTACGGACAGGAAAATTAATGGAAATATTAAATCAGATTTAGAAAAAATGATACAACAGCGTAAGCCCAAAATTGGGCTGCTAGGCATAATGCAGGAACTTTATGACGACGACATTCCAAATATTACCGAGCATCAGGAAAAGTATGCTCGGCAGGTGATCGATCAGCTTGATTGCGTCGCCGATTTTAAGTTCCCCAGGGCTGCAAGGAATCGTGATGACATAGAAGAGATCTTGGGCGGTTTTAACCAGCAAGGCCTAGATGGAGTTATGATTGTCATGCTGACCTATGGTCCTGCAATGCGTACTGTCCGGGCATTACAAAATAATAACTTACCTCTCCTGCTTGCCAACATTCAGCCGGTTCCCGAAGTGACAACCGATTGGGATATGGATGACCTGACATTTAATCAGGGTATTCACGGGGCACAAGACATGGCAAATGCTATTCTCCGGACGGTTGGAGATAACTTCGAGGTTATTTCTGCTGACTGGAAGAGTGATGAGTTTAAAGAATATGTCGGGGATTGGGCTGCCGCCGCACAAGCGACATCCGAATTGAAAAAGATGAAGATAGCTGCCATTGGTAAGATGCATGGCATGGGTGATACGCTGTCTGACGAGGCCGCCTTTACACGTGTTATCGGCCCCGAAGTAAATCGTGAATATATTGGGCAGATCGTTAGAAATATGGAATCCATCACTACAGATGAAGTTGAAAAACAAATGGCTGTAGAGCAGGAGCGTTTCGATGTGGATGATGATATGCCGGATAAGAATTTTCGTTATGCTGTACGGATGTATCTCGGATTTAAAAAATTCCTGGAAAGCGGAAACTACCGTGGATTTTCGGCTCATTTTGACACTTTCAAAGGAGATGGAAGATTTGAGCAGATTAATATGTTGGCCGCCTCCAATTTGATGGCCGAAGGTTATGGCTATGCGGCTGAAGGGGACACCAATACAGCTAGTATGGTAGCTGCGGGACATATCCTTGATTCGGATGCTCATTTTACGGAAATGTATGCCATGGACTTTAAACGGAAATCTATGCTGATG
This sequence comes from Balneolaceae bacterium, assembly GCA_035267805.1. Taxonomy (GTDB): domain Bacteria; phylum Bacteroidota; class Rhodothermia; order Balneolales; family Balneolaceae; genus Fodinibius. The sequence goes on along the minus strand of DATFLI010000526.1, from coordinate 7,099 downwards.
AGCCACATGGGCGAAGGAAACTGGAAAGTGGCCCGTGAAGATGAGCCTATTCGACTGGCCAACCGTGAACTTGGTATTGGAGATTTAAATAATCCGCCAACCACTGTATTCCGTGCCGAACCCGGACCTGCAACAATAGCATCACTTGTGCATTTGGTCGGAGAGAAATTTCGGTTAGTAGTGGCCCAGGGAGAAGTTTTGGACTCCCAGAAATACCCGACCATCGAAATGCCCTACTTTCACTTTAAGCCGGATTCGGGGCTGCGAAAATGCAACGATGGATGGTTGAAAGCCGGCGGTACGCATCATCAAACATTGTTGCTTGGCGATCATCGCAGAAAATGGCAGATGTTGTGTCGAATGCTTGATATAGAATATGTCGAGGTATAGTCAGTATATGCCTAAATGCTCCCTGCTTTAAAATGGGGAGCTCAATACTTGTGTAATTTTTTTGTGTTTTATTGCAAGTCCTTTAAAATGAATTGGATTTTCTTTCCTCGGGGATAAATAAAACTTAAAACAATAGATTCGGCGGCAGACGGTAGAAAGTATTAGTCGTTAGAATTACGAACAATTTTAATTTAAATGAACTAACTAAAGGGAATAATATGGGAACACTTGCAACCATTGATTGGGTCATAATCGGGGTCTATTTCCTGATTATCGGTGGACTGGCCTGGTGGGTTATAAATCAAAAGACAGACACAACAACCGATTACTTTTTGGCCGGCCGTCACTTGGGATGGCTTATTGTCGGTACCTCCATTTTTGCATCAAATATTGGTTCTGAACACCTTGTAGGGCTTGCCGGCGCCGGTGCCACCTCTGGGGTAGTCATGGGGCATTACGAATTGCAAGCGTGGTGTTTGCTTGTGCTCGGGTGGGTTATGTTACCCTTCTATATCCGATCGCAGGTCTTTACCATGCCAGAATTTCTCGAGAAAAGGTTTTCCCCCGCAGCCAGAACTATTCTATCCGGAATTTCTCTGATTGCTTATGTCTTGACAAAGATCGCTGTCGGTATTTTTGCCGGAGGTGTCGTTTTCAGTGTACTGCTTCCGGAAATTCATTTCTTGGGGATGAATAGTTTTTGGATCGGTTCCATACTGGTCATCGTTCTGACCGGAGTTTATACTGCCCTGGGCGGGTTGCGTGCTGTAGCCTATACCGAAGCACTGCAAACCTTTATCCTGATTATGGGCTCAGTGTTTGTATTAATTTATGGATTAAGAGCCATCGGAGGCTGGGATAATTTATATCATATTGCCGGCTCTGAAATGTTTAATTTATGGAAACCGATGGTACCCAAAGGTGTGCAGTCTACTTGGGCTCCTGTTTTACAGAAGGGGAAGATGGCTTGGTATTTTAATGACAACTTTCCGTGGTTGGGTATGCTCATTGCTGCTCCCATTGTAGGCTTATGGTATTGGACGACCGACCAATATATTGTTCAGCGTGCATTGGGTGCTCCCAATGAAAAACAAGGTCGTCGCGGTTCCATTGCCGCCGGTTTCTTAAAAATTCTGCCGGTATTCATTTTTATTATTCCGGGAATCATTGCTTTTGCATTAGCCAAGTCGGGTAATGTTCCCGCTTTGCAGCAACACATGATGAATGCTCAGGGAAAAGTAATTACCGAAAATGCCCAGGCCGCATTTCCAATGTTGGTTGCTTACGTGCTGCCGGTAGGTATCCGGGGTATTGTAGTTGCAGGGCTATTAGCCGCCCTCATGAGTTCGCTGGCCGGAGTTTTCAACGCCTGTTCTACACTCTTTACCATGGACTTTTACAGCCGGTTTAAGCCGGATGCTTCCGAAAGACACTTGGTGTGGATGGGAAGAGTTGCCACCGGGGTTATGGTTATTATCGGGTTATTATGGATTCCTGTTATTCAGGGCAGTCGCGGACTTTACGAGTATTTACAGGGAGTTCAGTCTTATTTAGCACCTCCAATATTTGTGGTATTCTTTTTGGGGATTTTCAATAAACGCCTTAACAAAGAGGGTTGTTTGTGGTCGCTGGGAGTCGGATTTTTCTTGGGGATTTTCCGTTTGGCCGTAGATACTCCTGCTATCCTGATAGATGGATTCCATTACCAGCACGGTTCTTTCTTATGGATCATCCATAATATTTTCTTCCAGTATTATAGCTTAGTTATTTTCTTAGTCTGTGTAGCCGTTATTTTTGGTGTAAGTTACGCAACGGCACCGCCTAGTTACGAGAAGATTGCCGGTTTGACATATGGAACGCTTTCTGCAGATGACCGGGCTGAATCCAGGAAGAGTTGGAATTGGGTTGATGTTTCGCTTTCATGCCTATTGGTAGTTGCAATACTTTGTGCGTACCTGTTCTTCACCGGTTAAAAAAGTGTTAGAGGTCTAAATAATAAACTTTATAAGGGCTCACCGGGATTTACCTGTGGGCCCTTTTTGATTTTCAACTTAATACGAAAAACGTTTGAAGGAATGGAAAATGGATCATAAAGGGGATATCTTAAACTTAAGAATAACAGTCAGGATTGTATCTATTTGTACAACAGCTTTGCTGATTGCGCTAATCGTCAATTATCCGGCTAATGCTCAAACTGATACAGTATCAATCAATATTGACGTTTCTCAGACGATTGGGAATATGGATCCGGTCTGGGCTTACTGGGGATATGACGAGCCCAATTATACTTACATGCATGATGGGAAGAAATTATTATCCGAAATGTCGGACCTGAGTCCCGTACCTGTCTACGTCAGAGCGCATAATATATTAAATACAGGCAACGGGAAGCCGGCACTTAAGTGGGGGTCGACCAATATTTATACAAAGGATAAAAATGGAAATCTTAAATACGACTGGACCATTGTTGACCGCATTTTCGATGCTTATGTCAACCGGGGGATGAAACCCATGGTTGAAATTGGGTTTATGCCTAAAGCACTTTCCTCCCATCCTGAGCCGTATCGCCACCATTGGTCACCTGATCAGCCGTATGAAAATATTTATACCGGTTGGTCGTATCCGCCAAAAAGTTATGAAAAATGGGCTGATTTGATTAATCGATGGGTCAAACATTGCATTGAACGGTACGGTAAAGAAGAAGTAAAAAGCTGGTGGTGGGAAGTATGGAATGAGCCCAACATAGATTACTGGCAGGGTACCGAGCAGCAATATTTTAAACTTTATGATTATACCGTAAATGCCGTGCTAAAGGCTTTACCCGATGCGAAAGTAGGCGGGCCGGCTACGACCGGACCGGGATGGGATCAAGCTGCAGGATGGTTGCGGGATTTCCTGAAGCATTGTCAAAATGATAAAAATGCTGTTACAGGGAAAACCGGCGCGCCACTTGATTTTATATCTTATCACGCCAAAGGAGCTCCTGATGTGGTTAACGGTCACGTACAGATGAATATGGGATCGGAATTAAATGATGTAGAAAAGGGATTTCAGATTGTATCCTCTTCGCCATATAAAGATCTTCCGATCATTATCAGTGAGGCCGACCCGGAGGGCTGTGCGGCCTGTTCAATGGAATTGCATCCTCAGAACGCCTATCGCAACGGTACGATGTATTCCAGCTATACGGCATCGGTATTTGCTAAAATGTATCAGCTGGCAGATCAATATAATGTGAATCTTGAAGGAGCGTTAAGCTGGTCATTTGAGTTTGAAAATGAGGATTGGTTTGCCGGATTCCGGAGTATGGCCACAAATGGCGTCGACAAACCGGTACTCAATGTCTTCCGCATGTTTGGCATGATGCAGGGAAAAAGGATCGCGGTAAATCGTAAGAACGCTATCACTCCACAACAGGTAATAACTTCCGGCGTGCATGGCCAAAAACCGGATATCAATGCACTGGCCAGCAAATCGGATCAGGCTATCTACGTAATGGTTTGGAACTATCATGATGATCATCTGCCCGGTCCCGAGGCACCGGTAAATATCGAGCTAAAGAATGTGGCCGAAAAGAAGATGCTTTTAGAGCAATATAGAATTGATGAATATCATAGTAACGCCTATACGAAGTGGCGGGAGATGGGTGCCCCGCAGCAGGTTACCGCACAGCAGTACAAGAAGATTGAACAAGCGGGACAGTTGGAGTCGTTCGGTTCACCTGAGTGGATTCATCCCACAGATGATAAAGCAACAATTTCGCTAATGCTGCCAAGACATGGGGTATCCCTGTTTAAGTTAAGCTGGTAACTTAGTTTACAAAGTCGTATATAATATTTTCTGCCTTTATTTTAGCTTTACCAAAAGTAACCATTATATCTTATGGGTAGCATGTTAAAGAAAACGGTAATTCTAACGGTCTTCCTCCTAACAGCAACAGGTTGTTTATTTGCGCAATCTTCGGATTGGGCTTTGGGACCGTTTGAACGACCGAAAGATGTTAATCCTATTATCACTCCAAACGATACTTCAACGTTTTATTGTCCCATGCGCGATACGGTTGTGCATTGGGAGGCAATGTCGACGTTTAACCCTGCGGCTGTTGTAAAGGACAAAAAAATGTATGTTTTATACAGAGCCGAGGATAAGTTGGGCGAAATGAAGATAGGGGGGCATACATCCAGGATTGGGATGGCTATTTCGGATGATGGATTATCTTTCAAGCGACTCAATACCCCCGTCTTGTATCATCGTGACGATCAACAAAAAAAGTATGAATGGCCGGGCGGGTGTGAGGATCCCAGGCTTGTTGAAACCAATGACGGGCGCTATGTAATAACTTATACAGAGTGGAATCATAAGACGCCCCGTCTGGCTATTGCTACCTCGAAAAACCTTACGGACTGGAATAAACATGGTCCGGCATTTGAGCAAGCTTACGATGGAAAATATAACAACATGGATACCAAATCAGGGGCAATTCTGACGAAAAGGGAGGGGGACCATCTGGTGGCAATCCAGATCGATGGGAAGTACTGGATGTACTGGGGCGTGCCAAACATTCATCTTGCTACATCCCGGGACTTGATACATTGGAAACCTGTTGAAAATGAGAAAGGCAAATTAAAAAATGTGTTATCTCCGCGTAAAGGATATTTCGATTCCTGGCTTGTGGAAGCGGGTCCGCCGGCATTGCTGACCGACAAGGGAATACTGGTGATCTACAATGCGGGCAACAGCGGATCAGAAGGGGATCCTGCTATTCCTGACAGTGTCTATACGGGAGGCCAGGCCTTGTTCGATGCCCGGCATCCTGATAAATTGCTTGATAGATTAGGCAAACCGTTTATCAAGCCTGAAAAGTCGTATGAGAAATCTGGACAATATACGAGTGGGACGACCTTCTTAGAGGGATTAGCTCATTTCAATAATCAGTGGTTTATATATTACGGGATGGCCGATTCACGAGTCGGAGTGGTTACTTCGGGAACTGAAGAATAGTGAACAAAGAATAATCGAATATCGAAGGCTTATTTTATTCGACTTAAATGCTTTTTCAAACGTCCACGCTTGGTAATGAAGCATTGTAACTTCTGCGTCAAGCAAAGACGCTTGATGTAGTGCAAAGGCGTGTAACCAGATTTTTTCTTTTCGTGATAAAGTCAGCTTATCTGTTCCAGTTTCAATCCGCGGAAATCGTCAATCAACAGGTGGCAGCCCTTTAACTCCTCAGCGGTATGCGTGGTCTTGACCCCGACAACCTTCGATCCAGCTTGTAAACCGGCCTGAACGCCTGAAACCGAATCTTCAAATACCACACAGTTATCAGCCTCTTTTCCCAAAGCTTTCGACGCTTTGAGATATACTTCAGGATCGGGTTTGCCCACATTAACGTGGGAAGAATCCAGAACGACCTCAAAATAATCCTCAATCGAAAGTCTGGATAAAATATAATCCGCATTTTCAACGGGGGCAGAGGTAGCTATTGCCATGGGGACATTATGACTTTTGAGGTCATCAAGGAAATCATAAATACCTGTCACAATATTATCTTCCGGGGTAAATAAATCCCGGAAAAGCTGCTCTTTTTTATCCGCCAGCTTTTTTATTTCGTCCGGCTCAATATCCCCAAAAACTTCGGGAATCCATTCCTTATTGGTTCGTCCATATACGCGATTCTCGAGAAACTCTTCTGTTACGTATCGTTCATACTCCTCACAGAATTTATGGATCGCCTTTTTGTGAGTGGGATTACTGTGTACAATCACGCCGTCCATATCAAAAACGACGCCAATAGAATCTGACATTAAATTTTATTCTTGTAGGATTTTACATTTAGAATTTGCAACAATAATCAATGTCCAATCATTTTCCAAAAGTGGAAAATCTAAGGCATATAGAATTATAAGGTCGGTTAATTTTTTCGGACAGTTGCTGGCAAATTCAAAGTCCTTAAATCAATTTTGCAACAGATTCCGGATCAAAAGGCCGGGATGACAGGAGAGGGAGCTATATTGAAATAAGCATCCCGTTTATCCTGAACTTGTTTTCAAACTTGATCAGAAAGTGATTTCCTATTAGTCAAGCGATATCGTAGGCCAGTCGGTCACCCACTTAATTTTTTTGATGATCAGCTTGGATTTGCCGTTATCCGTTTTATCATATCCGTGGAAAATCAGGTAGTCGGTACCGTTAAAGGTGTAAGCACCTTCATGCCCGACAGCCGCCCATCGGTCGTTACCTTTTGCTACGAGAGTACCGCCCCCATAAATCATTTTTTCATGCGCCTTGTCATAGTAAGGACCTGTTATTTTTTTGGAGCGGCCAACCATAATTTTGTAGGTACTGTTTACCCCGCGGCAGCAGCGATCCCATGATACAAACAGGTAATAGTATCCATTTTTATGGAAGATAAACGGCGCTTCAATGGCTCCGTCTTCCATATTTTTTTCCGCTTTGATGACATCCCTGGGATATAATTTTTCGTAATCCAGATTTGGGTTGGCCGCATCCCCGGCATCGCGCTCATCCAGCTTCCAGTAGCGGTGTCTGGCAGCAACCGTATGCCAGGTCTGGGGCTTCCGGGCAATATCCGTCAAATTATCCTGTAGCTTTACAATTTTAATGCCCATCCAGAACGAGCCGAAGACGAGCCATGGCGTTCCATTGTCGTCGTAAGCAAGGTTAGGATCGATGGCATTCCACATGT
>DATFLI010000525.1:0-5308 GCA_035267805.1 Balneolaceae bacterium | reverse complement strand
CAAAGTTATAGAAAACCTTAAGGGAGACTCTTATCAGTTTGTTAATACCGATAGCTCCGTTGTTAACTTCCCTGAAGCTTTCAAGGGAGATATTGTAGCCGTTACATTCATTTATACACATTGTCCAAATACTTGCCCCCTTATAACTGCGAATCTGACTAATATCCAGGATCAACTTGAAGACACCACCGGCATTCATTTTGTAGAAATCACCTTTGATCCCAAACGGGACACCCCCGCGGTTTTAAAGAATTACAAAAGGCTTTATAAGCTTAATGACCAATTCTCGATGCTGTCAGGCGACACTGCCAATACCCAAGCCGTGCTAAAACGCTTGCATATCAAAGCTACTAAAACCTATCCTGATTCAGCAGATACGACATCAAGTAATTATTTTTTTACTCATACAAACAGACTTTATCTGATGGATCGACAGGGACGAATTCGCTATCAATTTACAGCAAGCGTTGTTCCACCTAAAACAGTAATTTCAGAAATCAATAAGCTCCGCTAGCAATCATAAAATCATGAAAAAAATATATCCTGTACTTTTTATCTTACTATTTTTTGGGGGATGCAACTCAAAATCAGGGAAAGGAAACAATGGCCACGATATAGTGCTCGGTAAGATTGAGCTATCCAATGCCTGGGCCCGTCCCGGCGCCAAAGGCCAAAACAGTGCTGCTTATCTGACAATAACAAACGGCACGGCCACAAATGACACCCTCACAGGAGCTTCCAGCAATATCTCCCAAAAAGCCCAGGTCCATGAGACGTTTAAAACCGACTCCGGAGAGACCGGCATGCGTCCCGCCGGTAATTTAATAATAAACGCCGGTGATAAACTTCAGATCACTCCCGACAATTATCACATCATGCTGATGGGCCTGAATAAAGAACTTGCAGTGGGAGATTCCCTTGATCTCACGCTGGAATTTAGGCATGCAGGTCACCAAACCGTTCGTATCCCCGTTAAAATTCAAAATTAACGAAATTTTTACTATACTCAGCGATTTGGTGATGGAGTTCACCTTCAACCACTCCGGCCACCCGGGGTTAATGACTCCTGCTCAACAAATAACAAAAACACAAATGTAAAATAATTGGGCAGGATTACTATATGCTTAAAACATTAATTTTGGTTGGAAGTGGAGGATTTCTTGGAAGTTCGCTTCGCTACTTATTATCACGATATATCGAATCGAACTGGCTTTCATCTTTTCCCTACGGTACCTTTGGCGTCAATGTTTTAGGATGCCTGATCATCGGACTTATCTACGGACTGTCAATTAAAAATTTAGCATCGGGAGAGGTGAGGCTTCTTTTGGCTACCGGGTTCTGCGGAGGATTTACCACTTTTTCTTCATTTTCATACGAGTTCCTATCCCTGATGCAGGATGGTCAACATTGGTATGCTTTTCTGTATTGTTTTGGTAGCCTGCTAGCCGGATTATTGGCCGTATGGATCGGATTAACGCTCATCAAAATGCTATAAGACTATGACTGACGAATCGACTACATTATTACTTCGCATTTTTGTAGGAGAATACGATCAAGTGGATCATGAACCACTCTACGAACAAATCGTATATGCCGCCAAAAAGCAAGGGCTGGCCGGTGCAACGGTAACCAAGGGGGTGATGTCTTTTGGGGCCAACAGCGTCGTCCACAAATCCAAGCTCGTCGCTTTATCCGAGGACCTTCCCATGATCATTGAGATCGTGGATAAGGAAGAAAAAATCATCGATTTCATGGATAAATTGGATCCCCTGTTCAAAAAAGCCGACGGTGGAGGCTTAATCACTTACGAAAAAGTGAACGTCAAATTTTACGGGGCTTCAAAAAATCCGGGAAATATTTGACAGCTTATTGCAGCTTGCTTTAAAAATAGCCTCGCACAACTGAACATGGGTAACATATGATGAACGTTTTTAACCGGAGGAATGTACAAGAAGGTAGTCAAAATAATATGATGATATTGAGGAGATAATAATGTGCAAATTTGACGAAAAAGCTCAAACGTGGGATGAGAATCCGGTACATGTCGAACGTTCTCAGGCTATAGCTGAAGCCATGAGAAAGCACGTCCCTTTATCGAAAGAAATGACTGCTTTTGAATATGGCTGCGGGACAGGCTTATTAAGTTTTGAGCTACAACCGGATCTTGGAAAAATTACCATGGCCGATAGCTCGGATGGTATGCTGAATGTTCTCGAAGAGAAAATAAAAAAACACCATGCCACCAATCTCCATCCGGTTAAACTGGATTTAACAAAAGATCAATTGCCCGATGCAACATACAACCTTGTCTATACCCAAATGACGCTGCATCATATCCCGGATATCGAGGCCATACTTAAATCTTTTCATAAAATGTTGGATTCCGGCGGATATTTATGCATCGCAGATTTGGACAAAGAAGATGGATCCTTTCATGGTAAGGATGTTACCGACGTTCACCGGGGATTTGACCGTACCATATTATCCGAAATGATGCGGAAAGTCGGCTTTTCCGATATATCCTTCACAACAGCCTATCACATGGAAAAAGAGACCAACGGATCAACAAATACTTTTCCCATTTTCCTGACCGTAGCAAAGAAAAAATGATAAAAATACTGATTATTTGATGCCATCAACAACAATTGAGACAAGGCTCAATTTTCAAAGCTGAGAACTTCAGCTTCTGAGCCGCTCGGATAATCAATATTCAACATTGCAGAAATAGTCGGAGCTACCTGTGTAATTACAGTCTTTTGGGATGTCTTGCCATGCGGTATATTCCATCCGTAAAAAAGCAGCGGCACATGGGTGTCATAATTATAGGGAGATCCGTGCGAAGTACCGGTTCGATGCGATGAGTCGAGCCAGCCCGGCTTCAATTGAATATAAACATCTCCCGACCGATCATAATGAAATCCATTCTTATACATGGCTTGCAACCCATCATTATAATCCCGGTATTCAAAATTAGTGGCAGTGTTAGTGGACTGAACCCCATCCAAGCCACGTAAAAAGTCGGCAACATCTCGTTGCATATTCTCCAGAGGAATATCTTGCTCTTCAATCGAATCCCGATTCAAATACACCTGCCCATTAATATAACTTTCGATCCATTTCCCATCGCCATAAGCAGCATTCAGATAATCGGAGAGCTCGGCCATCGCCTCATTACTGTTAAAATATCCGCCCGGCAAACCTTCGTCCATCAACTCGGCAGGCACATCCACTACACCATGATCCGCCGTCAACATTACCATATAATTGCCCTTCCCCACCTTTTTATCGAGATAGTCAAAAAAATCGGCAAGGTCACGATCCAAGCGCAGATATGTATCCTCAAGTTCAATTGAATGCGGACCGAATTGATGTCCTACATAGTCGGTCGATGAAAAGCTTATCGCCAGGAAATCAGTCACATCATCAGCTCCTAAACCTTCCCCTTCCACCGTTTTCTTTGCAAATGCTTCCAACAGGGTATTTCCATAAGGTGAGGACTTGACAATATTGTAAGAATCGTTGGCATAATCGCCCAATTTATGTGGAAAAACGGGTGTTTCTTCTTTTGCAAAAGCCTCTTCATACGGGCTGTTGTCGGGATTACTTTCGGTATACCGGGTTATGGGTAAGAGCGTTTCCCACGTTTTCTGACTAAGCGTTCGAGCCAGCCCTTCTTCATTAAAAGACTGCACCCATTTCGGCAACTTATCCATATACCAGGAACTGCTAATAAAATTACCGGAATCACCGTCGTACCAATATGCGCCATCTGCCATATGTCCAGCGGGCAACACTGCAGCACGATCCTTAATCGAAACGGCAATAACCTTACTACCAGGCTTTGCCAACTTTAGCTGATCGGTAACCGTAGTACTCCATAAATTTGCCGGCGACATTTTTCCGGCATCAGATTCCGTGCCGACCGAACTGACCATTGAATCCGAAACGACGTAGACATTATGACCAGCTGAACGATCATACCAGTCGTTTCCAACAATTCCATTAACCGAAGGCGTTGTGCCGGTATAAATTGCTGCATGGCCTGGACCGGTATACGTCGGAACGTAATTATAATGATTATTGGCAAAACTGTACCCCTGGTTTACCAGCCGCTTAAAACCGCCATTCTCAAACTTATCCCAATACATCGGCAGATAATCGTATCGCATCTGATCAATTACAATCCCAACTACCAATTTAGGACCATGATCATTAAGCATCGTTTCTTGTTTTGCAGGATTTGTTTGCGCCCGAACCATGGTTGTCAGCAATAACATTACAGGCAGCAAAGCTCCCTTTTTCCAAATTCCAGTCATAGAGCGAATGTTTTGTATTAGGATTTCATTAAAATGATAACTTCAGAAAATATTTCTCAAAAAATACACTTATTCCTATTAATCATCGAATTACCTTTATGTTAAATCGTCCAAATTGAATACGTTCACCAATCTCATTATTAAATGCGATCCCTTAAATACTAATATACGTTTTTTTGAACCGTCAAAAGTCCACCTTAGAAAACGAAGACTACACGTTGCTGCAGTTTTATAAAGATCCCCTGCTGATCTTTTTCGCCCTGCTGCTTCCCATTCTGTGGTATTTCAAGCGGGATGCGCTTGCAACACTTCCTTCCTATATCCACTGGCCAACCATCGTGGCATTGAGTGGTCTTCTTATGATTACCAATTGCTTTAAATACAGCGGGCTCTTCTCAAAACTAGCTTCCCGGCTGTTGAAACAGGCAAATAACGAGCGCAATCTTTGGATTGGTCTCATCCTCTTTTCCGCGATAATCGCCACCTTTCTGACAAACGACATCGCCCTGTTTTTAGTCATTCCATTTACCATGCAACTAAATCGCATGGCTGATCTGAATATCATCCCGCTGTTTATTTTTGAGACCATCGCAGTAAATGCGGGATCACTCATCACCGATCGGTAACCCCCAGAATATTTACATATGGCAAAAATTCAATGCCGGTTTCGGTGATTTTATACTACATATGCTTCCCGTCGGAGTTATCTTACTGGGAATTTTACTGTTCGGATGCTTCTTCATTGCTCCAAAGCATCCGGTGAAATTGAACAGCGGGCAAGAGCTTGAAATCCCCAAGGTAAACCTCATGCTTGCCCTAGGAGGCGCTGCCGGATTAATCGGCTATCTGCTGGCCGACGGTTTGGGATTCGGGCTGCCCTTTGTATTGCTAATCTTTCTGATCCTCCTGACCAGCCACTCCAAAATGTTATTGGCAATGGATTGGGGACTGATCATCCTCTTCATTCTCTTGTTTATCGATATGGGAATGTT
>DATFLI010000524.1:0-8509 GCA_035267805.1 Balneolaceae bacterium | reverse complement strand
AAGGCGATGATGACGATGACGACGGACCTGCCGGAGGCGGCATGGGCTGAATGGGAGTCGGAATGCCCGGAGGCATGGGCGGCATGGGCGGAATGATGTAAAATCCGCTTAGCTGACCGTCTTTCATTAGACATACTTATAAGCCCTGCTCATTTATCGGTGAGCAGGGCTTTTTTATTAAGCGGTAAAAGATTAACAGATAGCCGCGTACAAAAAATCTGTCAGCTTTGCTTTAATATGCGACTTTATTTTGAAAAATGAGGCATCCTGCCACGATAATGTTGCGCAGCATTCACATCCAGAACATCAAATCGTTTAAATTCAGTTTGCATGCGTCGCCAAAAACCGGTCCAGTTCCGTTTTGATTTTGGTGACCATGTTACTTCAGCCAGTGCTGATGCCCGCGGATAGGCCATATATTCGACTTTTTTGCCGGAATCTATATACTCCGTCCATATATTGGCTTGGGCGCCCAGTATGTATTGCGATTCCTTCTCGCTGAGCTCATCAGGTACAGGGTCATATGAATACACTTTTTTTAGAGATGTGAATCCGCCAATAGCTAAGGGCTCGGTGCTTGGATTTGCCTGGTAATGATCGAGATAGCAATATGATCCCGGGGTCATTATTACATTGTGATGCTGTTTGGCTGCTTCGATGCCGCCTTCGGTGCCGCGCCAGCTCATCACGGTGGCATTGGGCGCCAATCCGCCTTCCAGAATTTCATCCCACCCGATAATGTCCCGCCCGTGGGCATTCAGAAATTTCTCGATGCGCCGGATAAAATAACTCTGTAATTCTTTTTCATTTTTCAAACCTTCACGCTTAATTACTTGTTGTGCCACCGGACTGTTTTTCCAGGCTGTTTTGGGAGCCTCATCACCGCCGATATGGATATACTTGCTGGGAAATAAATCCATCACTTCTGTTAAAACATTTTCCAAAAATGTAAACGTGTGATCACTGGGGCAATAAATATCCTCGAAAACACCCCAAAGAGGGCGGACCTGGTGTTGTTTTACGTTCGAACATCCCAACTCGGGATAGGATGCGATTGCTGCGGAAGCATGTCCCGGCATTTCAATTTCCGGAATCACGGTGATATATCTTTTTTGGGCGTATTGTACCACTTCCCGAATTTCGTCCTGGGTATAATAGCCGCCATATCGTTCATGATTATAATGGTTATCACTTCCATAGTGACCGACAAGTGTAGAATCACGCCATGCCCCCACACTGGTCAGTTTGGGATACTTTTTGATCTGAATACGCCAGCCTTGATCATCCGTCAAGTGCCAATGAAAACGATTCATCTTATCCATAGCCATCAAATCGATATATTTCTTGATGAATGTTACCGGAAAGAAATGTCGAGATACATCCAAATGCATGCCGCGATATTTAAAGCGTGGATAATCCTTAATCTTTACATCGGGAATAATCCAGTGTGTATCCTGTGGCACAAGGGTGTAATCCGATTGGTAAATTTGAGGAGGCAGAAGTTGAAATAGTGTTTGGATTCCATAAAACAGCCCTTGCGGTGTTGGCGCCTGTAGTGTTACGCCTTCTGTAGTAACCGTGAGAGAGTAGCCCTCTTTATTCCCATATGAAGCTGTGTCTGTATCTATTGCCAGAGTGATAGTGTTGTCATCTGAAGAATTGTAATTTTGAATCTTCAGGCGAAACCCAGTAGCTGAATCGATTCTTTTTTTCAGTTGTTGGGTGATATTTTTGACATTATTATCTGAGGTATCCGCAAGGACTACCGTTTTCTGGTTTAACTGAAAGTTTCCTTCCTCCATTTTCATAGAAACAGGTTCGGGAATAATATTGGGCCTATGTGGATGATGGGGGGAGGTACATCCCAAAACTACAAGAAATAGCAGGAATAACGGGGTTGACAGATGTTTTGGCATTTAAGTAATTTTTGTTCAAATGTCTGCCAAAGGTTAGGAAAATTCGGGATTTTTAAAAATGATCTGTAGGTTATTTTAGAGCTGTTGTTTAGTTCTTCCTACTTTTTTTCTTCTGTTTACGCTCTTTTTCACTTAGTACCCAGTTTACAAATAGGAATTCGAGAGCTGATGCTTCATAACCTTCCCAGTTGGATATCATGGAGTGGAAAGCTTTTTCAGATATTGTATCCGGATCACCTCCGTAATTCATAATGATCCATTTGCGCATTCCTTTCTCTTTGCCGGATGATTTATTGCTGGGAAAAGCCGCGTCCGTTCGATTCCGAAAGAGCATCAATTGTTGAGCGGAGGTAGGACCCACGCCCCGAACATTTTTGATTGTCTCATAAAATGTTTCGGGATCACAATGTTCAAGATGATCTAAATCACGCTCTCCCGATAGAAGATCTTCGGCAAAACCTATGATAAATTCGCCTTTACGTTTGGTAGGGCCCAATTTACGAATGCTCATCGGATCTGCTTTGATCAGTTGATGCGGACGGGGCCAGGCGGGCAGGCTTTTGCCTTTGGCTGTTATCAGTGAGCCGTAATTTTCCCGCACCTTATAAACCATTTTTTTGGCCGTAGGTTTGTGCGAAAGACGCATCTCAATAATCCGATTGATGGTGTCCTCAAATAAGTTTGCGCGTGCCATGCGTTTAAGTCCGTATAGATCGGTTAATTTAGGACCCAATACCGGATCGTCTGCCGCCTGATCGTAGAGCGGACGCAAATCAAGATCAGTTCCTAAAATGCGACTCAAGCTCTTGTTGGCTTCTTCAATTTCGCCTTTATCCAAAGGTTCGGCGCTTTCGAAATGAAACTCGGGATTATCCGGGTCTCCATTAAAAAATGAGCTAATAATGACATCACGATCACCAACTGGAATGGGGCGGGTAAATCCTTCTTCAAATATTAATTCCGGATCATGTTCATGATCAAAATATTCGTCAATATCGAGGCATAAAAACCAGTCGTGTGGCGGAATCGATTTGAGTGTCCAGCTACTCATTTAGTTATCAGAATTTAGAATGAAATTATACAATTTATTTGAGATGTAACCATTTTTTAATCTTCTAACATTCACTTAAAAGCAATATAAGGTCAAACAATTAACTTCGGGAGTAAGATTAAACAGGTTCAACTCTTTCATGATAAAGTGACGAAAGCAAGAATAAGGAATGTGTCAATCTAAAAAACTTGTGAGGGTTGAGGGTTTTATTTTTATTCACTACTTACATTTACTAGCGAGAAATGAAGTCTTTTAATATATGGGTCACTTTAAAATCCCCAAAATAAAATGAATTATACAGATCCGGATTCACGGCTTACGTATTACGAAAAGATCCCCACTACGATTTTTAATGATGCCACTGCCGGCTCCAGGCACGTAGCGGAAATTATTGCTGATACTATCCAAAATAATAATGATAAAAATGAGATGACCGTGTTGGGATTAGCAACCGGATCCACCCCAACGGAAGTTTATGCGGAACTTATTCGATTGCATAAAGAGGAGGAGCTATCTTTTCGGAATGTGGTTACCTTCAATCTGGATGAATATTACCCAATGCAGCCGCACATGCTGCAAAGCTACGTACGCTTCATGAATGAGCATTTGTTTGATCATATCGATATCCCTGATGAGCAAGTTCATATTCCGGATGGGACAATCCCCGAGGAGGAGATAACCCAGTATTGCCGGGATTACGAGGAAAAGATAAAAGAAGCCGGCGGTATCGATATTCAGCTTTTGGGCATTGGACGCACGGGGCATATTGGGTTTAATGAACCGGGTTCTCGTCCCGATTCAAACACCCGACTGATTACGCTTGACAAGATTACCCGAAAGGATGCTGCCAGTGATTTTTTTGGGGAGGAACACGTCCCGCGAAGAGCAATTACGATGGGCGTAGGTACTATTTTGGAGGCACGACAGATCATCATGATGGCATGGGGAGAGGGTAAAGCACCAATTATTAAGGAAGCGGTTGAAAGCGAAATTCGAGAAAGCGTTCCCGCTACTTATCTGCAGGAGCATTCTAACGCAACTGTTATTCTGGACGACGCTTCTGCGGATGAACTAACCCGGAGAAAAACGCCATGGTTGCTGACGACTTGTGATTGGGATAATTCGCTTATTCGAAAAGGGGTCGTATGGCTGTGCCAGAAAGTGGAAAAGCCGGTCTTAAAGCTGACAGATGAAGACTACAATGAGCACGGCATGGGCGATTTGCTTACCCAATATGGACCGGCCTATGATATCAACCTGAAGGTGTTTAATGAGCTGCAACATACTATTACCGGCTGGCCTGGCGGGAAGCCCAATGCAGAGGATATCAGCCGCCCCGAGCGGGCCGAGCCATTCCCTAAGCGCGTTGTTGTGTTTAGTCCGCACCCGGATGACGACGTCATTTCGATGGGAGGTACGCTGATCCGACTCGTAGAACATGAACACGAAGTGCATGTGGCCTATCAAACGTCCGGCAATATCGCGGTCTTCGATGACGATGTCGTTCGTTTTGTGGATTTCGTCTCAGATTACAATGAGATATTCGGTATGGAACAGCAAGAGGCTGAAAACATGCTATCAAATATCAAACAATTTTTGAGTAACAAAGAGCCGGGTGAGATAGATACGGATCAAATTAAACATATCAAGGGATTAATTCGTCGCGGTGAGGCCAAAGCCGCAGGGCGTTATTGTGGAATCCCTGAAGGTCGGCTTCACTTTCTGGATATGCCGTTCTAGGAAACCGGTCGCGTGAAAAAAAAGCCGCTTTCTCAGGATGATATTGATATTATTGTTCAATTGCTGAGGGAGGTGGAACCGCATCAGGTATATGCCGCCGGCGATTTATCGGATCCCCATGGAACCCATCGTAAATGTCTGAAGGCTATCTATGCAGCATTAGAAGAGTGTAAGGATGATGAGTGGATTGATGATTGCTACGTTTGGCTGTATCGTGGAGCTTGGCAGGAGTGGGATATTAACGAAATTGAGATGGCGGTTCCATTGAGTCCACAGGAGCTAGCCAAAAAACGGCGCGCTATCTTCAAGCACCAGTCGCAAAAAGACCGCCCTCTTTTCCCGGGGCCGGATCCTCGGGAATTTTGGCAGCGTTCGGAGTCCCGAAACCGCGGAACGGCGCAGTTGTATGATGAATTAGGCTTTGCAGAGTATGAAGCGATTGAAGCTTTTGTTCAGCACAGGTTAGATTAGTCCTGTTGCCTGGAATCTGAAGTTTTATGGTTCACTACTCAAAAATAAACGAAGGGTTTTTATCCTGCTTCAGGCGCTCGCGGTCGATTTTTTCCCGGTACAGGCGCTCCACATCTTTTAGCGTATTAGTGTCTTTGGGATCCAAATCCCATCGGATGTTCTTAAATCGCGGCAGTCGAAGCGTGAAATTGGCTTTCGTTCGTTTGTTTACCTGTATATCATCGAATTCTATCTCGACCATAATTTCAGGAATGAGTCCCAAGGTAGGACCATATCGTTCAACGGTAAGTTCTTTAACGCGCTCGTTCAGACGTTTCATCTCCTCATCGGTGTAACCGCCATATGCTTTGCCAATAGGGATGAACTCTTCTTCGTAACGCTCGTCCTCTTTCACGCTAATGCCAAGAGTAAAATCCGAATAGTAGCCGCCCCGTTTGCCGCTGCCGGCATGCGCATACATGATAACCGTATCCAGGGTTCCCCCTGGTTTTTTGACTTTTAGCCATGATTTTCGGCGTTGCCCGTATTCATAAGAACTTTCCTCTTTTTTGAGCATAAGTCCTTCGTTGCCATGGGCCAGTGCACGTTCAAAAAGTTCATTTATGTGATCGTGATTCCGTACGTTAAATTGGTTCGTGATCGGCAGGGAATGCTGTTCGGATAACCGAACCAAAAAATCACGGCGTTTGGTTAGTGAATGCTCAAAAATAGGTTGGTCTTCATAGTAAAGAATGTCATAAGAAATGAACAGAACCGGATATTTTTCCATTACTTTTTTAGTCGGTTTTTTTCGTCCCATGCGTTTTTGCAATAGTTGAAACGGCAAAATCTCATTATCCTTATACACACAAATTTCACCATCCAGAACAAGATCAGGGAGATCTCGCTTTACAAAAAACTGTACAATTTCCGGAAATGAGTGTGTGATATCATTAAGATCCCGGGAATAAAGTTCCACTTTTTGACCACTGATATGCGCCTGCGAGCGCATTCCGTCAAATTTTTCTTCAGCTACATACCCTTTCAGACTATCTACGGAGCGACTTTCAAGGGGGGACGCCAGCATAAATGAGATCGGGTGAAAGAGCTCGAACGAGGCCTCATCCAGGTTGTCATTTCGGCAAAGAACCGCGGTTCGGCCAATGCTTCCTGTGATCATGTGGGCATAACGTACCTCTTCGATTTTCTTGTCGAAAGCTTCGGCAATGGCAGAAACTACGCTGCGTGTCTCAAAGCCAATACGTAGCGATCCTTGTGTCATAATCCGGATAAAATATTTGATCTCGACGGGAGACATTTTAGTCCATGCATTTCTTAAAACCTCTTGTTTATCAGCGCGGGAGGAAACGCGATAGAGTTCTTGATATATTTTTTCTACGTCGCCTAGCGTAAGTTGCCCATCGGTTCTTTTTTTTCGAGCCGTTTCAAGATTATGCATCAGCTTTTCGATGGTTTCCGAAGAACTGCCCAAGGCCGTCTTACAGGGCTTAAAAACTTTTTCATAGTCTATTTCGCAAAATTCTGCTGCACAGGTCGAGTAAGTTCGACTTCCCACCGAAGCACGTTTTCCGGAGAGTGCAGAAAATGCTCCCTCTGCCAAAAACTGTGCCCCCAGGTTAAGATCCTCATCGGCAGCAAGGGTTCTGAAATATTCTGCACAAATAGAAATTTTGCTATTCGTACTGCGGGTTTCTGCAATGTGTTGAGCGGTATCTGCCAATTGTCGAAACAAGTTATTCATGGCTTTTAGAATCTAGAATCGTAAAATATCGAAATCTGCTAGTCATCTTCTTCAATCTCCAAATCCAGAATACGAGAGCGGATATTCTTTTGATCCAAATAATGTTGAACAACGTCTGCATTTGGGGTATGGGTGATGTGTACCATCTTTGGATTGAGTTCCTCACAAAGACGAATAAGTTCAAAGAAATCCAGATGATCAGACAAAGGGATCAGCTCATGCACGGTTAACTGTGCACGAGCAGCCTCGCGAGCAGCCCATCCCGAACAGTATGCAATCCTTTTTTTGGATACGTTTGAGGCAAATCCATTGTTCAGCGCCGAGCTTGTCGTTACCAGTATCTTGCCCTCACACGTTTCCCGGTCGTAGGTTTCATAGTTTCCCAGATCGATTTCAGCTTCTTCATAAACATCGCACATTTTATATCCGGCGCCGTGAATTTGTACCGGTTGCCCAAGCGGAGCCAGCATATGCATCACTTCTTGGGCTTTGCCTAAATTATACGCCAGAAAAACGGGAGTATACCCGTCCGAAAGAGTACGGGAGGCAAAGTTACGTATCTGCTTCGACAGCTTTTCATGGGATGCCCATTTATAGATCGGCAAACTGAAGGTGGCTTCTGTGATAAAATGATCAACCTGCTCAGGGATCTCAAAGCCTTCTGATGCCGGAGATGCCGGTGTTCGATAATCGCCGGTATAAAGCACTGAACCGTGATCGCTTTCTACGAAAACCATTGCAGAACCCAGTATATGTCCCGCAGGAAATAGAGTGATGCGGGCGTGATCTGTTTCTAACGGATCACCAAATTCAAGAATCGTAGCTTCGCCGGAAAATCCGCGTCGTTGCATCAATTTATACGTATTTTCGGTGCAATAAACACTGCTTTTTCGGTTGCGCGGCATATGATCGGAATGCGCATGCGAAATAAAGGTATGCTGTGTGTCGGTCCCACTGTAGTCGAATCCGATATTCAAATCCGGAAGCACTATACCGTGGTAACCCGCTTTGGTGATATTCATCAAAAAGAAGCTTGTTTTATAACCCAGTATGCAAGCAGTAATAACGCTGATCCCACTGCCACCATTATGGCACCGCTTCTGCGAATCACATTCGGCAGGTCTTTGGCTTGGGATTTGATAACGGCACGGCGTTCATCCCAGCGGACCAGCTGTATTCCTGCAATGTATACTAGCAATAAACTCCAAAGGGTAAATAGAAGTTCAATCCATGAAAATGGCATGAATGAGAGGACGAGTCCCGGCAGGGTAAATAACAGCAAATATTTTAAAATTCTTACCAAAAGGCGGGGCGGCTTCTCATGAGTGGTGGCCTCAAGAATAAATCGGCTGCTCATTTTCTTTTTAAGGATGAGGAAAATTCCGCTGCCGATCAGCAATATGCCGAGCAAAGCAAAGTATAGGATAAACCACTTTGCGGATAGCGTGTTGGTATGCATAGCGATAGTTATTTTTCGGAAGGTGTTTGATCAAGCTCGGTATTTTCCCTGGGATATTTGATTGAAGCCAGAATCGAGACCGTGAGTGTAATGCCGATAAAAGCCAGTGCATAGGGGGTGGGAATGTGGTA
>DATFLI010000523.1:0-2167 GCA_035267805.1 Balneolaceae bacterium | reverse complement strand
TGCAAAACCAGGGATTTTGGTCAATCCCGAATGCTTTCGGGGTGAGTGATTTCAAAACCGCAGCGTTTTAGTAATACGTGAGGATTTTGAAATCACGAAAATGCAGAATTTGGACAAAAGCACGGTTTTGCAAAGTCCTCTTAAGATTCAACCCTTTTATTAAATGGTCGTCATTCCCCTAAGCCCCCTTCGAGAGGCTGTGAAAAAATACAAAATCAAATAAAATAAACTTAAAAAATTAAGGTTATTTGACTTTGTAAACGCTTTGGTCATCCCCCAACCCCCCTTCAAAGGGGGACTTTTACGAAAATTGCTTACAAAACGACCATTGGACTTAAAAAAATTAATTCCAGATTAATTTGCGAACTGATTTTTTACAGCCTGCAAAAAGCAGGTGAAGCCTACCGGATACCCGAAACAACGCTAAAGGGAGGTCTCCTCCCGCTTGCTGCGTAATGACTATATGTTTGGGCGGTAAACTTAATTCATTTGTACAGCAGAAAAGGATGCAGAGCATCCACATCGCGTTACGCCGCAAAGCGACGTAACGAGTGTGGGTAAATTATTCACTTGAGAGAGATTGTCCGGTTTCTAAATATTTCGGAATATTGACTTCCGTTATACTAATTAAATATACCGGTTCACCAGGTTTTCGAAGTATTCCTGTTTCCCGCTGATTTGCTGCGGTTCACCATTCTCAATGGCAATTTCACGTAAGTCTTCAAGTGTCAAATCGCCATTTTCAAAGGCGGTACCCTGGCCGTCATCAAACGAACTGTATCGTTTCTGACGGAGCTCATTAAATTCAGAATCTTCCAGGATAGCATTGGCCGTCAACAGTGCCCTTGCAAAGGTGTCCATTCCACCAATATGAGCATGGAAGAGATCATCCAGATCTGTAGAATTTCGACGTAACTTGGCGTCGAAATTCAAACCACCCGTTCCGAGTCCGTCGTGTCGGAGCAGTACGAGCATGGCTTCCGTGACTTCATAAATATTATTTGGAAACTGATCGGTATCCCAGCCATTTTGGTAATCGCCGCGATTGGCATCCACACTGCCCAGCAGGCCGGCACTTGCGGCAGTTTCCAACTCGTGCTGGAAGGTATGTTGAGCAAGTATAGCGTGATTGACTTCGATATTAACTTTAAAATCCTGGTCCAGTCCATATTCACGCAGGAAGCCGATAACCGTGGCCGCATCAAAATCGTACTGATGCTTCATTGGTTCCATCGGTTTGGGCTCAATCAGGAAAGTACCTTCAAAACCCTGCTTGCGGCCGTAGTCGCGGGCAGCACGCAGGAATGCGGCCATGTGGTCTTGCTCTCGTTTCATATCGGTATTGAGCAAGGACATATAGCCTTCACGTCCACCCCAAAACACATAGTTGGATCCATCCAATTCGATTGTGGCATCAATGGCGTTTTTTACCTGGGTGGCCGCATGCGTAACTACGTTAAAATCGGGGTTGGTGGCTGCGCCATTCATGTAGCGCGGATGATTGAACAGGTTGGCTGTTCCCCAAAGTAGTTTAACACCGGCTTCCTCTTGTTTCTGTTTGGCATATTCAACAATGATCTGAAGTCTTTTTTCCGATTCAGCAATGGTTTCCCCTTCTTCCACTAAATCAAAATCATGAAAACAGTAAAATGGAACCCCCAGTTTAGTAATAAATTCAAAAGCGGCATCCATTTTTGCCCGGGCCCGGTCGATGGGGTCATTGTAATTCAGCCAGGGTAAAGGTCGGGGGCCAACACCAAACGGATCGCCCCCGGCATTAACAAAAGAATGCCAATAAGCCACGGCGAAACGGAAAAATTCTTTCATGGTTTTGCCAGCCACTTCCCGGTCTTCATCATAATATTTGAAAGCCAGTGGATTGTCGGACTCCCTGCCTTCATATTTAATTTGATCTACTTCCGAAAAAAATTCTTTCTCTATAGTTGTGGTCTTCATAAAAGTGCGTTTTATTTTGGTGTTTGATAAAAAAATTTCAGTAAAATCTATCTAAATCATGACCTTACATTAAATGCTAAATCTGCAATCATGCAACAATAGAAATTTAATTCTGAACTTCATCGTTCAGTTTTTCCAGCCAATGCTGATAATCATCCTTATAAGATGCTGATTTATCTTTATCGGGTTCAATGGTTTTAATTCGGGATAA
>DATFLI010000522.1:0-8505 GCA_035267805.1 Balneolaceae bacterium | reverse complement strand
GCCGTTTGCAAGAGAAAAACGTCCTTGTCTATGTGCCGTTGCCCCGGTAAAAGCCCCCTTCTCATGACCGAAAAACTCACTTTCCATCAGTGATTCAGGGATAGAGGCACAGTTCACCTTGATCAATGGCTTGTCTTTTCGGGTACTCCTGGCATGGATAGCCCTGGCTACAAGCTCTTTTCCGGTCCCGGTTTCCCCGTATATCAATACTGTTGCTTTAGTTCCAGCCACCTGATCAATCTCGTCCAGTACCCGCTTCATACACCAGCTTTGTCCGATTATTTCATCGGGATTAAATATTTGTTCAATCTCCTCACGCAAATATTCTGACTGAGCCGACAGTGCATCAATTTTCTTTTCGGCTTTAATGCGGTCAGTCACATTACGAAGAATTAGAATACAATACGGATTTCTGTCATGTTCATAGCAAGAGAGCGTAGCCTCGAACTGGAAGGGCTCTTCATTTTTACCTACTGCTCTTAACCCGCCTGGTATCCAGAGGTAGCGCTGCCCCATTGGACGATTACGAAGTCCATCCAAAAGTTGCTTGAGTTTGCGAGCTGAATCAGGTAAGAGGTATCGCCCGAAGGTTTTTCCAAGCATATCACCGGCTTCCCCATCCTCAAATAGCTCCAAAGCAGAACGGTTGATCTGTGTAATGGTCAGATCAGAATCAATCTCAATAATAGCATCCATTGCACTGTCGAAAAGACGGATTAACTCCCCTTCTCGCTCCCGAAGCTGCTGTTCTACTCGGATTCGTCTAAGTTCCGAGGCAGCACGATCGGCAAAAATTTTGAAAATAGTTATATTTTTATACTCGTCAGGCATTATACGAGTATCCATTACCGCAAGATTGCCGAGAATATTTCCTTCAAGGTCAAGCAGTGGGGCTCCCAGGTAACTCATGGCTTTGCGGGTTGCCAATTCGTGATCCTCCGGGAAAAGATTAATCACGTTTTTGGGGATATGAAGCAATTCTTTTTTGCCTAGTACGATTTCACAGGGCGTCCCTTTAACATTATACTCAAAGCCCTCCACAAATCGATCATCCAACCAAAAAGCCAGAGCGTATAATTTCTGCTCTTCTTCAAGGTATTCTGCAACCCAGGCACTCTTGGTATGCAGCACGCTTGCAAGTCGCTTAACGAGTTCCCGGAAAAACATTTCCCCTGTATGAGCTGCTGTCCCTTCCAGTATCGTCCGAAGAACTTCATCTTCCTCAAATTTATGCCTGCTACTCAGCTGTCCGGAACTCATCATCTGATTCCATATTCACGGCCGTATTTGCATTAACAATATACTCGGCACTATTAGTAGTAAAAAGCCCGGGACGTTCACCAATAATCGATTTAAAGTCCCGTATAAAGTGTGCCTGATCGGCATAACCACATATAAATGCTATATGTGTATAATTTAAAAGGCCTTTTTCTTCGAGTAATTGTTGAACAGCATTTAGTCGCGATATCCTCATATACATTTTAGGTGATATTCCTACCTTTATTTTGAATTGTCGCTGAAGTTGTCTCAGACTGATAAATACTTTGTGGTATAACTCCTCTACCTGAATAAATCCATGGGTGTTGCGAATAATTTCAGCTGCATGATTAACATATGTCAACGGTTTCTTTTGCCTTTGTAAACTTTGTATGAGATATGTTTCTGCATGCTCAATTTTATTTTCAATAGTCTTGGCTTCGCGTAATTTAGAGCAAAAGAGTTGAAAGTCAGTTCCCAGGACCAGTTCCATATCTTCATACTGTTGATAGAATTCAGAAGCCGGTATCCCAAACAGATTGTAGATGGCCTCTGGTTTGAAGCGGATCCCGAATACATTAACTTTATCTCTGAATCGTACTTCGTAGGGAGATGTAAATAAACCGATAATAGTATAATCAGGAGAGGATGACCATAAGCCATGTTTGCTAAGATGACAGTGAAGTTCACTCGTATGAATAATCAGCTCAATATAACCATTGGGCACTACCTTCTGAGAAAGCAGCGATTCCTGATTAATATTAAACTGCCCATCCCAAAAAAATTCAACATAGGGGACCAAATTTTGGGAGGGTTTATATTCAGTCATAGAGACACTCATCGGCCTGATCAATAAATAAAAAAGGAGAAGCCCACCGATAATGAACTTCTCCTAAATATCAGTTTTTATTTAATTTAGTGAATTTTTGATGTATCTACTACATTACTCTTTGTCGGATTCCAACTTTTTTCAAAGGTAGCTACAATATTGTTAGCTCCCCCAAAGACACCCAGCACTTTCGCTTTTACTTTTCCCGTGTTGACCAGGTTATGCGGAATCATACGGGGCACCAGTGCAATTTCACCCGTTGTAAGAGGGCCCACTTCTCCGCCAACTTCGGCTTCTACATTACCTTCCAGGACCAAGAGAAGCTCCTCCGCGCTGTCCGTATGACGGCCCAGTGTATCTCCGGGATTCAATTCAAAGTAAACAGTTGCCGTAGATTCAGTTCCATGTAATCCAAACATGGGGAAGGTCGCCAGACAATGCTGACCGGTGTCGTGTTCACCGATAAATTCGGTCATTTCGAGATTATTTAAATTTACTGTTTTCATGATGTATCAAATTTGGGTTCTGATTAAGCAGCAGCTTCCGTTATTGACTCAAAGCTACCTTTATAGACTTTCACGTTGACTTCGCCTCGCAGCATATCTACCTCACAGATCGCCCATCCCTGTATCTTGTTCATCCAGGCATACTCTGGATAGTGCGTAGTGAACTGCAGGTTGAGCTGAATATGGGCTTTTCCGTTCTCTCCGGGATAGAGAATTCCATCCTCCCGAACAGCAATGCTTTTCTCGTTATCTGTAAGAATGGCGGCCTGTATATTCAACATGAATTTTCCGTCGGCCCGTACCTCCAGATAGTCGGTTCCCTTTATTTTTCCTTTAATTTTGGGACCGGTAACCGGCCCTTCAAAATCGAGATTAAAACGGGCACCTTCCGGGCCGGGAACTATTTTTCCACTGACCAGATCATTCCACTTGATACCATATTCGACGATATTGGTCAAAATGAGTTGTTCTTCAAATAACAGTTCGGTATGGTTGGTTAAATAGGTATTCATTATATCTAATATTTTGTTTTTGTTAAGGTTACAATCGAATGATAGAACAAAGCCGGTCCCTTTAATTGAAAAAAAACGACATATCAAGCTTTGGTGAGAAAAGTTTTAAAGCATTTTCCCATCCATTGCTTTTCCGATTGTCTCGGGATATAGAAAATCATTCACAGCTGCAGTTTTATTGGCTGCATATTCTTCCTTACAATATCGCTGCATTCGCAGGTTCACCCAGATATAAAGCTCATACATGCCTTACTCTGCTTTAAAATGTAGCCTTTTCTGTCTCCTTATTTGCTTACTTGCTTCATCAGTCACAATTTCGCATGTTCGAATCATCTGCAATTTCACTCTTTCACTGTAACGTGCATATGCCGGGAATGAATTTAATCCAGGAAATAGAACAAGCTGAAAAACGCATCAGAGATCAAATCCTCAACACGCCCCTGCTTTACTCCAAGTGGCTTAGCAATGTTTGTCAGGGGGAAGTCTACCTGAAGCTTGAAAGCGAGCAGGAAACCGGTTCCTTCAAAGCACGCGGCAGTCTGAACAAACTAAAATGGATTCGGGAACAAAAGATTAAAACGCTGCCTGTAACAGCCTCGACAGGAAATCACGGCTTGGGATTTGCTCGTGCCTGCGACCTGCTGGGTATTAAGGGAAAGGTTTTTTTACCTCATAATGCGGTCTCTTCGAAAGTAAATGCCATCAAAGCCTACAATGTAGACATAGAATTTTATGGGGATGATCCGTTCACAACCGAGACTTACGCACGCCAAACAGCCGAAGAAAACGGTTGGCTGTATGTCTCTCCTTACAACGATCCGCAAATCATAGCGGGTCAAGGTACCATTGGGATTGAAATACTTGAGAAAGTGTCTCAGCCCGATAATTTACTGGCAACTGTTGGAGGCGGCGGGCTTATATCAGGAATTGGGAAATACGTAAAAGAAAAATCACCAAAGACGAAACTGATTGGCTGTCAACCCGAAAATTCGCCGGAGATGAGCGTGAGTGTCCGCGCCGGAGAATACCGTGAAATAGAATCCAAGCCAACACTTTCGGATGGTTCGGCCGGCGGTTTTGAGCGAGATTCCATTACCTTTGACCTATGCCAAAAACTGGTTGATGATTTTATCCTGCTTTCTGAAGACGAAATCAGGGAAGCCATCCGTTCTATGATCAAGAACCACAGCAAGTTGGTGGAAGGGTCAGCAGGGGTAGCTATCGGCAGCCTGCTTAAATATCCGGATCGTTTTACCAATCAGACTACTGTGATTGTTGTTTGTGGAGCAAACATCTCGATTGATAAAATACAATCGATTCTTTGTGAATAAATAATTTAAACCAACAAGTACTATCCTATGAGAACTTTTTCACTATTCGTCACGCTGCTTGCCATTATCGGAACCGTTCAAGCTCAAACGATATCTGTAAACGCTACAGCCGAAGTTCAGGTGCCGGCCGATAAGATTTCGTTTCAGATCAACTTAAATGCCCGCGGTGAAACTCCCCAAAAGGCTTATAACCTTCATAAGCAAAGAGAAAAAGTATTGGTAGATTTGCTTAAAAAATACGATATCAAGGAAAAAGACATTCATTTTGAGCCAATTTCAATTAGCCGGGTTCATAATAATGAATACACCAAAAACGGTAAAGAGATGGTGCAAACCACCCAGTCTGTGGCATTAACGCTGACCGACTTCAAGACCTACGAAAAGATTCAGATTGCTCTCATCAATAACGACTTTGACAATTTTAGTGGGAACTTTATGTCATCAAAGCAGCAACAAGGTGAAAATGAAGCACTCAAAAAAGCCCTAAAAATTGCTCATGAGAAAGCCTCAATAATAGCCGAACAGATCGGGAAGAAACTGGGTAATGTCAGCCATGTTAACTTCTCTTTTAATCAACGCCCGGTTCGTTTTGCGTCGGAAATGGCTTTAAAATCTTCCGACAGCCTAATGCAATTTGAGCAAACCGTCACTGTTACGGCCAGCGTTTCAGTAAAATACGGCAAGGATACGCAGGAGCAAGATGAATAAGACGACCTCAGGAAGTAAATCCTGTAAACAGACTTAGCTTAGTGATCATTTTTTAATGACTTTATCTGACCACCGGGTGGGATCTTTGTTTCCAGATTTCGTCTTTTCAGCAATAATCATTTATTTCTAAGGCTTCATCCGAGAGTCTCAGATCTTACTTATAATCGTTTATCAAAGTCACGCTGGATTAAGAAGAATCGGTCTTCAAAAGACCGATTCTCCCTCCAAGTCAAACCTCAGGCGAACTGAGCCTCTTCGGTGGATCCCTCGAGAGCCAAAGTTGAGCTTTTACTTCCGTCAATCGCTTGCTTGACCGCATCGAAATAGCTTGTCCCCACTTCGCGCTGGTGCTTGGTAGCTGTATACCCATTGACTTCATTCGCAAACTCAGCCTCCTGAAGCTGTGAATAGGCGTACATACCCTCTTGCTTATAGCGACTGGCAAGACTGAACATCCCGAAATTCAGAGAATGGAATCCGGCAAGGGTCACAAACTGGAATTTATAGCCCATTTCTGCCAGCTCATGCTGGAAGCGGGCAATCACAGAATTACTCAAGTTTTTCCGCCAGTTAAAAGACGGTGAACAGTTATATGCCAGCAGTTTGCCGGGATACTTTTGATGAATGGCTTCTGCGAAAATACGGGCTTCTTCAAGATCCGGTTTGGAAGTTTCACACCAAATCAAATCCGCATAAGGGGCATAAGCTAGCCCGCGGCTGATGGCTTGTTCCAATCCGGATTTCACATAGTAAAATCCCTCGGGAGACCGCTTACCCGTCATAAACGGATGATCATAAGAATCCACATCGCTGGTCAAAAGCTGCGCTGAATCGGCATCCGTGCGTGCAATAATCAAAGTGGGCACATCCAGTACATCCGCAGCCAAACGAGCAGCATTAAGCGTCTTGATAAACTGCGAAGTCGGGACCAGCACTTTCCCTCCCAAGTGTCCGCATTTCTTTTCGGAAGCCAGCTGATCCTCAAAGTGAACACCTGCCGCTCCGGCCTCGATCATCGCTTTCATTAGCTCGAAAGCATTAAGTACGCCCCCAAAACCGGCTTCGGCATCCGCCACAATAGGAGCCATCCAATAAGTGGACTTGTCGTCCTCCATATGATGGATTTGATCTGCCCGTATCAGCGTTTGGTTAATCCGCTTAACAACATGGGGCACGCTGTCGGCCGGATACAAACTCTGATCGGGATACATTTGTCCAGCAAGATTAGCATCTGCGGCCACCTGCCACCCACTCAGGTAAATGGCTTTCAGTCCTGCTTTCACCTGCTGCAAAGCCTGATTGCCCGTCAACGCTCCCAAGGCCGCTACGAAATTTTCTTCATGCAATAATTTCCATAAACGCTTGGCTCCCATTTCGGCCAGGGTATGCCTGATCATAAAAGATCCGCGCAAATTCATAACCTTTTGGGCTGAATAGTTACGCTTTATTCCCTTCCAGCGCGGTGTTTTCCACTGCTTCTGCAATCCATTTTTATTATCCATCATCATCTCTCCCTTTATTTTATTTTGTTCAGTGCATCATGGAAAAAATCCGGTAAATCGGGAAGTAAAAAAACTTCTCCCACCTCTTTCCGGGCTCTTTTGAATTGCCCTTTAACAGAATCTACTGCCTCTTTCGAGGCGCCTTTCATAGCTATCTCAACTTCATTCAAAATTTTAGACAATTCCTCATCAAACATCTTATCAACTAATTCACGGGTGACTTTCCGCCCATCGGTTAACATCACTTCATGATGAAGCCATTGCCATATTTGAACCCTGGAAATTTCCAATGTCGCCAAATCTTCCATGAGGTTGTCCCAGGCTACACAGCCGATATCTTGATTCCATCCCTGCATGTATCCAATACCTACCCGGATGTTGGTACGGAGCCCGGCCTCGGTAACGTCCCCCCCTCCCTGCGGCAACAAATCCGGGTATTTTTCCTGATCAGGAAGGTTGCGATCTAACTGGTTTTCTTCCGGAAAACATTCCAGCGCATAAGTGATGAAATACGGATGGGAGACCCAGCAACCATCGTGACCGATATCATGCTCGTTCTTCTTGTCAGAATACACTTTTTCTGTTTGAGCTTTCCGCAGTTCGGCATTCTTACCCGGCGTAAAAGCAGACATCCCGCCGATGGCCATCGCGCCGCGACTGTGACAAATCTTGATAAGTCGTTTTGCGTATTGATCCATCCATGGTTTACTCATATCAATCGTACTGCGATCGGGCATTATCCGGTCTTTGTGGTAGCGAAGTACTTTAATATCGCTAAAAATCTTATCCCAGCGACCAACATTAAGACCTGCCGCATGATCACGAATTTCGTATAGGATTTCTTCAATCTGAAAAGCGGCGGGCAGGGTCTCAATAAGAAAAGTGGCACGCAACGTACCGGTTGGGTACCCCAATTCGTCCTCAAGCAAATTAAACAGCGTATTCCACCAGCGAGCTTCCTGGTATGATTCGCACTTGGGAATATAATACTTAGGCGTACGCCCGCGATCAATCAATAACGCAGCTGAATGATAAAAGGAAACGGCCAGATCAAAGATACCGGCTGCAATCGGTTTATCATGAATCAGCACATGCTGCTCATCCAAATGCAATCCCCGACATCGCACCATAATGCCCGGCATGTCATCCGGATCCAAACGATAGTGCTTAGCCGGCGACGTTTTTGTAGCCGCTTGGTCGAAGGTCAAATCGCCCCGAACTGCCCCAATCAGATTATGAAATCCATCCACCACATTACCCCAGCTCGGCTTCATAGAATCCTCGAAATCCAGCATCGCCATGTCCGCACGCATACCGTCATCATTCCGGCTAAGCATATTAATAACCATCTTCGTCGAATTAACAGGACCGGTGATTTCTACTCTCCTCTTTCTAAGATCATTCGGCAAGGGATTTATCTTCCAGTCTCCAGTAACAGCTCTGCTGTTGGCATTCAGATATTCCGGCACTTTCCCTTCATCATAATGAGATTGTCTTACGTGACGTTGCCAAAGCAACGATTCACGCTCGTGCTCCAATTCGTCATTCAGTTTCACCAGCAAATCAATCAGCCGATCATGAAGCAGTGATTTAATTTTAGGATTAAACGCCTCTATCTTGACCTCCAGCTCTTTATATAGCACCTTTTCCTTGTTTTTAATACTTGTTGTACCTTCGGTAAGCTCCATCTCTCTCCTCCTCTTATAAATTGTTGTTTTTTATGTCGATGAGCACTCTTACCAAGTAAGAAAAAACGAATATAAATTAAAAGCGAATATTCGCTAATAATTATTTTTCGCTTTAATTTTAATATTTGTAAAGGGTCTAGTGAAGCATAGCATGTTATAAATCTTTGTAAGA
>DATFLI010000521.1:0-5994 GCA_035267805.1 Balneolaceae bacterium | reverse complement strand
AATTCAGAGGTGAGAAATTAGTCGGATTTTATAAAAACTAAAAAGCCCCTAACTCTATGCGAGCTAAGGGCTTACGAGGAGCGATCCGGACGAGATTCGAACTCGCGACCTCCTGCGTGACAGTTTGATCAAGTGTAATTTCGTGTCGTTACTTTACATTAAATTTTATCGGTAACCTATTGTATATCATTCGGTTGGGTCATACTTTGAGTTTCGGTTTATTTCAGACCATTAACCGATTTTGTTGTCCCCCTGTTGTCCCCAGCACTGGGATGAACAATTTCAAAAACAGAAAAAGTGTGGCCAAGAAAAAGCTAAATAATTCCTATATAAAAAGCGTCCAACCTCAAGAAAAGCGAATCGAAATTTATGATACCCTGGTAGCGGGATTAGCACTACGTGTTACCCCTACGGGACATAAATCTTTTGTCTACAGGTATCGATACAAAAATAAGATTAAGCGATTTACCATTGGGACCTATCCCAAAATTGGTCTGGCTACTGCTCGAAATGAAGCTAAAAATTTATCCTATGAAGTAAATAATGGCACGGATCCCATGGCCGAAAAAAAGAAAGCCAGATATGATCCGGGTTCCGTAACGTTAAACGAATTGGCTAAGGAGTTTAAAGGCAAATATCTACCTACCCTTAGGAAAGGGACACGTTATGAATATGCCCGAATTATCGATAAAGAATTGATTCCGACGTTAGGTTCATTTGAAATTAAGGAGATATCACGACATCAGGTTATTAACCTGCTGGATAAGAAGGCATATGATGAAGGTTATCCTACTATGGCAAATCGTATAAGATCGAGGCTTTCGAAGATGTATTCCTTTGCTATCGATAGAGGACTAATAGATTATAATCCCGTAATCAGCACCCCAAAGTATAGCGCTGGAGAAAATAAAAGAGATCGATATTACGAGGAAGACGAAATAAAGAAACTTTGGAAGGCTTTTGAAAATCAGGAGGACCCCGCCCGTTCGATCTTTAAAATGCTTTTGCTGACAGGACAGCGTAAGGGAGAAACCAGCAGGATGAAATGGGAATGTATCCAAGATGATGTATGGACCATACCTGCCGAAGATGCTAAAGGGAAAAGAGCTCACGACGTACCGTTATCACCTTCGGCCTTGGAAATTCTCAAGGAAATGCGGTTAAGATCGGGTAAAAGTGAGTATGTATTTGAATCACCGGTAATAAAGAACCGTCCGGTACAAGAAGTAAAGAGGGTCGCTGAGCATATTCGTAAGGAATCGAAAGTCAAAGACTTCCGTCCTCATGATTTGAGAAGAACCGCGGCAACCTATATGGCTAAATTAGGAGTTGAGCGTACGGTATTAGGGAAAATTTTGAACCACAAAGGGTTGGCAGGAGACGGACAAGTTACGGCTATTTACGACCGGCATAGTTATATGGACGAAAAAAGAAGAGCACTTATTCTTTGGAGTAATCATCTAAAGGGAATACTTTCTGAGGAGGAGAAAAAGGAAGCCCGGATCTACAGAATAGGAAGATAAAATGAGCAGGCAGGTTTTAGATGATTTACCAGAGAGTTTAAAAGGCTATTCATTTAGATTTAGTGATGATGGGTACTACTTGGTAAAGAATGAAGATGGTGAACATAGCAGAGATTGGGAAAAATACTTTGAGTTACCCAAGCCCATTGAATGGAGTTCTCCTAACCGGAATGTTGAAAAAACCTTTTACCCTAATTCAATTAGGATTTGGCAGGATATCGGAGCTTTTGAACACAATGAATTCAACGGAAACGGGTATATTCGGCCTTACTTCAGATTTATCAAGTCGAGACGGGCATTGGTAAGAGAAAGCAAAGAGGATTACCGAAGGGTCATAGAGCAAATTGACCTGGATAAAACCCAGATGGATTTGATCAACCAGGTTAGCAATTACAGGAACACTTTATTTCAGCAGATCCAGCGACAAGCGATAGAAGTCTGGCGAATAAATAAAGAGATCGCTGAGATGCTTAAAGTATTTTATTTTGAAACAGGACAAGCTGTTCGCTCATTACCCAATCAAGAGCGGAAGCTAATATCCCGACCAGATCGACCTCTTATTTTCTATGAAATCCGTAACCTGTTTAATGAGGCTGTCGTAGGTGGAGCGGACACTGAAAGTTTACAGTCCTATTGGGTTCCCGAGAAGGTTGAGTCCAACCAATTTGTGCCTGATCAATTAAATCGAGCTACGGCCCATGGATTGTTGTCTCTTTCCGGGAAGCGTGAACCTATTCTGAAAATAGCCGAGCAACTTGCCAGAGTGATCCTCCCTTTGGAAACGGTGCTTGAAAATCTCATTACAGGAAAGCAGTTTTCCGAGATCGATTATGTGCGTAAAGAAATGCCGGATCCCTGGAGGATTGCCAGGGCATTCCAAAAGAGAGCTAAAAATGTAGTCTATGATACCGAAATTGTTGGTATGGCTATGACCGAAACTAGGGAATATATTCTGCAGCACGACCTGCGGTCGCTGAACCGTCATGTTGAAGCTATTAAGAGGATAATAAGTAATAAAATTTCTGTAAAACCGGATCCGAAGACGATCAGGAATTGGATAAATACTTATGGTAATTCTGTTTTTCAGGAACCGAGTAGTAATCTATAAGTCTGATTACACACAGCATTAATTTGAATTCCAGCCATTCCGGTTTTAATTCCATCTATATAAGTGCTATTTAAAGCTTGCCTTCCAGTTTTCATAGGCTTTACTCTTATATCAGACAATAACACATAATCAAACCTGGTATCATGAGTACACTAAAAATAATTCGCCCCAAACAACTCGCAGAACTTTTATCTGTTTCCACTGTGACCGTTTGGAGGATGGAAAAACGCAGAGAATTACCCCGCAGAAAAAAGATTTCATCTCGTACAGTCGGTTGGCTGGAAAGTGATATAAAAGAATGGCTGGATAACCGTCCACTTGTCGAATCAGTTGATCAAATAGACGAGCTGTATTGAGGTTTTGAGCGCAAAATAATGGAAGGATATATAACAATAAATGTGTAACAAATGACCTTCAGATTACTCCTGTATATATTTAAGTTTTTTCGGGTAAAGCAATCAAAATCTTAATCAGGTAAGAGTGACAAGTAATGCTAAATTCTACAGAAGTTGACTTCAGGGTACAAGAATCAAAAATTCAGGAAGAGAAAGAGACGGTCATTGATCTTATCGAACAGCTTTCTTTAAAAGTTCAAGAAGTGCGCTCTGAACATCCGGATCAAGCCGCAGGTGCGGTTGCTCGGATAGCTGATCTTCGATATCACCTACAAGCTTCTTGATCTCTTTCATGCGGTTATCCAGTAACTGTTTTTCTTTCAGCTCCGTGTTAATTTCGGAATCTTCGTTAACAACAAAAGGCCTGCCTTTACCCGTTAACAACCAGTTGAGGTTTACACCAGCCTCGGCAAACCGAATTAACGTGGAGCTGTTTACTTCTGTCTTCCCTCCATTTTTAATCTCTGAAATAACAGACCGATTTACTCCCGTTTCCCGCTGCATTTCAGACACATTTCCATCGTAATACTCCTCCAGCAAATACCGGACATTATCTTGTAATGTTTCGCCAGTTTTTTTCTCCAAATCACCTCTTTTCTAACCGATTGGTTTTAATGTGGTTAACGTAATGCCCCTTTCTTTTTTAGTTACGATCACATCATATTTTGTTGTTTCGTTGTTTACGCATCACTACTTTAGCCCTGTAGGTATCGGTAACGTTTATGTGTAACCAACCGATTATACTACTTACCCTTAAATATTAAAAGACCGAAATACGCTTGTGAACGGACCAATAACAAAGTATGACATTAACCAAACCCGCCTGTTGCTAATCAAACAAGAAATATTCCGGCAATTCGACTCTTATAATGAGTTCCGGAAAGTAATGTTTCCAGAAATCAAATTAAACACCTTTCGCCAATGGTTTAAAAAACCCTATTACATTTCTGATCAACGATTGTGCCTCATGGAAGATGCACTGGGCATTCCTCCCAAACTCATCAAATCCCGGCTGAAGCAGGAGTTCAATCTTTCTACTAATGCGCTTCGAATTACCAAAGGAATCCAACTGCACCTGCAAGAACCTCAATTGACTTAATTAACACGAATCATGACAAAAATCATAACACAATTTACCATCGGTGATACCATTGAATTTTTTGATACCGAAGGCAACCGGCGAAAAGAAATAGTCAATATCATCGAAACTCAACTGGTGAATGGATTCGGGCTGTGGGTCATCTACGGGTTCGGAGACCTGTTCAATCCAGGTTATGTGAGTGAACACAAAATTTTAATATCTCAACGACAAATAGATGAGCAGCAAAAACCAGGAAGGGCCTCTAAGGCTCTTGTCGCCCAATAATCGGCAGCAACCAACCGAGTTTGAACCGTCAGCCACCTCTGAAACACAAAAAGAACCATTCGACTATGTTGATAGCTCGGATCAGCTGGATTTTGGATGGTATCGCAATGAAACCGACGGCACCAGTCGCAAAATAGGCAGTTTTGACATTGAGATTCATTCCAAGATCATCCGATACAATCCTGAAACACTCAAATGGGATTCCACGCTCTATGAATGCCAGGTGAGCTGGCTGACCCCGGAAACGCGCAGGCTTACCCGGAGCGAACTCTTTGTCCTGGAACCGGAAGACTTGTTATCCAAGAAAGCGTTCCAGATTCAGATCTTTAAACATTCGTATCAATCGGCACGCTTTAAGTCTGATGATGAGATCCTGTTCTTTATGAGCTTCTTGTGTAACCGGTGGCAACCGCAGACGGTCTATGAGTTCAACTATTACGGCTTTATCGAACATCATGGCTACAAATTTTATCTGACCCGCAATGCCTTAATTAATATTCCCGAGGACCACCTTCGGGAGCCCCAATACATGATAGCGCCGGACAAAGACTCTGGGCTGTTTCCCATGGTAGCTGCCGACACTACCTTCTACGTCAAACCCGGCCGCATTGAACCAGCTCCATTATTTGATCTCCCTTCGCCCACCGATGGGTTTTACAGCGATGAAGAACACCACTTGTACGTCGATAAGGAGCTCCACTATTTTATCGATACGGTGCGGGACAGGTTCGGGGAGCTTATTGCCGGACAACAGCCCGAGAAGAAGGCAGAAGGGTATCTCATATTCTCCTACATGCTCTCGTTTTTGTTTTTTGACGAGATCTACGATGTGTTTAAACATGTGGTCTTTCTGTACCTGTTTGGGGAGCCATCCACTGGGAAAGGACAACTATCGCAGATCATGCTCAATTTCTTTGGCCAATCTTTCACCGATGTGGATTCCAACCCTACACTCAAGTCCGCCGAAAACAAGCTGGCCAACCACAGCAAGATCCCGGTGATCATGGATGAGTTTGTGCCCGGAAAAGGCAAGATCACCCCACAGGTATTTAACATGTGGTACGAATTGCGACAACGTGGCGTGAGCGCCTCCCATGACCGGACGAAAAACGCCTGGAGCCCAGTTCGGTCACAACTCATGTTTATTTCCAACTACAAACCTACCGAAGATCACTTTCGCTCGCGGTGTATTATGATCGAATACGCCAAAGACAAACGTGGTTCGGTGGATAACCTTTGGTGGTTCGATAATCACAAAAAAGAGATGCAGCGACTGTTCCTATCCTTGCTGTACACCTTTAATGACTTCAATCGCGAGCTATTCAAAAGCGAGCTGCTCTGGACCAAACGCCTGCTTACCGAAGCCGTGGAGGAAGAGTTGAAACGTAGAAGCGATCAGGAAGGCGTTCGTTTCCAGATTAAAGACCGTCAAATCGAAAATATGGCGGCCCTTATTACGGTGGACCTGTTTGTCTGTCGGCCCAGTGATGTCCAGTTCGCCGAATTTGTTGGTCAGTCAGCTCAAGAAAAAGGCAAGGCAAGCGAAAAGGACCTAACGGAAATGCAAAACCTGCTTCGGGATTCGCGGGTGTCCACCGAGAT
>DATFLI010000520.1:0-2687 GCA_035267805.1 Balneolaceae bacterium | reverse complement strand
CGCTCTGCGTCGAGGGAGTGAATCATGTGGCCCCGATCAAATCCTGCTGATTGTGTTCCAGGGAACTAGTCTCCGCCGCCTCCATGTTTTTGATTGCTTGCTTATAATAACTAGCTTTTAATTCAACGCCTACGCCTTTTCTGCCAAGTTTAACGGCCCCATATACCTCAGAGCCTACCCCCATGAACGGCGTAAATACTGTTTCACCAGGATTGGTTCTCAGCATAATTGCCCGCTCGATTACATCAAGCTGCAACGGGTGTACATGCTTTTCATCGTCATCCTCTTTCGCGTCGTGGAAAGGCAGTACATTTCCCATCCGTATATCATCCCAAACACTTGAGGCGTAGTGTCGCCAAATCCAATGGCTGTAGGCGTTCTCTGTCTGTTTTCCCTTATAATCTTTGTATGATAGAACATCATTAGGCATAGGCTGTTCACCCGCATAATACTCCAGCCCGTGCTCGTGCTTGACGGGAACAGGATTTGTGCCCCTCTTTCTAAACACCAAAAGATAATCAGCGGATGCCACCCCCGCGTAAACCGCGTCGTCAACTACCGTCTTATGGGCCAGATTTTTTGTCATGGTTCTATTTCTCACCCACAACGGCTCTTTCCAGATTGTATGTCGAGCAATAAAGTGGAACCCCTCTTTTTCGTGCAGCCGGATAATATCACCCGGAAAATCAGTTAAATAATCTTTGCCGCAATTGCTAGACGGGATATCCGTGCAATGAACAGCGGACACTCGGCCCGGCATGGTAATGCGATATTTCTCCGCAACAAAAAACTGATATTGCTCCAAAAACTCCTGGTAATCCGGGCAGTTCGACAAGTCCCGCTCATCGCTTGAGTAGTGGTAAAGGCCGCCAAATGGCGGGGAATAAATCGTCATATGAACCGAATCGTCCGGCATATCGGCCATGACTTCCATCGCGTCGGCATTGTAGATGGCATAATTATCAGTAATTTTCTGATCCCTTACAGCCATTTTGGAATCTCCGTTTTGTTCGTGTGATCGTTTATCTTTTCAATCGCCTGGGCGTTGTTCATTTCCTCAACAAGCCGGTCAAACATTTCGCTTGCCTGCTCTGATTTTCTTTGCAGATTTTCCAACACCTTCCGCTCACCCTCCGTCATTACCAAGTCAACAGTGACATTATTCTTTTGCCCAAACCGCCAGCACCGCCTTACGGCCTGATAGTATTGTTCATAGCTATGGGAAGGAAAGTACACCATGTGAGAGCAATGCTGAAAGTTTAGCCCCCACGCGCCGATTCGAGGCTTTGTCACCAGTACCCTTGTCTCGCCATTCGCAAAACTCAGCAGCTTAGATTCTTTGGCATCATCACTATCGGACCCCGACACCTGCACTGCATCAGGTATTAAGGATTCCAACAAATCCCCTTCGGCGTTCAAATGACACCATACAATAGCCGGTAAGTCATGCTCAACTAATTGTGCCGCCAACTCGCACCGTTCCTGTATAGTCTTTTTGCGCTCCTGCCTTTGCTCCAACAAGGTCACGGCGGGAAGCCTGAATAACTGTCCATCCAGCGGCTCATTATATTCGACAATATGTTCTTTTTCTATAAGCGATGGCAGGTCGAACCGATCATCATTAAACCCGAGGTCAGACGGTTTTCGGCAAGCCCTGGCCCAAGATGTTACCCACCGCCAAAAAGGCCGCTCACCATGACCCTTAAACCGCCATTCCGGCGCTTCTCCGTA
Source organism: Balneolaceae bacterium (assembly GCA_035267805.1). Classification (GTDB taxonomy): domain Bacteria; phylum Bacteroidota; class Rhodothermia; order Balneolales; family Balneolaceae; genus Fodinibius. Next base: position 956 of record DATFLI010000520.1, on the reverse strand, counting down.
AAGCCGTTTCGTCGCGGAGTTGTTGCGGTCATTCTTAAAAAATCGGTTGAGCATGTCCATGTGCCCAAGGTATCCAAGCGCCTCAGACGAATTACCTAGCTCCGTATAATCGTTTGGCGCGGCAGTCGCGGTAGCAAGCAACCGATAAGGCACCTTCCGCATAAACTCAATAATTGCAGTTCTTCGGGCACCATCAAATGACTTCAAGATTGACGATTCGTCACAAACAACGCCTGAAAAATCCTCAAAATTGAAATAGTGTAGGCGCTCATAATTGCTAACCGTGATTTGGCTCGGTATTGATCCGTCCCTCGACCGCTCACACTCAATACCAAATTTCATACCCTCATTGATTGTCTGTGATGATACCGCCAGAGGCGTCAACACCAGCACGGGCTTTCCGGTTTTTCTCGCCACGTTGTCAGCCCAAACAAGCTGCATGGCAGTCTTGCCTAAACCGCAATCTGCAAATATCGCGGCCCGACCTTTTTTGATGGCCCATTCTGTCAACTCTTGCTGGAAGTCAAACAGGCTGTCAGACATTGAAATCGGATCAAAACCAGAATCAGCCCCACGCTGCCTTTTTAATTCTATGTATGATTGATAGTCCACTAGAAAACCCCTTTGTGCGTCTCATAGTGCCGCGCCTTTTCCACAGTTCGATAATGAACACCAAGTATAGCCGCCCATTCGCGGGCTGTCTTGCTATAGTCCCGGCATTGCCTCACCTGATCCGGGGTTAGCTTTGTCTGCGGGAGCTGGTTGCCACGTGGTGCAAATTCATACGTTCTCGACAAGTATTCTGCTCTATCCATTGTGCCCGCCCTTGTGCTTGTTCTGAGCCTGCTGGCCGTCAGCGGTCATGCTATCCCCCGATTGTTGTGATACGTCCCCTCATAAATTTTCAGAAAGCTGCTCTGTGTGGTTATAAAATCGAATGTCGCTATGAAGCTCGT
>DATFLI010000519.1:0-4329 GCA_035267805.1 Balneolaceae bacterium | reverse complement strand
GGCCAGCACCCAGTAGGTATCCAACCAAATAATATGGCTGGAGGCATTGGCCATGTCGATAAACCAACCGAACAGCCAATATCCGGCCAGCACGCCCAACATAAACATGCCTTCCAGCAGATTCATAAAACTGCTGTGCTCGTTGGAATCATCGGTCACCAGTCCTACTGTAGAATAGACCGAAACTTTAATTAAGGCGAAGCTGACACCCACACAGGCAAACAGAATTTTGGTCATCATAAACCCTCCGATAAGTCGCATTGCCATAGATCCGACCGTCACAAAGAGCAATCCCGTCAGCATCGATTTTTTATAACCGAAGCGGGGAATGTAGGAAGCTATCAAAAACGAAACGAAGGCAATAGACAGGTCCTTGTATCCCTCCAGCACCGAAGCGGCCTCTTTTGTGATGTGGTAATCGATTTGTACCTGCAGGATCACGATGCCCACGCTGTTAAGCAGAATGGCAAAAACAAGGTAATTTAGAAAAAGAGAGAGCTTTATTTTCCAGTTTTTCATAGTCGTTGATTCTGATTATCGAACACCGGGAAGTCCAAAATGGTTGATCTATGCCTGTGTTCTGTTCGTTTTTTTCGAGTGTATGTTGTAGTCCTTATCTACTAAAATATCGGCTTTTGCAGCATGCTCTTTGATTATAGTATGCTCAATTTCCAGCACTTTTTCATTGAACGGGATAATGGGATCTCTGGCCCTTTCCACGCGGTTTTCGTACGTATCCAAATAATTACGCAGCATAAACACTTTGCAGTCGATACCGTCCAGCAGGGTCGTGTATGTCCCCTCCGCAATAATAACCTCCACATTATCCACGTCAACCGTTACTCGTCGGATCCGATTTTCTTTGTAATGAATGAGCGGCTTTTCTATTTCCGGGGCTCCTTCTTTCATCTGGTATATATGCTGTTGCATCAAATCCAGATCAACTTCCCCGGGGCCGACATTTCCCAAATCCTTAAGCCGGTTGTTGTGATTGTCGCGCGGTGGCAGCTTAAAATAATCGTCAATATGAAAAATAAAGCAATGGCGGCCTGCTGTTTCGAGCAGTTGCCGGATTGCAAGCCCCAGGGTAGATTTACCGCTCCCCGATTCCCCACCGATAGTGATGGTAAAGACGCCTCTCGATTTTTCCATGGGTTCGCTGATCAGTTCTAAAATCCGGCGTGCCGGTGGAAGGTGGTGGGGTTTTATATGGACAACGTCGCCAATCATTCCGTTGAGTATTCTTAAAAGTTTAATTCAGTTGTAATTTATCAAGTGATCCGTTTCGAACGGCGTGTATCAGAAATAACAAACCTGATGCACTGTAGCAAAGTCTTTTCTTACCGCCGGGCCGTAAGGTATCGGAAGCGATATATTCACAAAATTCGAGGTCTTCGGGATTTTCAATCTCTATCAGAGCCTGCAGCATATTTTCAGCCGTTGATGAATGACCGGCTTTCGTCATGCCGAGGGCAAACCATCCCATCCATACCGGCCAAATTCCCCCGTTATGGAAATGATACGGCTTATTTTTAAAGTCATAACTATAGTTTTGGCGCAGTGCCGGCCAGCTTTCGTCCTTTTCGGTGATGATCGGCCAGAAAGCAGGCAGCAGCGAAGCTCCTATATCTTCAAAGATATTGGCAATATGATTATTAATATGTTCGGTTTGGTCACCGGAGGCCAATCCTAATAGCAGGGCCAGGCTGTGTCCGGCCGTATCAAAGTGCATGTTATATCCCCTGGGATCGATTGCGCAGGCAAAGTGAGTAAGGTCTTGATCAGCTGCCTCTTGGAAAGCCTGTCGATGATAAACGCCCGGATGATCAAGAACCGTTTTTTGGGGCCAAAAATTGATTTCGATGCGTTCTTTAATAATGTAGGCCTGTTTGCGACGATTGCGATCCTCATAAAGTTCGGCATAGAGTTTCAGCGCCCACATCCGCAGGATATTATCGTAAAGCGTATGCCCCTCGATGGGGTATTCATCAGCCCAGTTGCCGCTTAGGGGAGTGTAGAGCAGGCCTCTTCCATTGAATTCCCAGGCATCTAAAATTTTCAGCGCCTGTTTTATGTTAGGATGTAAGGTCTTCTTGAGCCTCTTATTGTGCTCGTGGAGCAGGTACAGGCCGGCGCCGATAATGAACCAGGTTGTGGCATCGACGCGCCCGGCCAGAGTCCCGTAACTTATTTCAGGCTGTGGCCGGTCGGGACTCACATTGGATGGAATCATGCCCCGTTCATGCTGGTGCTCGGAAAGGGTGAGAATGGATTTTCGAAACCCTTCAATAACGGTTTCGTTGCCTGTTAACAGTCCCGCAATGCCGGCAATCATGGAATCGCGGGACCAAAGGCGACGGTAATTATCCTGTTCGGAAGGACTCGCTAAAATACCATGGGGACTGCATGATTCCTGAAGTAGAATATGAGCTTGTTTTTCCAGCGAATCCAAATCCATATTAGAAAATGATCAGAATGACAATAATGATCATGATTAGCATGGCCCCCTGGTAGCGATAGTTTTTATACCAGGCCATTTGTTTGAGTTCCATGGTTTCTTTGTGATACGAAGCGGGCGACCAGACGGTATTTTCAACGACTTCGGCCGAGGGCGCTTCTCCCAGCATGCTGCCTATGTAATGGGCTATGCAGCAGATAGCAAAATGAATCCCCGTCACATAAAGGAAGTGTGGTTTCCAGGGAGCATCATTGAAGATGATAGCAAACACGGATATAATCGCACCGACGATAATGCACCAGAGAGCTCCTTTGGCATTGGCTCGTTTCCAGAACAGTCCCACCACAAAAAGCGCTACTACGGGAGGAGCAAACCAGGAAAGAGCCTGCTGCAGATAGTCCCAAAGTTTGGTAAAATATTGAATCTGTGGGGCCCAAATTACGGCAATAAGCATTACGATAAAAGTGATCCAGCGGCCGATGCCCATAAGTTCTTCATTGGATTTTTCGGGACGCAGTTTTTTATAGAGGTCCATTGTCACAAGCGTGGAAACGGAGTTGAGTCCCGAATCGATACTTGACATCATGGCGGCAATAAGCCCGGAGAGCACCAGCCCGAGTACTCCGACGGGAAGCAAGTCAAACATCATGGTGGGATAAACCAGATCTACATTATTTTCAAGATTGGGATATAAGACACGGGCAAAAGCTCCGGGCATAATCATAATAAACAGGATAGAAATTTTTAGAAACCCGGCGAATATTGATCCCCATTGCCCCTCGGTAGTCGTCCGGGCAGCCAAAGCTCTTTGTGTGATATATTGGTTTGTTCCCCAGAAATAAAATCCCAGTAATAATACTCCGGTAAACAGTCCCGGCCAGGGCAGTTCACTGTCGGTGGCCGGCTTGATAATGTCAAAATGTGAAGGGTCGGTGATTTTAAGTACGGCAGAGAATCCCCCGGATTTATCCCACGCATAATAGGTAATGATGATAGAACCGATAATGAGAATTACGGCCTGAACGGCATCGGTATAAACCACGGCCGTGAGCCCCCCGGAAATGGTATAGATACCGGCAATAACGGCCAATAGTGCAATTACCATCCAAAGTGGGAAAGAGGGAAAGATTCGTTGGATGACGATGCCGCCGGCATAGAGCGTTGCCGAAATATCAACCAATACGTTAAGGATGATGGCTACGACTGATGCATAAGCTCTTGATTTATAATCATAGCGCCGCTCGAGATATTCGGGGATAGTGTAAATACGGTTTTTAAGATAGAAGGGCAGAAAAAAGATGGCAAAGATGAGGAGAACAACAATCGCCATCCATTCGTAGCTGTAAACTGAAAACCCGGCACCTTCGGCATAACCCGATCCGGTAAGACCAATAATACTGTTGCTGGAAATATTTGATGCAAAGAGTGAAAAGCCGATAAGCGGCCAGGTCAAGTTGCGTCCCGCTAGAAAATAATCTTCGGCATCTTCATGTTTCCCGCCAAAGTAAAAACCAAGAATCAAAACCCCGATTATATAGGCCAATACTATTGCTATATCCAGATAGCTTAAATCAAAAGTGTGCATAGATTCCTCGAATTGTGGCCGCAACCCCTTACAGCCGTTCCCATTGTTTATTATTCAATACGAGCTGCCAAGAAATAAATTAATAGGTAATGAATTACAAGCAGATATAAAAATATTTGTGAGGTAAAGACTTGTTTTTACAACGGTTGTTGATTAATAAATGATGGAATTAAACACAATTTTGCCATAGGCCAATCTCTTTCAGGGGTATTATCATTAAGAATTTGAAGGTGGGCTGGGAGTCTTAAGAACTTAGCCGTTGATTTCAAGACGGCTAAATCGGTCT
>DATFLI010000518.1:0-2598 GCA_035267805.1 Balneolaceae bacterium | reverse complement strand
CCTTGCCTCCCAAAATAAGGTATTGCGAAGCGCGAGGTCCGGCACCCCAGCTCATATATTTCTTTATGAAGTCCGGAGCAATATTAGATTGCGGACGAGTCTTATTGACCAGATTTACGGCCGTGTCGAGCACACCATCCGGAACAGGCACTTCCCGAACCAAATCCTGCAGTTCTACAATTTGATTTGCTGTTAATACGGCTTCGATTTCGGCATCCTGTCTGGAAGTCGTTTGACTCACGATATCCTTTTCCTCATCCAGAGAGGGATAATCCAGCCACAAGTTAAACATAAACCGGTCAAGCTGGGCTTCGGGCAGGGGATAGGTGCCTTCCTGCTCGATGGGATTCTGCGTGGCCAACACAAAAAAGGGCGGTTCAAGGGGGTAGGTATTACCTCCTGTAGTCACGTGAAATTCCTGCATACCTTCCAATAAAGCAGCTTGCGTCTTCGGAGGCGTACGATTAATCTCATCCGCCAATACGATATTGGCAAAAATCGGTCCTTTTACAAATTTGAATGCTTTGTGCCCCGTTTCTCGGTCGTCTTCAATTACTTCGGTGCCGGTGATGTCGCCCGGCATTAAATCAGGAGTAAATTGAATCCGGCTAAAACTAAGATTTAAGGTCTGGGACACCGTGCGAATGAGCAATGTTTTTGCCAGACCGGGAACCCCGATTAAAACACAATGCCCCCTTGAAAAAAGACATATCAGAAGCTGGTCCAGGATATCCTTTTGACCAACAATGACTTTTCCGACCTCGTTACGAATCTTTTCAACCGACTCCTGAAAAAAGTCTACGGCTTCCACGGAATCCTGAGGAATGTTACTCATGCTCTGCTGCTATTTAGGTGTTTTTGTATTTATCCGGGACGGGGATCTTATATTCAACGTACATGTTCTTGCGCAGATTAGCTATATATTTCTGCATAACCCGCTGTATTTTTGACTGCCGAGCGGCTTGTTTTATACGCTGATAATCTTGCTTGAGATTAGCTACGTGCTCAGGAATATGCTGGTCCAGACGTACAATGCGATACGCTTTCTTGGAATTATCCTTGTTTCCCAGATTAAACTTCTTGGGGGATGATATATCTCCGGCTTTGTCGAGAAGCAATACAATACGATAAAGTGCCGGATCTAATTGATCCAGGGCAATCAGACGCTGGCCACTTTGCGGATCGAGAATCCGTCCACCTTCAGGAGCGGTATTGGGATCTTCGGAGTACTTTCTTGCCATCTCGGAGAAAGTAATATCTTTGTTATTCTGTACACTGTCTTTTATAGCCTCCAATTTTTTGACGGCAGAGGAATCGTCATAGCTGTTTTGATCAATTTTAATAAGAATATGATTCGTATCTATTTTGTCTCCCACACGTTTGTTGAGGCGAATTACGTGGAATCCAAACGAAGTTTCAACGACGTGAGATATCTCTCCGGGCTGAAGAGAAGTGGCAGCAGCCGAATAGGCCGGAACTAAATCGTCAATCGAAATAAGCGGAATATGCCCGCCATTAGATGCCGAGGGACCGTCGCTATACTTTCGGGCCATCTCCTCGATAGTCTTACCGTGGTTAACCACCGAATCACGCAGCTGTTCTGCCAGATGACGAGCTTTTGCCTTGGCATCTTTAGTAGCCGGGGGTACGGCTACAATTTGGGAGAGTGCGACCTGCTCGTGTATGGTCGGAAGGGAATCTTTGGGGATACTGTTAAAATAATCTTCCACTTCTGGTCGTGTGATCGTAATATCTTGCCTCTTTTGTTGCTGAAAACGTTGAACGATCATCTCCTGTCGATAATCGTCTCGCAAATCAGCTTTGATCTGGACGATGCTTTTCCCCATGCGATCTTCCAGGGCTTTTTCACTTCCCACTTGTTGCACATAGCTGTTAATTCGCTGATCGATCTGCTGATCTACCATATCATCGGAGACGGTTACCGAATCCAGTTTGGCTTTGTCCAGCATCACATCTCGATCAATAATATTTTCCAGTACCGTATACCAGATGTCTTTACCGAAACGAATTTGACGTTTCTGTTGCTGCTGCATCTGCATCATATATTGTTGAACCTGCTGGTCCACATCCGATTTAAGGATAATATGGTCATTGACCACAGCAACGATCTGATCAAGTGGTTTGTCCTCGCTTTTTTCCTGTGCATGAGAAGCCAGCGGCAAAAGAAAAATTGAAAGGATAAAAAATATCGATATATAAGCTTTATTCTTCTGTTGAGTCAGTTTCAATGGTATCGGCTTTCGTATTTTGAAAATTTGAATTCGTATTTAAAACGTTATAAGTCTCTATTTCATTATTCGATTTTGCTTTAAGATAAAGATTCTTCATGTATGAACTGAAATTACGACGCCGTTTATTTAATAGCATCCAATTTTTTATCTGGCTGATTAACCAATTAAGGTCCGGCTGATCACCTTTGGCCCGGGAATCCATGAGTTGTACAAACTGATATTTACCGTTAACCCGTTGGATGGGAGATATTTCCGTTTGTCCTATGATGGTCAAATACCGGTGCATAATGTCGATATTACTTACAGCCATCGAAAGGGGCCAGTATTGTTTCGACTCATGCAGAGC
>DATFLI010000517.1:0-2372 GCA_035267805.1 Balneolaceae bacterium | reverse complement strand
TGTCACTGCGGGAATGGGCGGAGGCACCGGCACGGGAGGAGCACCTGTGGTTTCCGGCATCGCAAAACGCAAAGGCATCCTGACGGTAGGTATTGTCACGACGCCCTTCGATTGCGAAGGTCCCAAGCGGATGAAATATGCATTGGAAGGGATCACTGAATTGAAGAAAAACAGCGATACCGTGATTGTGATCCCCAATGAGCGACTGATGGGCATCGCGGATGAAGACACTACCCTGCTCGAAGCTTTTGAGCAAGCTAATCAAGTGCTCTATAATGCGACCCGCGGTATTTCTGATCTCATTTTGATGCCGGGACTCATCAACCTCGACTTTGCTGACGTCCGCACGACGATGTTGGATGGAGGTGCAGCCATTATGGGTTCCGCCAATGCTTCGGGCGAAGATCGTGCCGAAATTGCAGCGCGCGAAGCCATCAATTCTCCGCTGCTTGATGGAGTAAGCATCAGAGGCGCACGTAATGTATTGGTTAACATCTCCTCCGGTGCTAACCTGGGAATGAAAGAAACAACAACGGCAACCAGCATCATTCAGCAAGAAGCCGGAGAAGATGCCGAAATTATCCTCGGTACCGTGCTTGATGAAAGTTATGATGATGAATTGCGCGTCACAGTCATTGCCACAGGTTTTGATTTGGCCGACAGCAGGGATGAAGCCCGTGTTGCACCTAATTCTTCTAAGAGCAGCAACAATGGCACAACCCAAAAGGCTGCATCAACCGACAAACTAAAAATGCCCAAAGCCAGTGATGTGACGGGGCATAGCCGTTATTCTTCGACCAACGAACCTTTTTATAAGGGAGAAAAGAATCTTAAGCAGATGGATCAGCCGGCTTTCCATCGCAGAAGCCTTAAGAACGTTCGCTCTTTGAATAAGGATGAGGAAGAAGAAAACAAAATGCAGGACGAACAAAAACAAAGCAACGAGCTGTTGAATAATCGTCGCGAGCGTATCGACAAAACAGATTCCGATCAACCTGCTTTTCTCCGTAAAATTATGGATTAGAGCAGCATTGACGAAATCACCTTTTTAGATTGCTATAACCTCCAGAATGGCTGATTAGAATCAGTTCCATTCACCCCCTATATGGGAAGATTGCTAAACTAATAAAGGAGTCCTTTGATCGGGGCTCCTTTTTATTTAAGCAAAAATTTGTTAACCAACATGCTAATTATAATTTGATCTTGGATAACAAAATATCTTCTTTTATAAGATGTGGTAATAATTCGTGATTCATGGTTCACAATGCCCGCAAACCAACATTTAGTTTCCAATCACCCAAAACATACGATGTCTCGAAACTTTTTTTCAATTCATTTCATTACCCTATCTACGAGACAAGATAATTTCACATTATGGTTTTTAAATAAAGTGACAGGAGCAACCATTGGCATCTAAATTTAATAGAAGCCTGATCGTCGATTCCGTAGTACTTGGAGTTGTTGGAGCCCTCTCCGCCCAACTCTTTATGTTTATGCTTGACTATTGCGATGCGTTTTTCATGAAACTCATCGCTGATTATCAAGCTCCGGGCTTGCCCAATGAAGGAGGCATGTTAACCCAAACTATCGGAGCTCACTGGCTCTGGTTCATTCCACTCGTGACAACTGTAGGGGGCCTCATTTCAGGCTTTATTATATATACCTGGGCCCCCGAAGCCGAAGGCCACGGCACCGATACTGCTGTCCGCGCATTTCACAAACAAGATGGGAATATTCGAGCCCGCGTTCCGTTTCTGAAGATGATCGCCTCCGCTATTACCATCGGTTCAGGTGGGGCAGCCGGACGTGAAGGCCCAATAGCCCTGATTGCTTCCGGCTTTGGGTCGTTATACGCCCTGTGGACAGGACGTTCCGCTAAAGAAAAGAGAATCCTTGTTTTGGTCGGGATGGCAGCTGGTCTCTCGGCCATTTTTCGCTCCCCTATCGGTTCGGCCATATTTGCAGTGGAAGTGCTCTACGGGGGAATGGAATTCGAAGCCGGAGCATTAATTTATACTACGCTTGCAGCCATTGTTGCTTATACGGTAAATGGCGTTTTTGTGGGATGGCAACCTCTTTTCCAAGTCCCGGCTAACCTGCAGATTCACGATATATATGAGTATGGCCTCTATATACTACTCGGCATCGGTTGCGGTCTTATGTCGACTATCGTACCGCCGGTATTTTATGGGATACGAGATGCATTCCACAAGATTTCAATACCCGATCATTTTAAACCTGCTATTGGCGGTCTGGGGGTTGGACTTCTGGCCCTTTGGCTTCCACAAGTTTTAGGCGGTGGTTATGGCTGGATTCAAGAAGCCATCAATGGTCAACTGGGACTAAAAATTATGATCATTTTGGTCTTTGCC
>DATFLI010000516.1:0-2841 GCA_035267805.1 Balneolaceae bacterium | reverse complement strand
GAGAACAGAAGCAAATTACACATGATGGAAAGGTTGATCATATTATTAACGGGGCTACCGACTGGGTCTATGAGGAGGAATTTGGTTTTACAAAAGCATGGTATTGGTCGCCTGATGGCAGTAAAATTGCTTTTTATCGCTTTGATGAGTCGCGGGTTAAAGAGTTTTTCTATACGAAATGGGGCAATTTATATCCCGATCAGACGCGCTTCAAATATCCAAAAGCGGGTCAGAAAAATTCGATCGTCAAAATTGGTGTTTATGATCTTGATTCCGGCAAGACTACCTGGATGGATGTGGGATCCGAGAATGATCAATACATCCCGCGTATAAACTGGACGAAAGATTCCGGGACATTGGCTATTCGCCGTATGGATCGGTTGCAAAACAGGCAGGATTTGATGCTTGCCAATACGAATACCGGTGAAACGAATATCATCAAAACGGAAACAAGTAATGCCTGGATTGACGTTAATGATGATTTGAAGTTTCTGGATAATGGCAAGCAGTTTATCTATGCGAGTGAAGAATCTGGTTATAATCATATTTACCTGTATAATCTGGACGGGTCGCTGGTTCGACAGATTACCAAAGGCGATTGGGAGGTCACGAATTACCTCGGATATAATGAGAAGACAAAGAAAATTTATTATTTGAGTACCGAAGAATCACCGCTACAGCGTCAGCTGTACAGCATAAATATTGATGGCACCCACAAGCAGCGATTGAGCAAGAAGACGGGTTGGTATAGCATTAATATGAGCCGCGATTACAAGTATTATATTGAGACCTATTCAGCTCCGGGCAATCCGCCTGAATATACGTTGCACAAAGGTGATGGTAAGCGTGTTAGAGTGTTAGAGGACAATGCACATCTCAAAAATATGATGGCTGACTACAAGATGCCGTCCAAAAAATATTTTAAAATCAAGCTTCCGCAGGCCACGCTCAATGCCTATATGATGAAGCCGTATGATTTTGATCCCTCGAAAAAATACCCGGTATTATTCTATGTTTACGGAGGACCCGGCAGCCAGACGGTACAGAAAAAATTTAGCTCGGGGCAGCAAGGTATGTGGCATCGGTATCTGACGCAGGAAGGCTATATCATTGTAAGTGTAGATAATCGCGGAACGGGTGGACGGGGCAGAGATTTTGAGAAACAGGTCTATAAAAAGTTGGGACAGTACGAGGTGCAAGACCAGATTGATGCTGCCAAATACCTGGTCAAAAATTATGATTTTATTGATGAGGACCGAATAGGCATATGGGGGTGGAGTTACGGTGCCTATATGTCAAGCTTGGTGCTGGAGAAGGGGAATGATGTATTTAGTACCGCTATTGCCGTTTCTCCCGTTACCAACTGGCGATTTTATGATACGATTTATACCGAGCGTTTTATGCAGACGCCCCAAATGAATCCCGAGGGATATAAGAAAGGGTCGCCGCTAACTTATGCGGATCAGATAAAAGGACATTATTTATTGGTACACGGTACCGGTGATGACAACGTTCATTTCCAAAATTCTGTTGCAATGGTTAACAAGCTAATACAAGCAAATGTGCAGTTTAGAACGATGTATTATCCTAACAGAAACCACGGGATCTATGGAGGGAATACACGCCGTCATTTGTTTAGGATGTTGAACAGTTTCATTTTAGAAAACTTGTAAAAGGACAGATCATTTCATGATAGTTAAAGCAAATATTCGTTGAAAAGATATTTATGTCTTGTTGAATCCCGATTAATCGGGGGAGGCTTGCTTCAGCATCTATTGCAAAAAATTTAGAAGTTTTGAGTCCAATTTTATGTTGTTATCCTGAACTAAATTCAGGATAACACGAGTTTCTGTAAAGTCTTCTGGTAATCAATCTACAAATAACCATATATGAGTAGAGTTCAGTTTGCTGATTATGCTAAAATTTATGTCACCGGTGGAAATGGAGGTGCCGGTTCGGTTCACTTTCGCAGGGAGAAGTACGTGCCCAAAGGAGGACCCGATGGCGGTGACGGTGGTGACGGCGGCAATGTAATCATCAAAGGAAATGAGCAGCTAAATACGCTGTTGGATCTCCGCTATCGCAAATATGTAAATGCCCAGAATGGGGCGCGAGGAGAATCCAGTAAGCGTAAGGGCAAAGATGGGGAAGATGAGATGCTGGAAGCGCCTTTGGGTTGTGTTATTTATGACGCGGATACCAAAGAGCGGCTTGGAGAGATTACCGAACACGATCAGAAATTGGTTGTTGCCAAAGGCGGCAAAGGCGGGCTGGGTAACTGGCATTTTCGCAGTTCCACGAATCAGACACCGCGTCATGCCCAGGATGGAGAGGAAGGGGAAGAGCGGGCAATCGAAATTGAGTTAAAACTTATTGCTGATGTTGGGCTCGTAGGGTTTCCCAATGCCGGTAAAAGTACGCTGCTTTCCACGATGTCCGGTGCCAAACCCAAAATAGATTCGTATCCATTTACGACACTTCAGCCCAACCTCGGTGTCATTACCATGCCCGATTACCGAACGTTTGTGATGGCGGATATCCCCGGAATCATCGAACAGGCGCACGAAGGGCGAGGACTCGGGTTGCAGTTTTTACGTCATATTGAGCGAAATAACCTGCTGCTTTTTATGGTCAGTTCGCAGCAAGATATCGAGTACGAATACAATGCATTGTTGGATGAATTACGGTCTTATCGTGCTGATTTGCTGGATAAGCCACGTATTCTGGCTATTACCAAAATGGATTTACAGGAAAATTATGAGCTCGATAAAGATAAGAAGATAGAGCTTGATATCCCGGTAGTTGAAATTTCGGCTGCAACCAACTACCATATAGATGAAC
>DATFLI010000515.1:0-3003 GCA_035267805.1 Balneolaceae bacterium | reverse complement strand
AACTTATAGCTGGTTATTGCTCACTGTTCACTGAATAGCGTCCATGTGCAAGGCAGCGGCTCCCAACAGGGCAATATGATCGCGTTCGGAAACCTCAATTTTTAAATTATTTAGGGAATTGGAATAGGCGAAAGTGCGGATTTCCTCCCACATCGAATCTTTAAAAAACGCAAATGCTTTACGAACCGACCCGCCCAGCACGATGATCTCAGGGTCCACCGCATAGAGCACCGCTTTGATGGCATTCCCCAGATGACTCCCGTATTCTCTTAAAATTTGCACAGACGTTTCATCTCCATTCTGCGCCCCTTTATGAACATCTTCTCCGCTCATCTCGTACTGGCGCTCAAAAAACTGGCCACAGCTATAATGTTCATAGATGCTGTCTTTATAGGGGATCATTCCAAACTCCCCGGCCCCGCAATTGGGCCCGGCATAGAGTTTATTATTTAAAATTAGCCCCCCTGCAAAACCCGTCCCGATAATGAGTCCGACGATGTCCCTGTACCCTTCGGCCTTGCCAAAATATTTCTCACCCAGGGCAAAACAATTAGCATCGTTATTGACGTAAATGGGTAGATTATACCGTTTCTCGAAAAAATCGCCCACCGGAACTTCATCCCAGGAATCGATATTCTGAACATCATAAACAATACCCTTTTCTACTTCAACCACACTCGGGACACCCATACCGATGCTTTCCACATCATCGGTTATCACGTCATCGACCACCTCAAAAATTTGCTGCATGATCTCGTCGACCGAACCATCAGCTTTGATTCGGGTACTGGCGATATCCTGCAGCTTATTATCACGAACCAGACCTGCCCGAACATTGGTTGCCCCCAGATCTATCCCAATTAATGTCTTACCTGTAGCCATCTATTTAAATTCTAAATTTTGAATGTTGAATGTTGAATTTTAAATGCTTCCAAAGCTTCTACCAAGCATCACATACTTTGTGCCTTTGAATATATACTTACGCTGTCGATTTGTTCTGCTTTTTCTTTTTCCCCAATTCTATTGTTTTGTTGTCAATCAACGGTTTGGCCCAGAAGCCAATGCTCAGGATGTAGCCCATCGTGATATACAGGAAAAACATACCAAATCGTAACCCAAAAAGGTCTCCCAGTCCACCTATTATAAGTGGGACCACTGCACCACCAATGATGCCTGTCACCAGGATACCAGAAAAAGTGCCGTGATGTTCTTTCACAGAGTTAAGCGCCAGGGAAAAAATAACCGGATACATGACGGAAGCAAAAAATCCTATTAATGGGAACGCAATCAGGGCTACACTTTTGGATCCGAACAGCGCTGTCGTCAGGCAAATAAGGGCGGCAGAAGTAAAACCGATCAACACCTTTTTGCTGTCAATTAATTTGAGCAGCACCAGTCCGAGCAATCCGCCGGCCGTCATTAATCCCCAGAACCAGGAAACGGTTTGGGCCCCGGTGGTTTTCGGATCTACGCCATGATACGTATTCAGGAATTCCGATATCCAATTGGCCACCCCTTGCTCAGTACCCACATAGGTAAAAATTCCCAGGAAGAACAGGATAATAACGGGATTCTTGAGCAATTTGATATGTGTTTCCAGGGCTCCCACTTTCTCTTCCTGCTTTTTTTCCACTGTGGGAAACCGGGAAACTAAAACGATGACCACCATGGCTAAAGCAATCACGGCAAATAACCAGTACAATGAAATCCAGAGCAGATTTTGAGGTACCACCTCATGTAATGTGGAAATTAAAAAATTCGGATCCTGCGGCATATCTCGTAGGTTCAGTACCAGATAGGAGTAGACCAACGGACTGATAAAAGAAGCCGATCCGAAGATTAATTGAGCCAACGTGGAATTAAAGGCAAAATGCTCCTCCCCACCCGCTTCCCGAAGCAGGGGATTTATGGCGACCTGCAGCATCGCCATGCCTGAACCGATCAGAAACAGCGAAACGATGGCCGTTAGGTAATTTGGATCCATGGCCAGTGATAACGCCCCAACGAAAGCAACCACAAAGGAAGCCGTCATCACGGGCTTTTCCCCGAATTTCTCGATAAAAATACCAGCCGGAATGGAAAACACCCCATAGGCAATGAAGAATGCAAAGGGTAAAATACTGACCATCGTAAGGCTGAGATCAAAACTGTCAATGATATCGGGAACGAGTGGGCCAATGATATTTGTCAAAAAAGAGATGACAAAAAAGGTTAGAAAAATAAGGCCAACGATATAGTAATTTCTTTTCATGAGAGTAAGTTTATAAAATTTAAATTCAACAGCTATTAATTATCCATTTCCATACATTTGCCTTCCAAATAAGAAAGCGAGTGAAAGGGAAGAGAGCCCTGCGAAGTGCTCTATTAGAGTCTGTCAGACTTAGGTTAGTTTACTGCGAAAATCCCGAATTTGGCCATATTTTGTCCCGGTATTCGTATCGAATAACCACTAAAACTGACTCAAATCATATTTTTCTCGCTACAATTCCCTAAGTCCGACCGACTCCCAGATTCGGGAGTTTAAATTTATAAATTAATTTGATTAATGAAACCGCTTTTAGCACCGTATAATCTAATTTGATGCAACTTTTTCCATTCAGGCCCTTCTTGTATGGAAAGAGCCCGATGAAAGATGGACAAAATATTATCTGATATCTGAGATTAATTGCCGGATTTCATCCTCAGTGGGTTGTCGTCCATATTCACAAATTTCAAACGATTCGGCATACTTTACATCTTCTGCGCGATCTTCACCATACCATTTTGCAAGTGATTTTCGCATTGCCGGACTAATATGCGTCCGTTCTTCCATGCTGTTGCGCAACCATTCCTTGCGCTCGGTTTTGCCTTCCGGAACCTGGTCGAGATTATGATTGGTCCAGGGCAACCATTCGTACACCTGCGAAACGTAGGCATCCATAGCATCTACTTTTTTATCAAAAGTCTGGCTTATATCAATGGTGATATCCGGCGTAAAAGGATTGGGACGCTGAAATCCATCCT
>DATFLI010000514.1:0-10147 GCA_035267805.1 Balneolaceae bacterium | reverse complement strand
TGTCAGTTGTCAGTTGTCAGTTGTCAAAGGCTGCGGGTTTTCCAATTAAGTGTCAAATCAAAATCCTGCGCTCATTTTTAATTTTGATTTCTCATTTTTGATTGATCATTAGCCATTGACACACCGTTCCTCGTTTCACTGATCACTGTTAATAAACTTATCCTTTATTTTCATCAAATAATCGAAGGCGGCATCGTGCTCATTGGGGATCTCCCCATCAAGAATTGCTTCTTTAATCATATCTTTTATATCACCGATAACGGGACCCGGCTTAAGATTTAGTGTTTCCATAATCTCTTCACCCCCAATAGGATTAGTCCAGTTTCGAATACGATCTTTCTCTTCAACTTCCTTAATTTTCTGTTCAACATAGTCGAAATTTCGATTGTACTGACGCACTTTGTAATCATTTTTACTGGTGATATCCGCCCGGCAAAGTTTCATCAGGTCGTCGATATCGTCACCGGACTCATAAATTAATCTGCGAATTGCACTATCAGTCACATCATCGGATACCAGTGCAATGGGTCGCAAATGCAGGCGTACAAGCTTGCGTACGTAACGCATGCGCTCATCCAGCGGCAGTCCCAGCCGGCGAAAAATCGGTTTCACCCACTTGGCACCAATCGCATCATGCCCATGAAAGGTCCATCCGGTTCCTTTAACAAACTTCTGGGTCGCAGGCTTTGCAATATCATGCATTATCGCCGCCCATCGCAGCCATAGATCGTCAGTCACCTCCGATACGTTGTCCAAAACTTCCAGCGTGTGCCAAAAGTTGTCTTTATGACGTACGCCCCGAACTTCCTCAACACCATGCAGCTCTACCAACTCAGGAAAAAAGTGATCCAGGAGTCCCGTCTTAAATAACTGAGCAAAGCCAATTGATGGCTTGGGAGCCATCACGATCTTATTAAGCTCCTCGATAATCCTTTCCTTGGATATAATCTCAATGCGATCGGCCATCTCTTCGATAGCGTGATATGTTTTTTCCTCAATCTTAAACTGAAGTTGTGCAGCAAAACGAATTGCTCGCATCATCCGCAAAGGATCATCACTAAACGTTTGCAGCGGATCTACCGGTGTGCGTACCAGCTGCTTTTTCAGGTCTTGAATCCCATCAAAGGGATCCAACAAACGTCCGAAATCAACTTTGTTGAGCGACCATGAAAGCGCATTGATCGTAAAATCGCGGCGCAGCTGATCATCTTCGAGCGTACCATTTTCAACAATCGGCTTGCGCGACTCACGGCGATAACTTTCTTTGCGGGCACCGACAAATTCCAAATCCAGGTTATCATAATTAATATGCGCCGTTCCAAACTGCTTAAAGATCGACAGGTTGTCGGCCTTTAGTTTTTCTGAAACCTTTTTGGCCAGTTCAATACCCGATCCGATGGTCACAAAATCAATGTCCTGATCATCGGCTGCCTTCTCCCGGTCCAGATAGAAATCGCGAACATACCCCCCAACTACATATACATCCTGACCGACTTCTTCGCCGGCTTGTGAAATCACCTCAAATACTTTTTCGTGCCTGGGATTAATATCTTCCACGTGGTTCTTTTTAGATTTACAATGTTAACCTTGGAAATGAGCGTAAAAATAAGAACAAATCGGCTTGCTTTCAGGTATTCTTTGCATGATCTTTTAATCAACTTCTAAATGACCATCAATTTTGGAAAAATCAGCTTCAAAAGTGGCCCTTCGAATCAGTCTGGGCGTTTCTTTGTTATCGCTGTGCCTGAAAGTTAGCGGCTTTTGGATTACCAATTCCACCACAGCCTTATCGGATGCCGCCGAGTCGGTCATCCACCTGTTGGCCGTATCTTTTGTGTATTACGGATTGCTGCTAAAGAATAAACCTGCCGATGAAAAACACCTTTATGGACATGAACGAATTGAATTTTTATCTGTTGGGATTGAAGGAGCAGTAATTACACTGGCCGGCATTACGATTATCTATGAGTCAATCGACAATTACCTGCACGGACACAACCTGGCTCAATTGATGAGTGGAGTCTATTTTATTGGCGGGGCAGGACTTATCAACCTGGCGCTGGGCAGTTATCTGCTGAAAGTAGGCAGACGCGAACAAAATATGATGGTCATTAGCAACGGCAGGCACACGCTCACTGATGTCTGGACCAGCGCCGGCGCTGTTGCTACCCTGTTGATTATAAAATTTACCGACTTTTTCGTTCTGGATTCTCTCGTAGCGGGCGCTCTCGCTTTCTACATTATGTATGAAGGATTTAAGCTGCTTAAGTATTCTGTGGATGGTCTTATGGATTCCCGCAATCCTGAAACGGATAATGCCATCCGCGTTATACTCTCTCAGGATTTACCCGGATCTATGATCAACGTACACAACCTGCGCCACCGCACGACAGGTGACACTACCTGGATTGAATTCCATGCCGTTTTCAAGGGGAATGTAAGCCTGAAAGAGGCTCACAAGGATGCTACGATTCTTGAAAAAAGGCTTATTAACGGTTTGCAGGGAGATGTAATGGTTACCATCCACCTCGAGCCGGAGGGCGAACATGATGAAGTACACAATTTCCTTAAGGATGCCGACCAAAACCGCCCCTTCGAAGATTTTATTTAATGATAGTCGTGAGTCATGGGAAGTGAGTCTTGAGCAAAACCTTCAATCTCATTACAAGATCACTCACGACTCGAGACTCACATCTCACAACTGACTAACCTTTACACCTATCTTCGAGTGATCGCCAAGATGCACTTCCTGGTCTACGTCTTTCAATTCAACGTAACGGCCGATCGTCGAATCCTCGATCTTGCAATTTTCAAGATGCCCATTCTCCTGGATCAAGCTGTTTTTGACCGTACATTTTTTTAGTGTCGATCCGCTGGCAATGCTGGCTTTGGGACCGATGATACAGTTTTCAAGTTCAACATCATCCCCGATATACACCGGTGGAATAATTTTCGTCTCCTTAAACCGGCTTTCGTCAATATCCTCATATTCTTTCTCCACGATAATGCCGGAAGTCTCCAACCAAGCCGGTAATGTACCGCAGTCCAGCCACTGATCGACTGTTGCCTTGCGGAAAAGTTTGCCATCTTTAAGCATTCGGTCAAGTGCATCCGTCAGCTGAAATTCCCCCCCTTTGCCACGGACATTATGTTCGAGCAGATACTCAATTTCTTTTTTAAGCTGTTCTGCCTTTTTAAAATAATATACCCCGATAATGGCCAGGTTAGATATCGGTTTATCGGGCTTTTCCACGAAGTCGGTAATTTTCTGCCCCTTTTCAACGGCAACACCAAACCGGGAGGGGTCTTTTACCTCTTTCAGCCAAATTACGCTGTCGGCATCTTCGATAGAAACGGCCCCTTCCATATCAAAAATCGTATCCGCAAAAACAATGATACATTCACCACTTAAATCTTCTTCGGCACAATAGACGGCATGGGCCGTGCCTTCCGCTTTATTCTGAACACGGAAGGTAGCCTTGGCTCCCTGACGATCGCTCATAGCTTTCAGTGCATCCTTGATTTCCTGTCCAAAATCAGGGCCAAGAATGAATACAATTTCGTTAATATCCCGATCAAGGGTACGCGCAAATGTCTCTACAATCCGTTCCACAATCATTTTCCCGGCAACGGGCAACAAAGGTTTGGGAACGGTATGCGAATGAGGGCGAACTCTCGTTCCCCGACCTGCCATTGGGATTATTAATTTCATATATTTGAGCGAGTTTTAGATGAAAGTTTTAACATATTCTGCTGAGCGCGTTAATATAACAGAAGTAGCAAACTTAAGCGACCTGCATAACAAATCCCATAAATTATTATAAGCTTGAACTGGTACGTATACTTTATTGATATTCTGACCCTCGGTTTTGTCCTTGTCATGGCACGTCATACCATCCTCCGGGGTCGTTTTTTTCTGCACATTTTCCAACAGAACGGTTACAAATTCAACGAATTTTGGCACTGGATGATCGGCAACTGGAATCGGTTTATCCTCACCCCGGAACATGTACTTTTCAACGTGGTGATTTTCGTGCTGCTTTTGTTCATGTCGAATACCATTACGGGCAGTGCCGGTATTATCATATTGTCATTTTTCGGCTTCTTCTGGTTTGGTCCCTTTGACTATTACCGCGGCGAAAAATCTAAAAAACCCCTTGTTTTCACCCCACGAATGATCCGGCTCACTATTCCCTATACTTTGCTAGGACTTATCCTCCCGGTGGGTGTTACCTATATCTCCTATACCGGGCGTATCCCATTTACGCGACTTATCCTTCAGAATGATACCCTGTATTCGGCCGACATGTACATTCTCTCTTTTGGCTGGGTGCTGGGCAATGCCCTGATACCATTTTTTATTTTCATCGCAGGACTGCTGACGAAACCCATTGAAAATTATGTTCATCGCCATTTCATCAAACTGGCCAAGAAAAAACTGGAGCGGATGTCAGATTTAACGATCATCGGTATCACGGGCAGCTATGGAAAGACAAGCACCAAGTTTATGATTCGGGATTTGCTTAGCGAGCGTTATTCCGTCTGCTCCACCCCGGCCAGCTACAACACACCGATGGGGATTTGCAAAGTTATCAACAATGATCTCCAGGCTCACCACCAGGTATTAATTCTTGAGATGGGAGCTCGCTATGAAGGAAATATCGACGAACTGTGTGACATTGCCGAACCCAATATTTCTGTCGTCACAAACGTGGGCATTGCACATCTGGAGACTTTTGGTTCACAAGATGCTATTGCAGAAACCAAATCATCGCTGGTTAAGCGCACGAAATCCGGCGGCAAAACGGTGCTTAATGCCGAAGACGAACGTGTTAGCAATATGGCCCATCTGCGGCATGATCTGGATATTACTATGGTTGGTATTGAAAGCGGGGATATTCAAGCCAAAGATATAGAATACAGTGAAAAAGGGATGAGTTTTACTGTTACAACAGACAACGAATCCCAAGACTTCGAGATGAAACTGCTCGGTAAACACAATGTCCAAAATATGCTGTTTGCGGTTGGGGTGGCCCGCTCACTGGGACTCCGTATGAAAACAATGGCCATGGCTGCCGGACGAATGCAACCCGTTGAGCATCGCCTTGAACTTAAAAAACAGGGCGACATCACCGTCATAGATGATGCTTTTAATTCCAACCCTGTAGGTGCCGAAAATGCGGTAGAAATTCTATCCCAGTTTACAACCGGTCGGCGAATTATCATTACACCGGGGATGATTGAACTGGGGCAATTGCAAGAAGAGAAAAACCAAGAATTCGGCCGGCAGATCGGGAAGGCCAATCTGGATTTGGTTATCCTGGTCGGCAAAAATCAGACGAAAGCTATCAAAGAGGGCATCGCTTCAACTGACTTCGATATGGAGAAAGTGCAAACGGCCAAAAGCCTTTACGATGCTAACCGCATCATGCAAAATTTTTCTAAAAAGGGGGATATCGTACTTTATGAGAACGATCTGCCGGATTCATTTAATGAATGAATTGTTGAAATTTGTCCGTTGGATACAGCGATAATGAACACGATTCTCCCAAAACCAATAATTCCATCATTCGGCAATTTCTAGCCTGCCATCACCTTTTCGATATCCGCACGCTCTTTAGGCACATCCGTAAGATTCTCATAGCCGTCTTCTGTGATAATCAGATTATCTTCAATGCGTACGCCCCCAAAGTCCATCATATCTTCCAGCTTCGACTTATTCAAAAATTTCGAGGCTTTATCATCCTTCAGTGCAGGTTTTAGCAGTGCCGGCACGAAATAAAGCCCCGGCTCAATCGTCAGCACCATCGTAGGCTGTAGCGTGCGACGCATTCTAAGATACTTGATGCCCGGTCGCTCAATTCGATCAACGCCTTTGGGATATCCCCCCACATCATGGGTATCTAGTCCCAGAAAGTGTCCCAAGCCGTGCGGGTAGAATAGTGCAAAAATATCATTCTCCATCAGGTCCTCGACTGATCCTTCTACAATGCCCGCATCTTTTAGCCCCTGCATCATCACTTCCGCCGAAAGGATATGCAAGTCTTCCATTTTTACATCAGGTTTTGCAGCTTCAATCACCTGTTTTTGTGCTTCCAGAACCGCTTCATAGACTTCCGCTTGTAAAGGCGTAAATTCGCCGTTTGCGGGGTAAGTCCGGGTAAAATCAGAAGCATAACCGTTACACTCAAAACCTGCATCAATCAAAAAGAGATCGCCGTCCTGAATCTGTCGATTATTTTCGACATAATGAAGAATCGCGCTGTTGGGGCCCGATCCGAAAATCCCATTATAAGCATCCTGCATCAAACCATTGGCGATCTGGTGATAATCGAAAACAGCTTTCATCTCGTACTCATTCTTGCCGGGTTCCAAAGCTTCAAGCACGGCTCTGTGAGCGATACTGTTCACACGAGCTGCCTCTCGCATCTGGTCGAGCTCCCAATCACTCTTAAACACGCGACAGTGGGTAGTCGCTTCATCCAGAGCATCCAAATCTATAGGGGTCTTGCGATCAAACTCTTCAATAAATTCGGCCTGCACTTCATCAATGCAGTAAATTTTCTCGGGATCTAATTCTTTCAGCACCTTGGGCAGCGCTTCTTCGTAATGAAGGTGATCCGGCTGATATTCTTCCCGGTATTGCTGTTTGGTTTTCACTCGTCCATGCCAAACCGCATATTGCGCATCCCGGTTAGGGGCAAAAAGATGATATTCCTGGTTCTGTAAATCCAGAATCAGGTGAAAATCCGGCTCATTTATCCCTGTCAGATACCAAAAATTCGACTCCTGTCTGAAAGCAAATTCATAATCGGTTCCATACCGATACATGAGCTCGGCTCCCTTCATATATACAATGGCCGATTCGGCCTCGTCGAATAATGAAAATAATTTTTTGCGGTGTAAATGGTGCATATGCAGAATGGATTAATGAAAATGAGATCTGGAAGTTACAGGAAAATTATCATCCAGAAAACTGCCAAGTTTTCATTCTATCCTACGTGCTCCAGAAATAACTGGTCAGTTTGTTCAGTAATAGATTTCAAATCCGTCTCATCCCTTAAATCCCAATGATGCCCAAGATCAAATACCCGGATTCCCTGCTTGGAATACAACGAAGTATTCCCCTTTTTACCATCAAAGAGCAGATCTAGATTTATCTCCATTACGGCTTGGTTCTCATCCTCTTTATTCAGGATAATAATCATCCTGTTTCCTCCAAAAGCGGTATTTAGTGTAGTCAATGCCAAGCGCCGCTTTTCGGAAACTTGTTGGATCCTGTAATAATGATTGAGAACAACATCCGAAGGGCCCTGACTAAACTGCAGGTAACGAACAGTCGCCTCATTTCCGACGGGCAGCCACATTCCCGGCAGCAATTTCTCAAACCATTTTCGCAAGTTCGGAGCTGCTCTCTCTCCGGCAAAGCCCCGGTTCTTCCAATCTTCAAAATGATACTCAGGCTGATCAGCTACGGATTCCAGCAATGATTTCGGGAGCTCCTCCTGGCCAATTGGTTTTGCCGCCCCGTCGGAAATGGCATACCAGAAATCCGATATTCCGTTGGTCATCAGCAAATAGGGTGCTCCTACTTTCTGATTATAGCGGGCAACCTGTTCGGCCGTTTTGGCGGATATGGGAACCTGCTCAGCTTTACATTCCACCAGTAATTTCGGCTCAAACTGTTGGTTATAGCAAATGATGTCGGTGCGCATTGACGTATCCCCAATCTTGCCAATGGCTTCTTCGGTAGATATGCGATGTTTCGACCATCCCGCTCGCAGCAGGTATTCGATCGTACGCAAACGCACCCGCTCTTCGGGACGATTTTTCAGCGGTTTTTTGTGGATGGGATTCCAGAGCTTCTTTTCCCGTTCCCGCCATACAATTCGGGGATATGCATATTTAGCAATACTGGCCAAGTACTCAATCCATTCTTTGTTTATTATTCTTTACCACTTTAATAATAACAAGCTATAAATAAAAGGGCCCCGCTTTTACGGAGCCCATGCTGAAATTTATATCAATCTCCAGGATAACTTTTTAATTTTTTAAGAGAACTAAGCCTTTGCCGTTGCCGCTTTCTCATTATCAATCTGCCGGTAAATAGCCAGTTGTTGTAGAATAGAAACAACGTTATAAATCAAGTAGTAGAGGCTGAGTCCCGCTGCAAAGTTGTTAAAGATGAACAACAGCATCACCGGAAAGAAATATTGCAGCATCTTCATATTCGGACCGCCCGCGGCGCCACCTCCGCCGGGCCCTCCCATGCCACCGGTAACTTTGCTTTGAACAAGCATCGCCAGCGTCATGAGAAGTACAAATCCACCAATAGCGTTGCCCAAAAATGGAATGCTGAATGGCAAGTGGATGATATGATCCGGTGCCGAAAGGTCATTGGCCCACAAGAACGACTGCTGACGAATCAAAATGGAGTTCTGGAAGAAACGCCATAGCGTAACCAGAATTGGCAACTGCAAGAGATTCGGCAAACATCCACCGAGTGGATTAACTCCTGCCTCTTTATACAACTTCATTGTTGCCTTTTGCTGCTTCTCGGGATCATCATACTTTTCTTTAAGCTCCTGCATTTGCGGCTGCAGTTCCTTCATTGCAGCCATACTCTGGTAGCTTTTCTTAGTAAGGGGATAAAGTACCAGTTTAACCAGGATAGCAAAGAGGATAATGGCTAAGCCATAATTCATATAATCACCCATGAATCCAAAGAAAGGAATGATTACATAGCGCACCAGGGGATCCGAAAACCAGCGAAGCCAGGAATAGCCGGTATTGACCATATCATAGGCATGTTCGTTGTAGGCCTTTATCTCGTTGTATTTCAGCGGGCCCACATACATTTGAAAAGCGGCATTGCCGGCTGATGAAAGATCCGTACTTATATAACTTTGATAATGAAATTTTGCATTCCCTTTGTCTGTTGAACCCGATTCCTCTCCAACCAGCAGCGCACTTTCCGTCTTATTACTGGTTTTTATCAGTTGGGTGAAAAATTTAGTCCGGGTTGCTACCCAATCAATAGATCCGTTGTAATCCTGTTTTTTTCGACCGTTGTCATCGAGTTTTAATTGCTCCATCTCACCGCCGGTGTAGACATAAGCAGAAATATAGCGTTCCTCGGTACTGGGACTTTTCTCGGTAAGATTCAATGCCGGCTCCCATCCCAGATCAACAGTGCCACCGATGATATCCTGTTTCAGTCCTTCAAAGGTAACTTTTAAACCCAGCTGATGAGAGTTACCGTTAAGTGTATAGGTATAAATCAAACGTTTGGTATCGCTGATATTCAGAGCATATTTTATTTGAGTGGTATCGCCCTTGCCTATAGAAATCGACTTATCCTTGGTAAGCGGTTCAAAAACCAGCTCGTTTGTCTCTACATTATAATTTTGAGTGGTCAGGAATCCCAGCGAATAGGCCGACCGGGTGGTATCCTTGATCATGCGTACGGGATTATCATCCCAAGTCTGATAATCTTTAAGCATAATTTGGGATGGGCCGCCGCCCACATTAGTGAATGTCGCCTTATATAATGGTGTATTAACAACGATCTGAGACGTATCGGAGACACTTGCCTTAGAAAACATGCCCATCTCTTTGGGGCCGGTGTCTTCGGCTTCCAGCTTATGCTGACCTTTCCCTTGGTCTGTTGCCTGCGGTTGTGTAGTTTTGGCAGTGTCAGTAAGTTGCCCCGCTCCCGCCTGACTGCTATCAGTCTGGGCGGCGGCGATGCTGTCCTGACGTGCCTGTTGAGCTTTTCGCTGTTGCAATTCCTTTTCCGAGGGCATGGTAAAATAAGCCCATGCCACCATCACAACTAAGATTAAAATGAGTCCAGTTACGGTATTACGATCCAAAAGTAAATCCTTTTTCTAAATTTTTGATTTGTGTTCTGTATCAGGTACGGGGTCATAACCACTACCGCCCCAGGGATGACAGCGTGCCACACGCTTAATCGTCAACCATATCCCCTTCAGAGCCCCATGCTTGCGCAGCGCTTCAATACTGTATTGGCTACAGGTAGGATGATAACGACAGCTGCTGGGCATCCAGGGAGAAATAATCAACTGATATAAACGGACAAGTCCTATAAAAAGATACTTCATGTATTGCGTGGAGAAATGGTGGG
>DATFLI010000513.1:0-2348 GCA_035267805.1 Balneolaceae bacterium | reverse complement strand
CCATTGAGGGACTGACATTCGCCAAAAAAGGTAATTCTGGAACCAAATGAGCCGGTAACAGTGGCATGTGCCATACCATCGTTAAAAATGGTAAGAAAAAGCGTAAGAAATCCTTCTCCCGGTGAAGAAATGTCTGCCGTAATACTTACCGGATCCATCCCCGACCGGCCCTTTACTTTATAGTTTTGGATTCGGCCATCCACAGTTAATCCGCCGACTCCGTTCCAACCAGCAACTTGATCAAACCCAAACTGAATAACAGCTTCATTGCTGTCAATTTTTACAAAATTGATTGTGGAATTAACTTGATAGTTATTCAGATATCGATCCTGTATCATATCCGCCTTAATGACAAAGCTTCGAGCATCCACCAATTTTAAAATGGCATCCTTGTTCTTTCTCATTTCCATCTCTTCTTGCTGCTTTTTGCTGCTTCCCTTGTCTTGCGCAAGTAGCAGACTGGGGACTACCAACAGAATTGATAACCATATTATGGATGTATAATAAATTTTCATTTAATCCTCTCTTTACTTTTTTGGTAAATCTGGCTAATTATCTTTGCTTATTCTATAGTACATACAAGATTTGATTTGTAGGATTCACTACTACGATTAGCCTCTTAAAAATCCTCACCATTGCCTTCGGTTTCTTCCAACTTTTTTAAAGTCATCTTGCCTAATAGCATACATTTTATTATTAGTTATACTAACAATTGAATGCAGGTGTTATTCCTACATATCTTTAATTGATTCCCTTTCAGAAGACGCTGTTCCCTTTATTTATAATAACAATCCACTTTTGACAATAATAAAGGATAAAATCAACGAGAGTTTGTCAGTGAATTCATGAAGAGAGATTGTTATGGTAAGACTTAAAAAATTGATTTCCCCAGACCGGGGCCCCGTTCAGGGACATTCCAGACGGATGGATCAGGATCATGCATTAGAGCAATGGGAAGAACCTAAGCGTGATAAATATAATTCGGTCTTTTCTATTCGAAGCAGGGTATATTTCAGTTCTAAGGATTTTTGACGCTATCATGGAATCCCTGGAGAGTTTGAATATCAGAATAGAATATGGTCGGAAGGTCGACAACGTGTCATCCAAGGTATTTTTTGGCCTGGAACCAACGTTAAGGCTTGCCTTGATCAATTACCTGCAAAGAAAGCATAAAGACGAGGTTGCTTATCAGCCGCTGCACTATATGGCGGATTTCGAATTGGTTCGGCTATTTGAAGAAATGGCTAAACCCGGTGATACCGTCCGGCAGCAGATTAATGAGGTACACCAGGCCATAACCGATTATCGGCTTATTACCTTCGCCCGAAGACATGGTAATAATAGCAGTGTCATAGAAATGAAAAAAGAGAACTTAAAGGATACTGACTATTATTTAACTGTGATGAAAAATGTTTTAGACACATTGCTGAGGCAAGTCAACTCATCTTCAACCAAGACACACAGGCAACGAGTCTTGGCAAATAAAGTTTGTTGCGGTAGCCCAATTTAAACCTGGCCGGGAGTAATATGATGAAAATCAGTTGCTGGATTATCAGGATGACAGGTTTATGGATAACGTTAAGCTCTTTTCTTGTGATCAATTCGAAGTTTATGCAGTGGAACTATTGGGTTTCGGGAGGGATTATGGCCCTTGTTGCTTTTGCCGTAGTAAATGAGAAACCGAAATTCGGGTGGGTAATCGGAAGTCTGGGCGTTTGGCTAATCGCTTCTGCCTTCATTCCAATATTTTCCAATGGGATCGGTCAACTTTGTAACGGGATGCTGGCAGGAACCATTTTTTTTCATCGATGGAGTTTCAACCATGTCTGCTTACGGGGATAAAAGCGGGTACTGGGTCACCAACGGAGCTGCCATAGCCCTACCCGCCGGGTGTAATATTTTCCGTTACGAGTTTGAAAAGATTTAGACCACACGGCTTGTATAGAAATATGCACCTTTTGATAGCAGCTATTTGGGGAATTTTAGATTAAGCAATAAGAAAAATTGTACGGCAATTGGCTGTTCAGACCAATGAAATGACCGCATCAATAGAGAATTCAATAAATGCTGAGTTACGGGATGAAGCCTCACCTTGTACATAAATCCATGAACACAACAAGATTCCGATATGTATTGGGCCTGTTGGCAACGGCTGTAATCCTTTTATTTCCCTGCGATAAAAAAGAATCCGTTGTTTTTGCGAGTGGTTCCCATGCCGGGACTCCGGTAAGCGAACCGCAGACTATCTACGTTTTTAAGGATACGATAAAACTCAAAGATTATTTTAAAGTGATGGATGCTATTGTATCCCACTACGACTCTTTGCTTGCCTATCCGATTTCGGAGCA
>DATFLI010000512.1:0-4254 GCA_035267805.1 Balneolaceae bacterium | reverse complement strand
CCGAAGCCGGCAAATATTAACCGAGTTGGGATTGATATCCACCCCAAACAGACAGTTTTCAATGAGGATATTTTTTTCGCGGAACAGCGCCTTTTGCAGGCGCTGGGTATCGCGGCCCACCGTTCGCTGGGTGCTGCCGCTTTCCTTCCAGGTATGATGCACCCGGTACTCAAAAAACGGGTCCGCGCCCACCGAAATACTAAGTTCGTCGTTATCTACGGTGATCTCCACATCACGGATAGGGTGATTGTCTTCATCCACGAATATGCGCAGGTCGCTTTTAATAGCAATAAGTTCATTTAATGCCGACACTAAAAAGTGTCCGGACCCAACGGCCGGATCACAAATGGTAATACTGTTTACAATCTCGTTGGCTTTGGGATAAGGGATTTCATACCGGGCAATTTTATCAGCTACATCCTCAACGGACTCACAGTCCCAGTCCTCGTAGGCTTCGTTAAATTTCTGCACGACCGCCCGCCGGATCGTCTCGTGGCACATGTACTCGGTAATATAGCCGGGCGTAAAGAACGAGCCGTCTTTGTAACCGTTAATCTTCTCGAAGATACGTCCCAGCACCGAAGCGTTAATGAGCGTCTTGGCCTCTTTCTGGACTTCAGCCGTGCCTTCGGTATTAAAGTTATAGGCATCCAGAAATCGAAACAGGTATTCCAGCGCCGAAAGCTTTTCACCCTTTAAGGGCTGCCCGTCCCGGCTTCGGATTTTACTGCGGCTGTAAACCGGCATCTCCAGGCCATCCTCCAGTTCCGAAATGCGAATCGCCTGTTGCTCAATATCGGCGACATCAAACAGGGAGCTGTTCAGGTACGGAATATGACTGTAATGTATGTTGATGCGTTCCGATCGGTCTTCGTAGGAAACCGCCAGTACCTGGAAGAATAGTTTGTTGAGCCCGTCGAATTCTTCAATCTCCTCGTGGCTTAAAAAGCGGAATCGCTCGTCTTCCCGGTGATACTTATAGAGCTGGGCTTCCAGTAATTTTAAAAACAGGATCCGATTGATCCAAGTGATCAGCAGCTGGATGGCTACGTTGAACAGCTGCTCCTCTTCATCAGCTCCAAACGCAGACCTGTTCGGCAGCCGGGAAAGCACGTTCAGGCTCTTAAGCTGGGTGATCGTGTTTTCAATAAGGGACGCATATTGCCGATTGTCCTCATCCAGCCGCGTGATATAATGGGTGCCTTTCTCCTTGTATTCTTTGAGGCCCATGATATACAGCAGCTCACGGTAAAACGCCTTGTTGAGCTCATTGCTGTCGCTGGCAAAGGGTTGTTTGAGCAGGTGCGTAGGCGTAAAAAGCTTAAAGATCGGCACCAGCTTCTTCTGCTCGTCCCGGCTCAGCTCCTCCTTCTCCAGCAGTCTTCGATAGCTGCTCAGATCTACTTTAGCCGCCTTAATGCTCCCGTCGAGCTCTTCCACAAATTCGGACAAGTGATCATAGACAAACTGCGTACGGGAACTCACTTTCCGGCCCTGGTTCCACTCCTTGTACCAGCCGGTAAGTTTCTTCGACTCATAGAAAAGGCGCTCAAAATCCTGGGCATCGAAGATATACCAATTATAGATATCCGTAATAATCAGGTGGGTAATATCCTCGTTCCCGTTTTCGATGCGCTCGCGCAGGTAATAGAGAATAGACTCGTGGAAGGCCTTCCGGTTGATATCATCGCCGGTAATCATCTCTGCCGTGTTGGAGGGCCGCTTAGCCTCAATGATCACGCCAACCGATGATTTCCCGGTCTTACCGTTATGGATGGCCAGATCCTGCCGCTCTTTGGTATTGATGAAGTAGTCTTCCTCAAAATTGGTATTGCTAAAGAAGGGCTTGATCAGGTTTTTCAGGTGCTCTTCGGATTCCCCCTGCTCCACGGCATCATCGGCATGACGCAGGAGCCGAAGCAATCGCTGGCGAAACTGCTCAAAATCGGCTTCGGTAATCGGTTCTTGAAGAAAAGCATTATCGAGGGCTTTTCGCGGGGTAATCATCTCTATCTGCATCTGTAATTGTTAAGAAACCAACGTTATATTTGCTCTCATTCTAAGCACTGGGAGGGGAAAGAGCAAAAAGTATGTTTGTTATTCAGTTTATTAATGTACCCGCAGGCGTATTTGTTTCCTATCAAAGTCAAAATAATTTTAAGCATTTGTTGTTATTTAATGGTTTATATAATTTAAGACCCTTATATATTATTATTATTATAATAAAGGGTTGAGACAAGGTTGGGGTAGATACACTATCCGAAAAAGGGGATAGATTTATGGAAAAATTTTTATTCAAAGAGATCATTGAGCACACC
Organism: Balneolaceae bacterium; assembly: GCA_035267805.1. GTDB lineage: Bacteria > Bacteroidota > Rhodothermia > Balneolales > Balneolaceae > Fodinibius. The sequence continues at coordinate 1,936 of DATFLI010000512.1, read as the reverse complement.
ACTGATGCGGTGCTAGTAACCAAGGTGCATTCGATGAATCCGCCTTATGGCCCTAAAATTGTGTATGTGAATGATGCCTATGTTCAGATGACCGGCTATGCCAAAGAAGAGGTCATTGGTAAAACTCCCCGTATTTTACAGGGCCCCGAAACGGATCGAAGAGAACTGGATAAGCTAAGGTATGCCATCAAAAATCAACAGCCTGGGCGGGCAGAGGTGATTAATTACAAAAAGAATGGAGAAAAATTTTGGACCAGTATTTCAATTTCCCCCATTTTTGACACGGATGGCCACTGTACGCACTGGATTGGAATTAAAAGAGACATTACCTCTCAAAAACACCAGCAGCAAGTGCTCAATGAATCCCTCCGGGAAAAGGAAACCCTGCTAAGTGAAGTTCACCACCGCGTAAAAAATAATCTGGCTGTTATTACCAGCTTAATGCAATTGCAAGCATTCAATGAACTGGACGGGAAAGTAAGAGATAAGCTCCTCAATTGCATTAATCGTATCCAGTCAATAGCTAACATTCACGAGCACATCTACAAGTCAAATAGCTTTTCCCATGTAAACTTTGATGCGGTTTTAAAACCTTTGGTTACAAGCATTGTAGACACCTTTCAAGCTCCTGCCGAAATAACCCTGAATTTTGATACCGAGGGGGTCACGTTAAATGTAAACCAGGCCATACCGGCTGCCTTGATTCTGAACGAGGTGATCTCAAACATTATACACCATGCTTTTCATGGTAAGTCTGACGGCACAATAACCGTAGAAACCCGAAAGAATGGGCGGCAAATATTTCTGCTGGCCATAGACAACGGAGCCAATTTACCCGCCTCTTTTGATCCTCATAACAGCAATACCCTGGGATTACAATTAATCAATGTTTTAACGAAGCAACTTAAGGGCAACTATCAGTACAAATCAGAGGATTCTCGGTCGGTGTTTGAGTTGGCATTTGAAAAATCAGATGAACGGGGAATTGCCAATTCTTTAACTGGAGGCTCGCTAGCGTTAAAGGAGATACCACAATCGATCATGAAGGAAACTTAGCCATAGATTTAGATATAAATAACTTTCTTTAGTTCCATAATCAATTTAACGCTCTAATTCATATTGAAAAACGTGTTGCAAGTAATGGGGTAAAACTCATTCTGTTGTCCCCTTGTTGTCCCCGAATAATTTAAGCACGTTATTTCGACAGGTTTTTTCAATTAAAAAAAGCCGCTAACTCTATCCGAATCAACGACTTATAATTATGTGGGTGGTACAGGATTCGAACCTGTGACCCCCTGCTTGTAAGGCAGGTGCTCTGAACCAGCTGAGCTAACCACCCAAAATATGTTTCTCAACATTGAACAAAGAACGCTGCTAAATAAGTGCCCCTCCCGATAAATCGGGATGCTCTGAACAAGCTGAGCTAACTACTCTAATCAATAATTAAATTCTCAAAATGCGGAATATCAATGCCCATTTTGAGAGATCACAAATATACGGATATTCTCTTTCCACACAAAACATTTTATCGCCCTTTCCTAAGAAACAAACCTTTTGTTACTTAACAGTGTTAAGTTAATCTTGACTTATGGTTATCATTCAGGCAAATTAGCTGACATAAAGTTTTGTTGGTTTTTCACATTACCTAACCAAATATTATGGCTGATCAATCAAATAGTAACTATCCATTCGAAGCGGTTTTCGTTAACGGTGCTCGAATTCCTTTTCAGCGATCCGGCACGGGCTATAAAAAATTAATGTCTTATGATTTGGGGCGCATGGCCATCGAAGGGCTGATTGGCCGAGTCCCAATAAGCGGAAAGGACCTCGATCGTGTTATCATGGGCAACGTTATCCAAGATGTGAATACCAGTAACGTTGCCCGCGAATCGGCGCTTGGTGCAGGCATTCCCAATTCTATACCGGCCCATACGGT
>DATFLI010000511.1:0-7601 GCA_035267805.1 Balneolaceae bacterium | reverse complement strand
CGTCGATTGAGAAAAAGGCTGTATCTGAGTTTGAATCATTAGGTTATGAGTCCAGCCAATACCGGATTCAGACTAGTTTTCATGCCAATCAAAAATTGCTCGATAGCCTTCAGGCAACCATGGGCCGTGAAAAGATGATTGATTATTTTCGCAATAATGAGGTATCCAATATTGAGCCGTTTTATTGGGAGGTTCAGTTCAAAAAAATTGCTAAAGACAGGCAGACTTTTAGTATGAGTTCGGGTTCGGATGATGAGCAGTCCGGTTCCAACCAAAGGGATAATGCGATTAAGATTCGTTTTAGACCGGAAGGCGAATTCCTGGAATTCATAAATCCCAATGATTATTTGCCATATAAGATTGTAAATCGTCCGGCAATAGCTTCAGCTTTTACAGCGGCAAAAGACAGCCTGATTTCAGTCTTATCGCAATATAGCGACTCGGTGCTTACCCAAAAATTAATAATCGATGTGCGGCACAACTGGCATCCCGACTCCCTGAGTTCGAGAAAAGAAATCAGAGAATTGTCTGATCGATTGCATGGACGCGGACCTTTTTTATTGTCCGGGCAGGATGTGTTTGAGATGGCTACACATTACCTTTCAAAAACCGGTTGGCAGCAGTCTGAATTCAAAAGAGATTCTGTGCAATTGGGTCGAATTGATGGGGTTAACACTGCTATGGCTCGGTTCAAGCTGGCAAATCCCAAGTTGAATCAGCAACTTTTTCTAAACGTTAAAATAAGTGCCACCGGCGGCCTTCTGGATATTTCCTCTGTCTATAATCCGCATTCCCAATCGGGCAGTTCGTTGCAGGATATTGCTTCGTTGATAGAAAATGCGTTGATATTATTATTATGTCTTGCGGGTCTTGTGATATTCTTTTTCAGAATTCGTGCCAGGGCCATCGACACCAAACCTGCTCTCGTGGTCTCTATTCTGGCCGGTGTAATGGTTTCGCTGATCATTTTAATGAGTCTACTTCCTAATATGGGGCCATTCTCCGGTTCTTCAGACTGGACTGAGACTATTGGTATCATGATAGGAGCCGGATTGGGCGGTGCGGCTGCTTCACTGGGCATGTTTGTGTTCTTTTCAATTGGGGATTCCATCAATCGCCAGCATTGGGGCAAGAAGCTTGCGATGTATGATTATCTTCGGCAGGGTATGGTTTATAATAAGCCCATTGGTTCAATGTTGGTGCGTTCGGTGATCCTTAGTTTTATTCTGGCGGGTGTATGGACTTTAACGCTTTGGCTTTTTCCCCACGCTTACTTCGATATCAGGCATGTTTTTCAACACGAAAGGGCGGCCTGGCCACTTTTATATACGCCATTATATAGCGGGTGGAGTTCGCTGATAATTATAATAGGTATTTTTCTCGTTTTAGGGGGACAGGTGTATGCCATGAGTAAGAGCAGGCTTACAGCTTCCGCTGCCATGGTAATCGCTTGCGTAATTGTAATTCCGGTAACCGGTCATTATGGTCCGTTTTGGGCTGAAAGCATAATCGGTGGTATTTTGGGGCTCTTTTTGACTCTCATTTATATCAGATGGGATTTCCTGACTCTCTTGCTTTCCCATTTTCTATTTATGGGACTAACACTGACGACTTCCGGTTGGGTGGTTGGTGGTTCACTCGATGAATATATCTTCATTCTCTTCTTGGGATTGATAGCATTCTTGATGATCATAGGGTTTGTAGCCATGTCTCGGGGAAAAGACGAGAAAGTATTATCTGATTATGTGCCCGAATATGTAGAAGAGCTGGCACAGGAAGAGCGCATCAAGCAGGAATTACAGATCGCCCGTGAAGTGCAGCAATCCTTTTTACCGCTTCGTACGCCGGAATTTGATCACCTGGAATTGGCAGCCATTTGTCAGCCTGCCTATGAGACCGGCGGTGACTATTATGATTTTATCCAACTCGATAAAGACAAAGTCGCAGTGACAATTGGAGATGTAAGCGGAAAAGGCATTCAGGCTGCCTTTTATATGACTTTTATAAAAGGAATATTGCATAGTTTATGCAGAGAAAGCGAATCCCCGGCTGAGATTCTAAAAAAAACGAATCGTCTTTTTTGCGATAATGCTCCGCGTGGCATATTTATTTCTCTTATTTATGGAATTATAGATCTGAAAAACGGGATATTTCATTTTGCTCGTGCCGGTCATAATCCTATTCTTAAAATGAATACCCGTGGAGAAGTGGTCGAAGAGTTGCAACCAAAAGGTATAGGTATAGGATTAACAAAAAGTGAGGTATTTGATAAGAATATTGAAGAGGTAAAACTTGAGTTTTCCGATGATGATGTGCTGGTTCTCTATACGGATGGAATTGTTGAGGCGCTGAACGAAAATCACACGTCCTATGGGACGCATAGGCTCAATAATCTACTCAAAAAGAATAAAGATATGTCCGCCCCCGAGATCCTTCAAGAGCTTTCACGAGATGTTAGTACCTATATTGGTGAAGCCAAACAGCATGATGATATGACGATGATGATTATTAAATTGAAGAAATAATGAATACATTTTTAGATTTAGGAACAAAGAAAAAACATGCCGGCTTTTTACTCTTCTTTTTGTTTGCATGTGTTCTGCTTGCCATGGCCCAACCCGTCAGCTGGATGTCATTGAGAAACGCCCAAAAGCAAGCTTCTGAGAATAATATGAAAGTCATGTTATTTGCCGAAGCGGACTGGTGTCAATATTGCCAACGAATGCACAAGCAAGTGTTTCCTAATAAATCGGTTCAGGATAGTCTGAAAAAATATTTCTATCCCGTTAGCTTGGATGTGGAATCTGATCAAAAAGTAATTTTTAACGGACGAAAGGTTACCCAGCGAGCATTAGCGAGAAAATTCAGAGTTTCAGGAACACCTACTACCATATTTATCGATTCGGACGGAAAAATTCTGGGTAAACAGCCCGGATTTCTTCGTTCGGAAATTTTTGATAAACTATTAGCATACGTAGGTGCCGAGCGATACAAAGATGAATCATTTAAAGAGTACCTGGATAAGCTTAATATCGAGGTCCATTAAAGATTTTTGTAGCGGCTGGTTGATTAACAAAAATATCTGTGATTAAAAATTTTGATATTTTCTTCTGTGTAAGGGGAAAAATATCAGTGAAAGTATGATTTTGTAATTGTATGATTTTAAGCCAGGCTGTTGAAGATTATTTAAAGGCCATCTATACCCTGGAATCGGAGGGTAAAGGAGCCTCTACAACCAAGATTGCAGAGTCATTGGGTGTTTCTTCGGCCTCCACTACCAATATGGTAAAACGCCTGTCTAAAATGGGACTTGTTGATTACGAATCATATAAAGGAGCAACTCTTACAAAATCAGGCCAAAAAATTGCCCTAGAAATCATTCGTCATCATCGTTTGCTGGAGCTTTACCTACTAGAGGTTATGGGCTATTCCTGGGATGAAGTGCATGATGAGGCCGAAAAACTGGAGCATCATATATCGGAGCGTTTTGAAGACAAAATTGCTAAAGTCCTCAACGATCCTACTCATGATCCGCATGGGGATCCCATCCCTACAAAAGAGGGATTAATGCCAAAGATGGATGCCCATCCGTTAATAGAGGCGCAGGCTAACAAGCAGTATATCGTGAGCAGGGTAAAGGACCAAGAACCTGAACTGCTGCGCTACCTGGAGAAAATTGGATTACTTCCGGGGATAAAAATAACCATTAAAGAAAAAGCCCCTTTCAAAGGTCCGATAATGCTACTGCTTGAAGGTAAAGAACAGGCCATAGGACACGATATGGCACGCAATATTTTTATTGCTGAGTTGTAAAACCTCTTCCTTTTAGGATCGCAGGTCTACTTTTTACTGGCAGTGTCGGGTTAAGGCCGGAGGGGCAGGGTAGCTTGCTGATACATAAGATGACGCTTTCAAAATTGAGCGGTGCAGCAGGGAATCCCAAAGATGATGAACAGGAAAATTAAACAATAAGCTGAAGATGGGCGAATTTTAACCTTGTCTGTGATAGACTTAATAGAGATTCGTTATACTTTCGTGACAAAATTGGATCCGCCGGTGCTTACCTATTGAGTAGTAATAAACTCTAATTAAACAGGTAAGTACCATGGATCGAATTTATAAACAATTTCCCATCCCGATTTTATTGGTGGTTTTTGCATTAGCGATAGCTGCATGTAAAGACGGTAATCACGCTAGCCTCCAAAACGCAAAATTTGAGGTTACGGTCAGAAATGCCGGTCAGGCTTATCCGATTCTTAAAAGTGATGCATTTACGATTCCCGTAAGCGCCTCGGATCCCGGACCGTTAAAGCCGGGCGATGCCTATGAATTTGAATTTACTGCGCCGGTTGGTGCCCACCTTTCGCTTGCTACCATGTTCGGCCAGTCGAATGATTGGTTTTTTGCGACAGATGAAGACGGCATTGCTCTTTACAACAATGACGGTACGAAAGTGACAGGTGATGTTACATCGCAAATTGACTTGTATGATGCCGGTACCGAGGAGGATCAGGAGCCCGGTGTGGGAGATAACCAAGCGCCGCGACAAAGTGGCCCCAATACCGGTCCGGCCGATGATAATCCGAATGTGCGCCTAGTAGACGATTCCAATTTGCCATCCAATGATCAGATGATCAAAATTACGCTGATGTCAACCGGCAAGTACGGATTCAAAGTACGTATCGAAAATGAATCCGACAGTAATACCCTGCAAACATCCGAAGGCGGTAAACCTGTGTTGATTTCTCCGGGCGTTTGGCTGGTACATTCTGCTAACCAGAAGGGGTTGATTTACACACTTGGTCAAGCCGATTATGGGGATGGCCTGGAAGCCCTTGCCGAAGATGGGAATCCCATGAATCTTAAAGCCAGTTTAGGGCAAAAGACAGGATTGACCGTACCGCTATCTCCGGGGGCCTTTGCCATTTATAATGGATCAAATCCAATTTTTATGTCTGGCAAGTCGGCTCCGGATAATGGGATAGAAGGTGTTGCTGAAGATGGGAATCCGGAAATGCTGGGTACGGCCTTACAATCCGAGCAAACTGTGTCAGACAGTGGAGTGTTTACTATGCCCGATGGATCTACGGAGGCCATGCCAGCTTTTCCGGGTCACCAATTCACTTTCACATTTATGGCGCATGAGGGAGAAAAATTGACTTTTGCAACTATGTTTGCCCAATCGAATGATGCTTTTTATAGCCCCAAGGAGTCAGGCATTGATTTGTTTGCCAACGGAACACCAACTACGGGTAATGTCACAGACCAGATCGTCTTGTGGGATGCCGGCACTGAAGCCAATGAAGAGCCGGGAGTCGGTAGTAATCAGGCTCCAAGGCAGAGTGCAATGAATACCGGTCCGGACGATCCGAATCCCAACGTTCGGCAGATTAACGACGGTTATGACTATGGAGATGTGGCCTCGCACATTAAAGTTACGATACGGACCGTGAATAAATAAAAATTAGGATCCTTGTAGGAAGTCGTTCTCTGTAGCGTTATAGAAGCGGCTTCTTACACTTATTTATTTAATCTACTATTTTAAGCAGATAGGCTTTGAATATTAAAATAAAATCTCAGTTACTCCCGCTTTTTGTATTTTTGTTGAAAGCTTAGTAGTTATCCGTATGGGTCAAAAAAATATTCTCATAGTAGAAGATGACAAAGAAATTACAGATCTGATCGGGATAAATCTTGATGGTTCGGAGTATGTATTGGATAAAGCTTTTGATGGAGAAGCGGGATTGAAAAAAGCCAGGACTGAAACTTATGATTTGATTATCCTGGATTTAATGCTCCCCAAATTAGATGGTTTGGAAGTCTGTAAAAAACTGCGTTCGGAAGATATTCAAACACCTATCCTGATACTAACGGCTAAATCGGAAGAATTCGATAAAGTTTTGGGATTGGAACTCGGAGCCGATGACTATCTGACGAAGCCGTTCAGTATTCGTGAGTTACTGGCTCGAATCAAGGCCAACTTGCGGAGAGTCGAAGTCGAGCATCAATCTTCACAGAAGTTGGTCAAAGATAAGCAGTTGGTGTTTAAGGATTTGGTTATTGCTCCCCAAAAAAGAAAAGTAACGCTGAAGGAGAAAATAATTTCACTGACGCCAAAGGAATTCGAGCTGCTACAACTGTTTGCTTCCAACCCGGGAAAGGCATTTTCAAGGCAGGAATTGCTGGAAAAAATTTGGGGATATCAGTTTGAAGGTTACGATCATACTGTTAACTCGCACATAAATCGCCTGCGGAATAAAATTGAAGAAGATCCCTCAAATCCATCCTATCTCAAAACCGTTTGGGGCGTGGGATACCGGTTTGTAGAAATGGAGGAGCTTGAGGAATGAAAAAACTGCTAACGTCTTTTTACGGAAAACTATCGCTCGTCTTTTTATTCCTGTTGATAGGATTGGGAGTTGCTCAAATCCTTATTACTTACAACTCATCCATGCAATTTGTACGGCAGGCGGATCAGCGGCTGAATTTGAATCTTGCCAGGAATATGGCTTCGGAGTTTGAACCCCAGCTGCAGGATAGCTTCGATGTGGATAAAATCAAGCACTCCATCCACGAAATGATGGTAGTAAACCCACGAGTAGAAATCTACATCCTTGATCCTAACGGTAAGATCTTGGCGTATTTCATCAATCCGCCGCACAAAGTGAAAGACGATTCGGTACACCTACAGCCCGTCCGTGATTTTATAAACGGGAAATATAACCATTTGATTTTGGGGCAGGATCCCAGGAATCCGGGAACAGAAAAACCATTCTCCGCAGCGCGAATAAGTCTCGGACCTTCTCAAAAAGGTTATATCTACATTATTTTGGGCGGAGAAAAATATGACTCAGCCTTGAATATGCTGCAGAACAGCTATTTTCTTCGGACAAGCCTCAAAATTTTCGTGATCATTCTTTTAGCTACCGGTATTGTGGGACTGATCCTGTTCGCTTTCCTGACCAAGCGCCTTCGAAGAATGACGGAGATTATAGAAGGCTTCGATCGAAACGACTTGGATAAACGGGTTCCCGTACACTCTAATGATGAAATCAGTCGGCTGGCCCGGAGTTTCAATAAGATGGCTGATACTATTCAGGAAAATGTTAAGGAGCTGGAAAAGACCGACCGTCTGCGGCGCGAGCTTATTGCCAACATATCGCACGATTTGCGAAGTCCGCTTGCTTCGATTCAGGGATACCTGGAAACGATTATGCTCAAAAACTCGGATCTTGATGCCGAGAAACGCAAGCAGTACCTGGAGGTAATTCTGAAAAACACGACGATGCTTCGACAGTTGGTGGAAGAGTTATTCGAACTCTCTAAGTTGGACACCAAACAGGTAGATCCGGAGTTTGAACCATTTTCAATTGGGGATTTGGTTCAGGATGTAACCTTAAAATTTGAGCAACAGGCAAATCATAAAGGGATTAATATTAAAGCTGAAGCTCCTCCGACGCTACCTCTCGTAAGGGGTGATATTGCACTTATTGAACGGGTGTTGAGCAATCTAATCGAAAATGCTATTCAATACTCAAATAAAGAGGGATTGATTAAAGTGCGGATAGAACCTAATTCTGATACGGTTAAGATTTCGGTGG
>DATFLI010000510.1:0-2454 GCA_035267805.1 Balneolaceae bacterium | reverse complement strand
CCCCCCAATCACACGATAAAAAATGAACGAGCTTATAACCGAAACCTGCAGAAAGTTGATCGTCTCGGGAATGGCAGACCCGATTGCCGAAATCGTAAATAGCACGGCCGCCAGCAGCATGCCATTTCTTCGTCCCGCCGCCTGACTCACATAACCGGCAATTGATCCCCCGATAATACAGCCTACAAGCGCACTGGAAATCGTAAATCCATCGATAGCGTTGGCCATGCTCTCCGTCAGCACGTTCGGCTGCGACCAGAAGCGGAAGTACCAGACCAGCCATCCGACTATAATCAGGAGCACAGAATAGCCGACTGCTTTTTTTCGGTCGAACAGTTTAAACATAAAACTGCAGATGAGAACGACCGTGATAAACACACACAACGTAACAATTACCTTATACTGGAAAATCACATTGCCGGCCAAAGCCGAATTGCCCTGCATAGGCTTGATAAAAAAGCTTCTCAACGCGCTGGTCGTACCGGATATCACGGCGGTATCGTAACCGAACAGAAGTCCCCCCAACGTAGCGACAAGCGTAATAGCCGTTATATAAAGAGAACTGTGTTTTGCATTATTTTGGGAATCCTTATTTGTTTCACTCATGATTTACCTGATTTTTAAGATCCTGAGATTTCTTTTGGGATGAATCAAAATACATCTGAATTCTTAGTACTTACAATGCAAGAATTACAGAGCCGTTATCCGATGGCAACGGTCTGCTCAAGAACTTCGGTGGTTTGGGCGTCGGGCCTTCCCGAAAAACCGGGTTGTTTGCCTCCTACACTTATTTTCAAATGTCCTTTTGGTGGGATGCGAGTGCCCGTTTTGTCAACCAGCGTTAATTGTTTTGGATCGAGCGAAAAACGTACGATTTGGGATTCTCCCTTCTGAAGGTGAATACGCTCGAATCCCTGCAGACTTCGTTGCGGCTTGCGGATAGTTGCATCCGGGTGACTGAGGTAAAGCTGTACAACCTCATCCCCGGCCATTCTTCCCGTATTTTTGACAGTTACCTCGACCTGTAATTGCTGACCGCTTGAAACTGTGTCCGGCAATTGGAGATCGGAATAGGTAAATGTTGTGTAACTCAAACCGTACCCAAAGGGATAGAATGGTGTGCCTTCAAAATATTTGTAAGTACGCCCATCCATGCTGTAATCGGTAAAGGTGGGCACATCGTCGATGCTTTCATAGAACGTAACAGGGAGGCGCCCACCGGGATTATAATCCCCAAAAAGAACATCTGCGATAGCATTACCGCCCTCCTGTCCGCCATACCACGCTTCCAGAATTGCCGGGATATTCTGCTCGGCCCAGGGGAAAGTTACCGCACTCCCCGTCAACAGCACCAAGACCGTCGGTTTGCCGAGGCTGTGAAGCTTTTTCATTAAATTGAGCTGCGTAGCCGGCAGCTGCAGATTCGTCTTATCGCCGCCGTTGAATCCTTCAATTTCGATGGGCATCTCTTCGCCTTCGAGACTCGAATTCAATCCCATGCATAATATAACTGCATCTGCCTGTTTAGCCACATCCATGGCCTCGGCTTCAAGATTACGATCAGGAACACTCCAGCTTAAATGCGCCTGCGGATCGGGCCCGCGGTTGATATACTCTATTTTCAAAGGATATTCTTGCCCGGCCTTGAGGTCTACTCTTATGCGTCGTTCGTTGGGATCGTGTTCGGATTCCGATTTGGCCTTCAATTTACCTTCAAAATAAAACTTATAGGCATTCTTGGCCTTAAAAGCGATGACATAGGTGCCTGTTTTAGGAGCCTTAAGCTTTCCGGTCCAACGTACTGAAAATGGGTCTGCCATCTTGCCCGTTACCGGCGTATCATCCTTCCAGGTAAAATCGACGACCTCATCAACCCGTGACTTCGAAGGCGAACCCTTAAAATCCTCATTGTCAAAATATTCACCATATAATCCGGAACCGGATCCCTGAGAGGGAACTAGGTTCTCCGACGAGATTATATTCAGCGACTCCCATCCTTCGGCGATATCACATCCCTGGGCATAAAGTACATCAATATTTCGCTCGGATGCTTTCTTTTTGATGCCTTTGAGTGGGGTAATAATTTCATCCGGGGTACCGTGATAGTTGCCCAGCATCACCCAGTCATCGTCAGCATTGGGACCAATGACAGCCAGCTTTTTTATGTCGTCAGACAGTGGAAGCATGGGGCTGTCCGAAGAGTTATGATTATCATTTTTCAGCAGTACAATCGATTCACGGGACATATCAAGCGACTTCTGCTTATTTTCTGAACTGCTGACAACCGAATAAGGGATGTCGGTATAAGGCCCCGTTTCCTGACCATCGTGCATCCCCAGATGATACCGGGCCTCAAACAGGCGCTGTAGCGACTGATCGATTGTTTCTTCCTTGATCAGACCTTGCTTAACTGCTTTTCCTAACTGCTGGTAACTGGTTCCACAATTTAAATCC
>DATFLI010000509.1:0-2651 GCA_035267805.1 Balneolaceae bacterium | reverse complement strand
TACAGCCGGAAAATGTACATGTAGATGCAGTTCAGCAAACCGGGAGCTGGTGTAATGTGTACACCGATGGTACACAAAAATCTATTTCCCGGGATGTATTCAACTTGTGGATTGATCATGGATCGGGGCCGAAATCAGCTTCCTATGCTTATATGATTAAGCCGGGTATTGATCAGGAACGATTTTCAGAATTATTAAAAAGTCCGACCGTACATATTTTATCGAATACAACAGAAGTTCAGGCGATTCAGGATGAAGATGCCGGTCTGACTCAAATCGTATTTTATAAAGAGGGAAACTTAAGGATTGATGGGAATAATGAAATAACTGTAAATACTCCCTGTATGATTATGGTCCAGCGTGTAACCCAGGGGTTGAAAATGACGGTTGCGGTACCTCCGGAACTGCCCAATGATGTATCAATCACTATGATGGGACATTATGAAGGAAAGCATTGCAATTATGATAATAAGAAGAAAGAAACAACCATAGCCTTTACACTTCCTGATGGTATCCAAGCTGGAAAGAGTGTTAGTCGGATTTTAATGAAGGATTAATTAGAATTAGAGTCATTCGAAAATTTATATAGCGGTTTTAAAAATATCCATGAGATCTTACCCATTTAGACTATTCGTTATTTTTGTAATCTGCCTTTTATGCCCCAGATTAGCTACAAGTCAATCATCAAATTCATCTTTCCGAATGATGACGAATCGATCCGCTATACCCGGTAATTACCCAAATAATCTGAATGCGTTGGTAAATGAGAAACCAGATCTTATCCGCGGACTATTCAATGATCTTAATTTGGATTACCCAGGCTTGGCTGATGTAAAAAATTTGGTTAAAAAGGAAAAGTGGATAGCGGCATGTAAAGCATTAGTCGATTATTATAAAAATAAAAGCAAAAGTGAATACCCGTGGCTTCAGAAGGTTAACACGGAAAACGGAAAACAGGAAATAAAATCGGCTAACGAGGTGCTGAATAATGTATTTACTTTTCAGGGTGTAAAAGGGAAGCAGCCTTCACATGATGACGGTTCCTTAAATTGGAAAAATCTGGGTCCCAGGGAGGACAAGGAATGGGGATATTTTTTGAATCGACAGAGTTATTTTAATGATCTGTTATATGCCCATAATCATACAAACAAATCGGTTTACTCCCAAAAGTTTAATAATCTGCTAACGGATTGGGTGTATAACAATCCGGCGCCGGGTAAAGAAGTGCAAACCGTGACATGGAGGCAATTGGAAGTTGGACTGCGGTTGACAACAAATCATTGGCCAAGAGCCTTCTATGGTTTCCAATCGGCTCCGCAATTTTCTGATGTTGCGCGTATTCTGATGCTTTCAAGCATCCCGAAACAGGCTGATTATATTCTGAATTATCATCGCATGCATTCCAATTGGGCTTCCATGGAATTAAATGGTTTAGCTGCGACGGCGTTTTATTGGCCAGAATTTAAACATGCCCAGGAGTGGCTGAATCATGCACGGCAAAAAATGGAAGAGGAAGTTCGCTATGAGGTGTATCCCGATGGAGCGCAAAACGAACTTACAAGTCACTATCATGAAGTGGCCCTTAGAAATTTTGAGGCTTTTTATGATTTGAATCGAAAAAATGACGAAAGTGTACCTTCGTTTATTCGCAACACGATTGTGAAGATGTATGATTACCTGGCATTTACCATGCGTCCCAACGGATATGGATTGCTCAATAATGATTCAAATCTGGATTATAACAGGGATTTCATTCGGGGGGCAGCCGGGAAATATGATCACCCGGAATGGGCCTATATCGCTTCTAATGGAAATGAAGGGGTTAAACCCAAGCAGGGACCTTCTGTATTTTTCCCCTGGGCCGGCCATATGGTGATGCGCAGTGGCTGGGATCCTGATGCGCGGTGGTCATTTTTTGATGTCGGACCCTGGGGGAATCATCATCAGCACAACGACAAACTTCAGCTTTCAGTAGCATCCTTTGGTCATGATTGGCTGGTTGATGCGGGGAGATATTATTATAAATGGGATAAATGGCGTTTGTATTTTGTATCATCACGATCCCACAACGTGATTTTGGTTGATGGGAAAGGGCAATTGCCTTACAAGGAATTAGCTGAAAAGCCGATCAAAAATAATTATAGCATACAGCCGGGTTTTGACTTTTGTTTGGGCTCTTATAATAAAGGATTCGGATCAAACTGGTGGAAATCTGATAAAAACGAGCGTGAACGGATTCCGGCTAAACATCAACGGGCCGTCCTGTTTTTATATAAACGCTATTGGGTGGTTGTGGATCATATATCGACCAAACAGTCGCGTGAAATTGAACCATTATGGCATATTAGTCCAAAAGTTAAAGTTACCCGAAACCACACAACTGTCGTAGCAACCGATTCCCTGAAAAATCAATTTCAGCTTATTCCGGCCGAGCCCGATAGGTGGAAATTAGACATGATAAAAGGGATGAAAGGTAATCACATTCAGGGATGGTATAGCCAAAAATATAACAGTAAGGTTCCCAATTATTGTGCTACCTATCATACCACTCAAAAAGATACTTCATCGACGTTTGCCTGGGTTTTATATCCATCCCAAAAAGTAAAGCAAAAGGTGAATGTCGAAGTATTACCGGCGCCCGACGGAGCATA
>DATFLI010000508.1:0-7120 GCA_035267805.1 Balneolaceae bacterium | reverse complement strand
CTCTTTTCCGGCACTACCCCCGGTACCGATGGTAAAGACTGAAGCAATCAATTTCACGAAAGGAACCACCGGACGGATATATCCTTTATTATGATGGAAGGAGCGTATTACCGCGTCGGTTCCGTGGCCCTCGGCTTCAGGTGCAAAGGTAAAGACAAGATAACCTGAAATGAGTCCGCCGACCGTAGGCAATAAGATGATTAACCAGCGTTGATGAAATGATATCGCACGAATCAGGGCTTCGGGAAACATCAGTAAACTGATACCGCTATCCCCGGCTGGTTTAGCCAGTTGGATACCTGCCATGTGTTGAATGGTGAACTCCTGGATAATTTCCAGAAGGTAGCTGAACATGGTGGCAAATATTCCAGCACAGACACCAATAATTATGCAGTAAAAAAGCCAACGTCCGGTGGTTATAACATTGACAGCCTGCCCTAAATCGTGAAGGTTTGTTCGTAACTTTCTAGAGTTTATTTTAAGCATTTCTCCTTTGGAAATAATTGGCTCGCAAGGTACATAATTTTTATCACTAAATACATAATCTTTTTTAAATGAAATCCAATCAATTGAGCCAGACAGCGGCATTTGTCGCGATAAAATTTTTTGGGCTGACACAAATCGATTCTTTCCGTTCGATTTTTGATGACTCTGTTATTCAGTTTTATGAGAATCTTCTGGACTCCCTGCCCGCCCCATTCCGGTTTTACCGGTATTGGCTTAAATTCCGATGGGTGCGTGCATTTTATATTTGGGGTGAGGAGCTGTTACTTCCGGGGGATCTTCTTCATGTAGTAGCGCGAAAGTGGTACATACAACAAATGACACAGCAATTTGTGGAGGAAGGATATAAACAAATTATTGTATTAGGAGCCGGATTCGACCATCTGGCCTACTATTATGCCAATCGGGGGGTATCATGTTTTGAGTTTGATACCCCGTATATGACGGTATTAAAACGCAATTTTTTTATACGTAACTATCCCGGTCAACATCATCCCCGAATTGTCCAGGCATTTCTTCCCAAAGACAAAATTCGGGATTTGTTACCCCGGCATATAGATCCTGAAAAGAAAACCTTGATTATTGCCGAAGGATTTTTCGACTACCTGGAAGCCGAAACAGTAGAGCAATCACTGGCTGATATCAATAATTTCTTTTCGCACAAACCGGCCCTTATCAGTACCCATTTTGCTCTTGATGAACTCCCTTATTTCTATCAAAAAGTGTTTGAAATTAGTGTCAAACTGGTGGGAGAAAAACTACAGTTTCATACCCCTATGAAAGAACTTAAATTCATACTGCGAAAACATGGTTTTAAAATTTCCCAACTTTATGATTCGGAAGATATTAGAGCCAATCTTTCCGAGAAATTATCAACAGGCTTACCGGTGCTTGGAGGATTCTATGTTTTCTCGGCAATAGATGAGTCAATCAGTGCAAAAAACCCGCCATTAAATTCGCC
The DNA here is from genome assembly GCA_035267805.1 of Balneolaceae bacterium. Classification (GTDB taxonomy): domain Bacteria; phylum Bacteroidota; class Rhodothermia; order Balneolales; family Balneolaceae; genus Fodinibius. The sequence continues at coordinate 5,655 of DATFLI010000508.1, read as the reverse complement.
TTAGAAATTTGGAACACTGCATCTTGCGTCTATGTTTTATATATCAGAATATGCAACTCTATAATATCTGTGGCATCTATCAGTGAAAAATTATGGGTAAGATCGAGCTAACAAAGGTCCAGGCGCTCAAGCTAATTACACCTGTTGTTGATGACGAGGTTAGCATTGATGAGCGTGAAGCATTTCTGGATTATATCGCCAAACATGATGATGTTCGGAAGAAGTATGAATCCGTTAAAAATATCAAAACCCTTGTCCATTCCCGATGTCCATGCGCCAAGGCTCCTGATTCTCTAAAGACATTTCTTAAGAATATTCAGCGTGAGGGTGTTCCCTCCAAATCCGAAGCACCTATTTATGATGTTCCCAACAGTGGACCTGCCGGCCAAGATCACCCCTCATCACATCAGGAAACTAATCCCAAAAAAAATTCTGCCGGGTGGTGGTTAATTCCACTCGCGGCCGGCTTATTGATTGCCGCCATGACATGGGGATTCTTTAATTTTTTCTACCTTAGTTCACCCCAAAATACGGTTTATAATGTGGAGGAATATACCTACGAACATTTTGCCAAAAATAAAGGGCAATTCGTGCAGCCTACAGTTGCAACGGCCAGCCTGGGATCGGCTGAAGTTCATTTGGCTTCGGATTATAATATGCCTATGACTGTCCCCGCCATTCAAAATGCCGAACTAAAAGGAATTGTCTTTCGGGAATTTGTCCCCCACTACAAATCGCCCATGCTTGAATATTACATCCCGTCCGAAGGACAGTACATTTATATTTTCGCCTTTAAGCTTGAAAAGCTAAAAAAGTTTAAACGGCTGGTTCGGGATACCCAAGCCGTCAAAGATTGTACCCAACCTACCGACTATCATATTCATAAAGTTAACGGCAAACATGTGGTATCCTGGAAGTGGAATGACATCTGGTACACGGCGATATCCAATAATGACGGCAAAAAACTGGCTTCACTTGTGAAACCTCTGCAAAGAAATAAAAATTAGATTATTAGCAGGATCAACTACCGAATATTATTCAAGAACTGAGCCTAAATTTGAGTTAACATCGCACTGGATTGGGTCAGATATCAAAGATGTTGCCTTCTTTATAACCTCCTAAAAATTCAGCCTGGCAGTTAACAAGGGAGATACCTTATTGCTGACGGCCGCAGGACTTACATTCAATGTAAATCGTTTTTTGCTATTGTTATACTCCTGTACCGATTTATTAACACTCATGAAATTATAGATCATGCTGCCAACCACCAATCCGGCACCAATCAATATTTTAGTATCGCCCAAAGATACGTCTTTATTATCTATATTCAGGGCATTGGCAAATCGGTGACCAAAAATTTCGCTGGTAGCATTCTTCATGAGATAGGCACCTACCAAACGCACAGCCATACCCAACCCACCCCGGGCATAATCATTAGCATAAAAATTGCCGGTTGAGGCCCCCGCGACAATGCCGTAAACGGCCATAGCCGCTCCTATCGACCGAACAGTATTATTGTTAACAAAAGCAACGGTCCCCATCCCGACACCGAGCGGCATAATGGTATTCGAAAGTGCGAGCGTTCGCCCCTCGGAAACTGTCTTGGGACGTTCATTTCCACCGGTATTTACGGATATCTCACTTTGTGCTTTACTCTGAAGGGTAATTCCCAGCAAAAGAAATAGAAGTCCGTAGAAAGTAAGTGGCTTTTTCATAGGGTTGGAATATGAAAAGCTTTGGGGATAAATAAAATTATTAATCGAGGTTTTAGTCGCTCATCTCGGTTTCGGTCTCTTCCTCCTCTTGCTGACCATTGGAATCGCCTAGCTGATGCTGTTCGGTTAGATCGCCGGGCAGTGTTTTGCTGGATTTAGCGCCCAACTCTTTCAACATTTCAGCCTGCCTGACCAAATTACCCCTTCCCTCTGAAAGTCGCCCCAGTGCTTCATCGTAGCTATCCTGGGTCTGACGAATTCGCTGACCAATTTCTTTCATGCTTTCTACAAAAAGAACGAATTTTTCGTGCAATGCCCCCCCGCGTTTGGCAATCTCCTGCGCATTTTTATTCTGATATTCCTGCTTCCACACGCTGTCTATAGTAGCCAGGGTAGCCAGCAACGTCGATGGGCTTACGATCACTATATTCATATCGAAAGCATCGTAATATAAACTGGAATCATTTTGAAGAGCCACTCCAAAGGCCGATTCAATCGGAACAAACATCAGCACAAAATCGGGGCTCTTTCCTCCGTACAGCTGCTCATAACTTTTGCTGTTGAGATTTTTCACGTGATTTCGCAATGAATTGGTATGCTCCTTCAATGCCTGCTGGCGCTCTTCTTCAGCCTCGGCTGAACTAAAACGCTCATAAGCCTTCAACGACACTTTGGAATCGATCACCAGTCGCTTTTCATCCGGCAGATGCACAACCACATCAGGATAGAGCCGCCGCCCGTCATCAGTAGTATGATGTTCCTGGATTTCATATTCGCGTCCCTTCGTCAGTCCAGACTTCTCAAGAATACGCTGCAAAATCACTTCTCCCCAGTTCCCCTGTGTCTTGGATTCGCCCTTTAAGGCCTTCGTCAGGTCTTTGGCCTCTTTGGCCATCTGTTGATTCATCTCTTTAAGATGTTCGAGATGCTGTTTCAGCGAACTTCGTCCCTCGATGTCTTCTTTGTGGGTCTGCTCAACCCTTTTCTTAAATTCCTCCATCTTCTCACCCAGCGGTTTCAACAACTGATCCAGTTTCTCTTTATTTTGCTCGGTAAATTTTTGGGATTTTTCCTCGAGGATTTTATTCGCCAGGTTCTCGAATTCATCCTTAAACTTTTCCTGCAGCTGCTCCATCTCCTCTTTCTGCTCGGAGAGCCGTTCCTTAAGATTGCGGTAGTTGGCATTCAACTCGGCCAGCTGCTTTTCGGCTTCATTGGCTTGGGTCTCGGCCTGTTTCAATTCGGCCTTCGCCGATTCCAATTGCTGCGACTGATTTTCATTGCGCTCTTCCAGTCTTGAGATCTGCTGCATGGCCTGCTCTCGCTCCTGTTCCAAGGCGTCAGCCTCTTCTTTACTTAAGCCCTGACTGCTTTTGTTTTTGAAATACGCGATCAGATAGCCAAGTATAAGGCCAACGAGAATATAAACGATTGAAATCAATTCCATGATTTGTTAGTTGCAAGTTGCAGGATACAGGTCACAGGTTCTGTGCCAATATCATGGTTCTGTAAACCAGATTCCAGTTTGCAGGAAAGATAATGAGGTTGGGTGACAGGTTGTGTCACTCCTATTTCTTTCGGGGGACAAGATGAAATGTTTCACGCTCCATTTTGTTTACATTATAGACGCAACAATATCAAAAATATCTAACTGATTCTTTTTATGAAGGTAGAAATATGGTCCGATGTGATGTGCCCTTTTTGCTACATCGGCAAGCGACGATTCGAGCAGGCTCTCGAAAAATTCGATCACAACACGGACATCAAAATAGAATGGCGCAGCTTTCAGCTGAATCCCAGCATGCAAACCAATCCCGATGCCAGCATCAATGAATACCTGGCCGACGCCAAAGGATGGTCGGTGGACCAGGCACGGCAGATGAATCAGCGGGTCACGAATATGGCTCAAGAAGTCGGACTGACCTATGATTTCGACCAAGCGGTTGTTGCCAACTCCTTTGATGCGCACCGGCTCATCCAGTTTGCCAAAACAATGGATAAGGGAGATCAAGCCGAGGAGGCGTTATTCCATGCTTACTTCACCGGTGGCAAGAATATCGCGGATCATGAGACCCTGATGGAAATTGCGTCCGAAATCGGGCTGGAAGCCGATGATGTCGAGGCGGTGCTGGAAAGCGATCAGTTTGCCAATGCCGTTAAACATGATATTGAGATTGCCAAGGGACTTGATATCAAAGGCGTGCCGTTCTATTTGTTTGATCGGAAATATGCGGTCTCCGGCGCTCAGGAAACAGAGATATTTTTGAAGGCGCTGAACCAAGCTTACGGCGAATGGCATGAAGGGGCTGAAAAAACAGCCGATTTAAGTAGTGATTGATATTTTGATGCTGCATCGTCAGCTATCTTTAATAAGAATCAGGATTTAAGGATTAATAGGATAGATAGTGACCAATAACCACCTTAACTGGCCATCCCGGTTCCACTATTTCAATTTTGTCATTCTCCCCTCAAGGAGAGTGTCTGTCCCGTTTGGGACGGACGAGGGGTGTTAAATTGTTGATTGACTGAATTTGCTGCCAGGTAGCTATATCAAACTATCCCAACTTTCACCTTTCTCTAACTATGTACCTAAAACAAATTCAGCCTTGAGAAGCAGATGCCTTTTGGATTTTGTGATTTCTATATCTAATATCGATTCCTGAACTCAATACAGCATCACTTAAATCCAACGGAGAAAATTATGCAACACCAACATTGGCAGTGTCCCAAGTGTAATAATCGACATTTTGAGACCGGACAGATGGCCGCTACGGGCGGTGGATTATGGAAATTCTTTAACATCCAAAACAAGAAATTTACTACCATTACCTGCACAAGGTGCAATTATACTGAGATGTATAAAACAGAAAGCAGCACGCTGGAAGATGTGTTGGATTTCTTTGGCAATTAAAATGGAAGCATTTGTCCATAAAGTTGTTGCCCATACATCCCCTTCGGAATACACTTATATTTGCGTTATAGATATGAGCATAAGGGGAACTTTACTGACTCATTTTTCATAAACGGAGCTCAAACTCAATTTCAACCTGTACTTATCACATTATGAGAGAGCAATACACGGTGCCCGACCAGACACGCATCGGTCATATTCATCTGAAAGTATCCGATCTTCAACGATCTCTGGATTTTTACTGTGGATTGCTGGGATTCGAAATCACAACTACTTACGGCAAAAGCGCCGCCTTTATTTCAGCCGGTGGATACCATCACCATATTGGTCTCAATACCTGGCGTAGTAAAGGTGGTTCTCCACCCCCAAAAAACAGTACCGGCCTATTTCATACAGCCATTCTTTACCCGACACGTAGAGATCTGGCGGCCATTTTACAACGCCTGATTGGTAAAGATTACCCGCTGACCGGGGCCTCCGATCACGGTGTATCCGAGGCGTTGTATTTGGATGATCCGGATGGCAACGGGGTTGAACTTTATTGGGATCGCCCGAAGGAGCAATGGCCCTATCATGAGGATGGCTCCCTGAATATGTATACCCGTCCCTTGGATATTGAGGATTTGTTGAATGAACTGAAGTAATTGTCCTGTTGCCTTTTCTTTGAGATAATATTTTAAGCAGAACAAAATCTACGATTCCCCCGACACTTTTTTGGTTCGTTTTTTGGTGAAAAAAATGAACAGCATTCTTCGGCTTTGTTATAAATAAGTGTGCTTAAAAAGAACCTTCTTTACGAGGTGTTCCGGCACTCCGGTGCGACTTAGCAATTTCGATACTTGTAGCTCACATAAGTAGCTAAAGAGAACACCACTCCCGCTTTGCGGCCTCCCCTTTTATGTTTGAAGTAAAAGTTAGATACGCTATCCTAACGAAGAGAGGAGGATCTCCCCTTGGCACTGCGATGCCGTCCTTGAGTTTCTCCCCTTCGTTAGGAAGAGTTTGTGGTACAACCTGGTGCTTAGACAC
>DATFLI010000507.1:0-28924 GCA_035267805.1 Balneolaceae bacterium | reverse complement strand
CCAAAACGTCAGAAGAAGCCCGGGAGCCCACCCTTCAGGACCGGAATTTATATAACCTTTGCCGCCCCGAGCGCCTGCTGAAGCTGACCCGAAAGTTTACCGTGTTTGACAATAACGTGCGTAAAGTGGCCCGATACCAGCAATATTTTGGCGTCAAACGGATGATGAGCCGCATCCGTCAAACCGATGACGGGGGCCGACGTAAAGGTGGGGTCATCTGGCACACACAGGGCAGCGGCAAGTCGATTACCATGATCTTCATGTCCAAAAACCTGGCCCTGGCCGATGATATTCCCTCCCACCGGATCATTTTGGTCACCGACCGCACGGACCTGGACGAGCAGCTTACCAAAACGTTTAAAAGCTGCGGCAAGGACATCACCCGGGCCCGAACCGGCAAGCACCTGGGAGAGCTGGTCGAAGACCGGGGCACCCAAAACATCTCCACGATTATCAACAAGTTTAACGCAGCCCTCAACCGGCAGACCTTTAAAAACGAGTCGCCAAACATTTTTGTGCTGGTCGATGAGTCGCACCGCACCCAGTACGGGCTGATGCATGCCAAGATGAAGAAAGTGCTGCCGAATGCCTGCTACATCGGCTTTACCGGCACGCCCCTCATGAAAAAAGAGAAGAGCACGGCCCGCAAATTTGGCGGCATCATCGACTCCTATACCATGGATCAGGCGGTCAAGGACAAAGCGGTAGTGCCCATTATTTATGAAGGCCGGGCGGCCATCCTCGACACCTGGAAAGAAAAGATCGACCGGGGCTTCGAACGCGATATGGAAGGGATGACCCAGGACCAGAAGGTCGAGTATAAGACGCGCTACTCTTCGCTCAATAAATTGCTTACCGCCCAGCATGTGATTGAGGAAATTGCCGGGGATGTGACCGAGCATTACCTTAAACATCTCAAAGGCACCAAGTACAAAGCCCAACTGGCTGTCCCTGATCGGAAAACTGCTGTAAGGTATTATCGATATTTTAAGCAGCGCGGACAGGTAAACGCCGAGCTGGTGATTTCTCCACCCGACACCCGCGAAGGCAATGACGATATTTACGACGATCCCAACGATGAAGTGCAGGTCTTCTGGCAGCACATGATGGAGCGCTTCCAAAACAAGGAGGACTATGAGACCAGTCTCGTTAACCTGTTCAAATCGGACGGGGAGGAGGTGGAGCTGCTCATTGTCGTGTATAAACTACTGACAGGCTTTGATGCGCCCCGAAACACCGTGCTATACCTGGCCCGATATCTGGAAGAGCATAACCTGCTGCAGGCCATTGCACGCGTGAACCGACTGTTTGAGGGTAAGGATTTTGGCTATGTGTTAGACTATCGGGGCATTTTGGGGACCCTGAACGATGCCCTATCCACCTATCAGGCACTGCAAGGGTTCGAAGAACAGGATCTGAAAGGAGCGATCACGCCTATACAGGAAATCATCAAAAAGCTGCCCCAACTGCATAGCGAACTCTGGGATGTGTTTAAAGAATGCGAGAATACAGATGATAAAGAAGCCCTGGAGCGGTTCCTCCGTCCCCAGGACCTTCGGGATACCTTCTACGAGAAGCTATCTAACTTTGCCCGAACGCTGGAGACGGCTTTCTCGGCTGATCGTTTGTTTGACCATGTTGATGAGGATACCATCGTAAAGTACAAACGGGACCTGAAATTCTTCGAAAACCTCCGAAGGTCGGTCCGACTACGGTACTCGGAGTCCATCGACCACCGCCAGTACGAAGATCGGGTGCAGAAACTCCTGGATTCGTATGTCGGAACCGAAGGGATCGAGCAGATTATCGAGCCGGTCAACATCTTTAGCAAGGATTTTACCGATGAACAGTTGGACGCCGAGCAAGAGACCGATGCCTCCAAAGCCGATCGCATTGCCAGCAACACCAAAAAGGTGATCACCGAAAAGATGGATGAGGACCCGGCCCTTTATCGACGCTTCTCGGACATGATCGATGAGACCATCCGGCGCTTCCTGGACGAACGAATCTCCGAGAAGCAGTACCTTGAGAAGATGAAAGAAATAAAAAAAGGAGTCGAGGAAGGCGGATTGTCTGACAGTCCCACCGAGCTCAAGGACAAACCCACTGCCCGGGCCTTTTATAATACCATCAAAGACGAATTTGATGATTACGTTACCCAAATGAAGACCAAAGGGGAAAATGGCCAGGTAGATCCGGGCAGGTTAAACGAACTATATGTCCGAGCCGGCATTGAAATCGGGGAAATGCTAGACGAACTGGCTATTGTTGATTGGACGACCAACCCCGATATTAAGGATGAGATGTTTATCGGTATTGAAGATTACATGATTGAATTTTTCCGCTCGCTAGATCTAAAACGCGATTTTGATGTCATCGAACGCATTGCAGAAACCATCATCAAACAAAAAGAGTCCCGCAGTGCAGGCTAACCGTCATACTGTTCAGTACGGCACGCGTCAGATTGCTTTTAATCTGACCTATTCCGACCGGCAAACTTTGGAAATTGCCGTCTATCCCGACCAAACCGTATGGGTTACGGCTCCTAACGATGCTTCGCAAGACCAAATTAGGGAGAAAGTGCTTAAGCGTTCCCGGTGGATCGTTAAACAAAAGCGGTATTTTGACCGGTTTGAGAAACCCAATGATCGTTTTGAATACCTAAGCGGGGAAACCCATCGGTACCTGGGGCGCCAATACAGACTAAAAGTTATACAAATTGCCCCCTCCGAGGCCGAGAGTGTTAAACTAAAAGGACAGTTTCTACGCATTCGCACCCGGCAAAAAGAGAACAACCGTTATACGAAACATCTATTAGACCGTTGGTACCGAGAGCATGCAGCCGGTAAGTTTAACGAACGGTTCGAGCTGTGCCTGGTCAACCTTAACAAGTATAACATTCCACGCCCCGAGCTCCGGCTCTACCGTATGGACAAGCGCTGGGGCAGCTATACGGCCTCCGGCAAAGTGCTGCTGAACCCCGAGCTTGTTAAACACCCCACCTATTGCATCGACTATGTGATCATCCACGAACTTTGCCATACCAAATACCCCACCCACGATAAGAAATTCTATCAACTGCTAAACAAAGTGCTCCCCGACTGGCAGAAGCGTAAGCATAAGCTGGAACGGTTCAGTTAGTATATCTTATTCATCTATAGGATTGTATATAGAGGTGATTCGATACTCTGTGAAAGAGTTATCATTTATCCTCTCTTGAATACGTTGAAGTTCCCTTATCATGGCAACACTTCCGGAGAATGCTGAATGCAGTTCCTTTTCGACCTTATCCTTGAAAGGGGATTGGTCCGGTTCTTGGAAGTAATGTTGTTTTAACTCCTCCTTGGATGGAGTAGGTTCTATAGTTTGATGTTGGATATTAAAGTTAATTACCACGATTACTATTAGTAGTTTGAGCATGACTGTTTGACTCTTAATTTGTGTTTCCCTCTCACTTATAAATATAAACCCAAACAGTTTTTAGGCAGTTTTTTTGAGAAAATTGAAACTTCAAACTTCCAGGTTAGTGTTGCAATCAATGTATTGCTAAAAATACGTCAGAGTACTGCCAGACTTATAAAGGCTGGAGCGGTTTAGCTGATAGGCATAAAGTTTTTGCGTTATTACGTTATTGTGGCATGCGCCTGATTGTTTGGGAGTATTTACGGATGGCCATCTCTGACTATTTCTAACATTTTGAGGTGGCATTGTGAGGCATGTCATACAAATTTTGTTTTGGCCTAGTGCCCCTATAAAGCGCTTGTATAACACAATAAGGCCTTATTTAGGCTGAAAAACTGTTGAAAACATCCCATTTGTTAAACTTTTTTGACGACTACAGGCCTGCATGTTTAACAGGCTTTCTAGCGGTGGTTACTGGGTTAATTTATAGGCCCAAACCTCTCCTTTTTTCCACTTTATCATGCGTTTTAGGTCCTCTTCGGGGGTCTTTAGCAGCTGTGGGACCCCAATTTTTTGGTAGTTTCCGCTTGCTACGTTCCGTATCACAATAGCGGTATAGATACCACTGCGTTGTTCGGTATGGTTCGGTATCTCGGAGCAAAGTTGGGTGAGTTCGGTGACAAGCTGCCTCGTTTTTTCGCTTCTTCGGTAGCGCATGCGGCACCGGTCGCTACAGTATTTGGCGTCACTTCGTTTATGTGCAATACTTTGCCCACATTGCAGGCAGGTTCGTTGGGTCATATGCGGAATAGTTATGAGTGATAGTGAAAATTGTTTGTTAAACAGGCCGTAGAGGGTGTAGAGCAAGTAGAGGGTTTTTGGGATCGGGAAAATCCCAATCCCAAATTAGGGCTACTTCCTCTACTTGATCTACTCACCGGACTGATGTTTCAGAGCGATACCTCTCCAGTGAACACGACCGTTTGACTTGAACTTCTGAAGGCCACGCTGCTCCAGCTTTGGACTCATGGCTCGCATGCTCATTGGTGGGATTCCGTTTTGGTCGCACCACTGCTCGTAACGACGTCGTAAGTCCTGATTGCTACAACTATAATTGTACTCTTGCTGGCAAGCTTCTTCTAGGAATGCGCTCAGGATATCCATCTCACTTCGGTAGGCCATTGTATCGCATCGGACACTGTCTGGGACCTGAATCTTCTGCCCATTTTTGATCCACTGACGACAACCTCGGACGGCCCAATTAAAGATGCCGGGCAACTCCTTTATGAGCTTCGCCTTAAGATTACGGTCTACCTGATTTTTGGGAATAGTAACACCAAACTTTATCAGCCGCAGGCGCCTCCAGATGCCGTCATCGGTACCGTTGATCAAAGGCTTGTGATTGCCGAATACCCAAAGCTTGTGTGTGGGCGTAAAATCAAAAAATTCCTTGCGGAGGAATCGGGCGGAGATGGTGTCTTCTCCGGTCAGGTTCTTCACCTTGGCCTCGTCCAGGCGCTTGCCCTCCTGTATTTCGGAAAGCACGACCAACCGGTGGCTACAGAGCCGGGCGACATCGTTGGACACGCTCCCTCCATAGCTGCGATCCATGATCATATTGGACTCTGATTTGATTGCATATTCGCCCATGAGCTGCATCAGGATTTCCACGAAGGTGCTCTTTCCGTTACGACCACTCCCATAGAGAAAGAACAGGCATTGCTCTGTGGTCATACCCGTAAGGGTATAGCCCACGGCCTGCTGCAGGAACCGGATCATTGCCTGATCACCGTCCATGATTTGACGAACAAAGGCTTCCCATCGGGGGCATTCGGCATCGGAGTCAAAGCTAAAAGGGAGCTTTTTGGTAATCAGGTGCTTGGGATTTGGTTTCAACAGCTTTCCAGCCGATAAATCAACGGTCACATTATCCAGGGTGACCAGCATGGGGCATTGGTCCAATCTGTCTTTGCTCACCTTGATGCCGGGAAAGGTAGTGGACAGGCTCATCATGTTCTTTAGACGGGCTTCGGTGGCTGACCTTCGGGCATGTTTTTGTTTTTCTTGATCGTTGCCATCGACCGCCTCATCATAGAGGTCTTCTACCAGCTCTTTAGCCATCCCCATAACATGAAGTCCGGTGGAATCGGTTTTCCAGCGAACGCCATCCCAAAACAGCCACTGCTCCCCGTCGATATCGTATCGGATCTTGTCTCCACAGCGTTCGGCCAGCTCACGGGCATTACCAAAGTCGGTGTCCCAAAGCCCGTATTCCTCCTCGTCGGACGCCGGGGGTTGCAAGTGATCAGTAGCCGGAGGCTTGCTGGCACTTTTGGCAATCTGATCCACCTCGGCTTTGCCAAGTGTCGGTGTGCACCGTTTGCCATTAATATCAAGCAGTTCGTTATATATTTGCCGGTAGGTCATTCCCTCCTCCCGAAGGTTGACCCCCATCCGAAATAGGGTATCGTTGCGTTTGCCCTCGGGAATAGGGTCTACCGAGCTGTGATCGGTGGATATATCACTGCCAGTCGAAGGTGTTTTTTGCAAGTTCTGCAAAAATCGTATAACACTCTTCGGGAAAGGCTGTATCTGCTCTAAGTCGATCAACCATTCATAATAAGCCCCCGATTGGTGCAGACTCCCGGGGGCTACCACGTACCCGCCATCGGTTTTGATGTCGAGCCCGTCTCCAAGCTTGCCGTTGCTATTGGATAGTAACCCTTCGCCGGGATAACGAAAGTAAAAGTGTTTGCCTCCACCACCCGTCATAATGGTCGTTGTTTGAGTAAAACAGCCGAGCCGCTCTTCCAGAGCATCCAGCGACTGCTCTCCCCCATGCCGTGGATCCACATCCAGCACCACCAAATCAGATGACCTGCCGCAGGCAATACCAATATTGGCATCCGGCCACCGGCTCCACCAATCTTTGATTTGGTCAGGATCACGGCTGGCCCTTTCAGGCCAGCCGCTTACCCTGGGATGTTTACCGCTACTGCCGCAATCATTTCCGCAACTGCATTGGCCATCCCGGCCGGGGTGATGCAGGGGAATCAGATGAAATCCATGTTCGATTAGCTCCAAGGCTTTCAATTTCTGTGTGCTCATAGATCGGCTCCTCCTAGCGATAAGCTTTCATCATGTTATCGCGAAGGAACGCCTCTATGCCCTTGCGGGGATACAGGATCTTCCGACCTTCCTGAAAGAACGGAATCTTGCCTTCATCCCGGTAGTTTTGCACCGTCCGGCGGGAGACGCTCATCATCTCCATGACTTCTTCGGTAGTGAGCCAATCCTTCTGAAAGCTGTCTTTCATCTGGGGCAATTGCTCCTTGACGGCCTGCTTTACGGCCGAAGCCAGATAATCCAGCACATCATTCGTTAATTGGATGGTTATGCTATTCTTCATAGTGAACCTCTTATTATTTGTTAGAAATTTAAGGTACTATGAAGCTACACTATGAAATCAGCAGTCCCTTCTCGGTGGGCGCGCAGAAGTTACGCGCTAAGCGCGCGAAGTTCTTCCCAACGTTTGTCGCGAAGCCGCCGGGCTCGGTCGGCAATGATCTTAGGTTCATCCGGGAAGGCTTCCTCATCATAAAACCCGAACTGGATTAACTCGTTGCGTATTTGCTCGTAGGCATCTTCATGGGAGAGCTTATTCATCATGGTGAGATTAAGAAAGCGAATGCTCATAGAGTCTTTGACGCTATGACCCCAGTTGAACAGGCTGTCGAGGGTACAATCGGCAATACTGCTGTAGCAAAAGGCATTTTGGCTGATATCAAGCATGGGCTTGACATCATAGTAGGGCAGCTGATCCTCATGATTGAGATGATCTAAGGCTCGATCCAATCCCAAAAACTTGGCAAACTGAAAGCCCGTCCTTTTGATTAGCCTTGCAGTATAATCCAGTTGATCCTTGATATACTCATGCACATTTTTATCCGTCCCAATAAACGAATAATCCTGAAATCCATGAGTTTCCCAAATTTCTTTAAGATCTTTGAGCACGCTCCCGTGACAGCCGGTTTTCATTTTGGTTTCAGTATTTATCAACCTATGATACCTTTCAAAATCCTGGCTATCATCCCGGATGCAGGAATTAAGCACTTTGAATATTTCGCGCAAATTCATTTCAACACGCTGATAGAAACTGTAGGCCGTTTTAAACAGATCCTCCTTACGTTGGGTGGCTCCCATTGTAATGATGTGAATAGACTGCTTGGCATCTGATAGCTCGGCTCTAGCCAGCTCCGAAGCCAGTTCATTCCAATGTTTTCTGAAGGTGCAATAATATTCGTTCTCATCGATCTCGGGGATCAAGCTGAAATAGCCTTTAAGGGCTAATTCCAGTTGTTCTTTTCTTTGTTCATAATTTTCAATCATGATTTGTGTCTGTAGATTATTTGGGTTAGTTGGTTAACTGAATATTGCTTCTGCAGTTTTATCTAAATGTTCATTTCCAAGACTTTTGAGGTACTGAATCGTTGTGGTAATTTTTTTGTGTCCAAGCAGATCGCGTATCTCTATTAGTCTTAAATCTTTTTCCAGGCATCTCTGAGCAAAAGAATGACGAGCGATATGAAATGAAATGTGTTCTTCAATTCCAGCAGCTTTTTGGAGCTTAGAAAGGTATTTATTGACCAATGCATTTTTTGAAGAGAGTTGATCATTGAAATATTCTTCCTCAGAATAGTCTTTTCGATGATCCAGGAATGGAAATATATAGTGCTCCCTATTTAGTTTTCCATCAGGTCTATAGTAATTAAGTATTTTTTTAGCCTGCTTAGGGAGTTTTATAGACATTCTCACTCCAGTTTTTTTTATAACGTAAATCAACCGTTCGCCTTTGATATTATTCCATTGCAGGTCGCAGGCATCACTAAATCGCATTCCCCAGCAATAGTAGGCAAACATGAAAATATTCTGACTGTCAAATAGTCGGGTCCCTTTATGCGTTTTAACCGATTTAAAAGCTTTTATCTCATTCGCCGAAAGCTTAGGCTTAATCACAGGATTGCTTGGCATTTGATATTCATTAAAAGGATATAGGTCACGAGAAATGCATCCTTCGCGGATGGCATCATTGAAAATCGTGCGGACCTTCTTGAGATTAGATTTCACGGTATTCGGCTTGTTTCCGCGTTTTTGCATACAATACACTTCATATTTCCGCAGGAATTCTGGAGTGAGATCTTCAAAGGGTAATCTTTTCTTGCCCCAAAATTCCTTTACTTTATTGAATACGGTATTAAAACTTTTCCACCGGTTATAGCTTTTTGTAATCTTATAATCTTTTATCGCATCTTTTGCATATTCAAAGAAGTCGGGATTATCCTTTTTTTCTTCTTTATCCTCTTTGTTTTGTTCAATACCATTCTGCTCAATGGCTTCCTTAAGATCATCCACGGTAAAATCCACGTGACCTTCCTTTAGATCAAGCATTATTTGATTGGCATTGAGCTTTTGGCGGATTAGGTAATTATTGATCTTTTTTGCAATAGGATGGGAGCGTCGTACCTCCTCCTTATCCTCATTCCAGTCCGATTCGTCCAGATGAATATCAGTGTGTATCAACCTGGATTTCCGATTATGCGTGATACGTAGATATAGCGGGTGTTCGCCTTTATTTTTTCTCTTCTTGAGGTAATATGTCAGTGTTGCCAACGTGCTATATTTATTCGTTCAAATTTGCAGTAAAACTTTACTGCATAAAAAGAAGAGATGCAAGGATCTTTTGTGACATACTGACAAAAAGATCTTTTCGGGACTAATTTTCTTGGTATTAATAGAATCTTCGCACAAATATTCCATTGCTCAAATGAAATATCAGAAATGAGATTGGATAAATATCTATATGGATGATAGTTACTTGCATTTTTTAATGCTGATTTAAAACTCAAAAATTTATTGCTAGGCAACAACTTACAGATATGTTGAACGTACATAATTGGATACACTTACCGCTTAGGTGAAAATATTTTCAAAAAAAATTTGAAAGCATGAAAAAAATTGCATTAGTTGCACAATGGATTGTGCAAGTAGCACAAACGATTGTTTTAGAGAAGAGTTATATGGCACAAGATATTTCAATAAAATTTATTGCAGAAAAATCAGGGTTTTCACCCTCGACTGTCTCTCGAGTTATGAATGGAAATGCAAGAGAATACAGAATAAGTGAAGAAACGGAGAAAAAGATACTCCGTTTAGCTGATAAATATGATTATAAACCTAATCCTGTAGCTGTTAGCTTACGAGTTAAGAAAAGTTATACTATTGGATTGGTTATACCGAGTTTGGACAATCCCTTTTTTGTAAATGTGACTAGTATTTTAAATAAGGAGCTCACCAAAAAGGGCTATAACATTATTTTAACTGAGAGTGAAGATAATCCAGAAGTTGAAGCAGAAGTGATCAATCAATTATTGGAAAGGAATATTGATGGTCTCATACTCATCCCGTGTAAAGAAAAAGATAAAAACATTGGTCTCTTAGAAAGTAAATTCGAAGATGGGATTCCTATAATTTGTATTGATCGGTATGTTAAAAATTCCAAAATACCTTATTTGACAACTAATAATGAGAAAGGAGCTTATGAAGGTGTTAAGTATTTAATCGAACGAGGGCACAAAAAAATTGCTTGCATTCAAGGTCTTGTGGAATCTACTCCTTCAGTAGATAGGAAAAATGGTTATCTGGCTGCCTTGAAAGAATATGGCCTGGAGCCATTTTTTATTGGGGGGGATGCATTTAGCATTGAATGTGGTGAGCGAGAGACCAAGAAACTTTTGAAAAATAAAGAGAAACCAACTGCTATTTTTGCTATGAGTAGTACAATAGCTTTAGGGGTGATGAAGACAGTAAATGAATTTAATTATAAAATTCCTGATGATTTTTCATTAATGGGATTTGATGATAATATCTTTCTTGATTATTTGTCTACCCCACTTACAACAATTGCTCAACCAGTTAATGAGATTAGTGAAAGAGCGGTTAAGGCATTGATTGATCATCTAAACGGTACATTAGATTTGTCTAATTGGTCAAGTGCTATGTTAGATACAAAAATAGTTCACAGAAAATCTGTCAATTAAACGGGATAATTTTTTAAAAATAATTGCACAATCGTTTGTGCAAACTAATCATAATCAAATCGAGGTCAGTAATGAAAAAACTAATGATGGTTTTGGGAATAGCATTACTCTTTAGTACGCAGTTACAAGCCCAAACCGTATCTGGAACGGTATCTGATAAAAGTTCTGGTGATACGCTTCCTGGCGTAAATATAAGGGTGCAGGGCACTACAAATGGAACTACTACAAATGTTAATGGTGATTATAGTCTTAAGGTCAAAAGCCTAAGGGATACATTGGTAGTTTCTTTCGTTGGATTTAAAACTGAAGTGATACCTATACAAGGACGAAAAAATATAGATATTGCACTTGCTCCAACGGTTATAAGTGGACAACAAATGGTAGTAATTGGATATGGTAGCGCTTCGGAAGAAGAAGTAACTGGTTCAATATCCGCTTTAGACAGTGCCGATTTTAAAAAGGGTAACATCTCAAGTCCAACGGGAATGTTACAGGGTGAAGTTGCTGGTTTACAAATAGTGAATGCTGGTGGTGGTGACCCTAATGCTTCTGATGAAATTCAATTACGCGGGTTAACCACTCTTACAGGCAGTACAGAGCCATTAGTAGTAATTGATGGAATACCTGGCGCTAGCATGCAGGGATTAGATACTGATGAAATTAAATCAATAAATGTTTTGAAGGGAGGATCAGCTGCAGCCATTTATGGCACAAGAGGTACCAATGGTGTAATCCTTATTCAGACAAAAGAACCTAAGAAAGGAGAAACCAATCTTGATTATTCAGCAAAATTTACTACCGAGACGGTTGCTAACAAGCTGGATAATCTATCTGCTAGTCAATATAGGAAAATCATTAAAGAGAGATATCCCAATAATTATCAATCGCTGGATATGGGGGCAAGTACAGATTGGTTTAATGCAATTACTCGGAGTCCCTTAAATCAGGATCATAACTTTTCTATTGCTGGTGGTGCTGAGGATATGAGTTATCGAGCATCACTAAACTTTTCTACCAATCAAGGTATAGTACTAAGAAATTACAATCAACAGCTTCATGCAAAGGTGGCTTTACATCAGAAATTCTTTGATGATAGGTTAAATATTGATTATAGGTTGCGATATAATCGTATCAAGAGGCAATGGACTGATGATTATGCTATGGAACAGGCCTTTAGATATAATCCTACAGCTCCAGTGTATGATACATTAAATACATCTGTTGATGGGGGATATTATCGGAATCCCAATCCTTTCCAATACTATAATCCGGTTGCTATGATTAAGGAAAGAACTGATCAGGGACAAGAAGAGGTGTTGAACGGAAGTATGAAGGCTTCTTTTGACATATTAAATAATCTGGAATTTTCAGCTGAAGGGTCATTGGATAGGACTCCATATTCTGGAGGGGCGTATAATTCACATTATTACCCAATCGCATTAGGTACAAATGGATATGCTGAAGATTGGTCAAATTTAAGTACAGAGAGATATATTGAGACTAAGTTGAATTATGACACTTCAATAGGTGGGGATCATAATATTAAGGCTTTAGCCGGCTATTCCTTCCAACAATCAGAATACCGGTCTATGGATATGGCCAATCAAAATTTTGATACAGACTATTTCAAACAATATAACATAGGGGCTGGATATGCACTAAATAGTGGTAATGCTTCTATGTCTAGTTATAAAGAAAGCAGCAAACTGATATCATTTTTTGGTCGCTTAATGTATAACTATAAACATAAATATTTATTAACAGCTTCATATCGCTACGAGGGGTCTACAAAGTTTGGTAAAAACAATAGGTGGGGATCTTTTCCCTCTCTCAGTGTAGGTTGGCGAATAAATCAAGAAAAATTTATGTCCAATATAGATTGGGTCAATAATTTAAAACTTAGGGCGGGTTATGGTATTACTGGAAACTCAGGAATAGGTAATTATAATGCCTTGGCCCTATTACAAACTTCGGGTCGAATGTACTACAATGGAGATTGGGTTAATACTTATGCTCCTGCTAGTAATCCTAATCCTGACCTTAAGTGGGAGAAAAAAGCAGAGCTTGATATAGGTGTTGATTATGATCTGTTTGGTGGTCGAGTAAGTGGAAGTTTTGATTATTATGACCGTACAACTTCTGATTTATTGTACAATTACAGTGTACCTGTTCCGCCAAACGTTTATGGTTCTACTTTAGCTAATGTAGGCAAGATGACTAATAAAGGGTTTGAGGCTAAATTAAGTCTTATCCCAATACAAGGGAATGACTTCCAATGGAATTCTACGATCCTATATAGCACCAACCAGAATAAGCTTGTTTCCTTTTCTGACCCTTCAAAGGGATATGAATTAAGTGAGCTAAAAACGGGATGGTTTAATACTGATATTACAGCGTGGACTGAAAGAATTGTCCCCGGTGGTCCTATTGGTAACTTCTATGCTCCCGTTTTTAAAGGATATAGTAAAGACGGTACTAAAGCTTTATATAAGGACTTTAATGGGGACGGTAAAATAACTGAAGATGATCGAAGAGTAGTTGGTAATGCCTTCCCAGATTTTAGGCTTAGTTTTAAAAACTCCCTCAAATATAAAAATTGGGATTTTAGCTTTTTGTTAAGAGGAGTTTTTGGCCAAAGTGTTCTTAATGCACATAGAATGTATTATGAGAACTTTAGTTATCTGGGACCAAAGAATATTTTGGCATCTGCTTTAGATCATCCAAATTATGAAGGTGCCGTCGATTATGATTCCCGGTATGTTGAGAATGCCTCCTATGTAAAATTGGACAACATTTCGCTCGGTTATACCTTCCAGAATATTGCCAATTTAATCAAGAGTGCTAGAATTTATATAAGTGGGCAACAATTAATAACGATTACAAACTATAAGGGAGTTGATCCGGAAATTAGTATAAGTGGTTTGGCTCCTGGAATTGATTATCAGTCTTATTATCCAAGGACTAAGAGAGTCACATTTGGTTTCGATATAAAATTTTAAAAAATAAAAAATTAACATTATGAGATACTCAAATCTAGTAAATATCCGAGTACTGATATTAGGATTGTTGGTAATGGCAATTATGCCTGCTTGTACTGATCTGCAACCAGATGTTTACTCTTCCTTGCCTGCAGACAAGTTTGGTCAAAGTCAACGCGAATTGGTGCAAGAAGCAGGAAGAGCTTTTTCACACCTGCAAAACGGTACTTCTGACTTGTATGGTTTTTGGGGTATGAAAGTTGTTCCTACGGATGAAACTGTAATTCCATATCGGGTTCAAAATTTATGGTATGATGGAGGAGAATGGATAGCTTTATATACCCACAATTTTAGCCCCGATCTTTTTACTGATCCAGCGGCATGGGATTTCATTTTTGGTGGGGTTTCAATTTGTAATCAGATAATATATCAGATTGGGCAATCATCAGTACAATTTAAGGCTAAGGATAAAATTGTTGCCCAACTTAAGATGCTAAGAGCTTGGTATTATCTGCAGGCCATGGATCTATGGGGAAATGTACCTATTAGTACTGATTTTAGTGATCCTACACCACCTAAGCAAAGTTCAAGAAAAGAAGTGTTTAACTTTGTTGAAAAGCAAATAAAAGATAATATATCTGATTTAGATCCATATCCAACAGGTGAGAATTATGGGAGACCCACTCAAGCAATGGCTAATATGATGTTAGCGAAGCTGTATCTAAATGCAGACGTCTGGGTAGGAACTCCTATGTGGGACAAAGCAATAGATGCAACAAATAAGATTATAAATTCGGGCTCGCCGTTACAATTGGAATCGAATTACTTTGCTAATTTTGCAGTCCATAACGAAAATTCCAAAGAGAATATATTTGTCGTTCCTGAAGATAGAGTAAATACTGCAGGATGGACTCATGAACTAAATCTGGAGCAGTATACACTTCATACATTAAGCCAACAAACTTTTGGTATACTCGCTTTTTGTTGGGATGGGATGGCTGCGACAGAAGATTTCTATAAATCATATGATAAAGATGATAGCAGAATAGATTCTTGGCTAGAAGGGCCTCAATATGATGCTAACGGGAATCCACTTATGTTGACAGCGGACCATCAACTTAATTATAGGCCTCATGTTAAATCCTTGAATACAGACGGGAATAGAGCATTGCTTGATGATGGGGTTCGTTTCCAGAAGTATAGATATGAGTCTGGTATTCAAGAGGGACAGAGTATGAGTAATGATTGGGTTATTTATCGTTATGCTGATGCTTTAATGATTAAAGCTGAAGCATTAATGCGAAAAAATGGGGGTACTGCTACTCCAGAAGCCGTTAATTTAGTAAACAAAATACGAGAGAGGGCTTTCGGAGATGCTTCTCACGATTATACCACATCTACATTAACGATGGACACATTACTTGCAGAACTGGGACGTGAGTTCGCATGGGAAGGTCATCGCCGGGATGATCTGATCCGATTCGGTAAATGGACAGACTCTTGGTGGGAAAAACCTGCAACTGCTGACTACAAGAAGCTTTTCCCTATTCCAACTGGAGCGTTAAGTGATAACACAAACTTAAAACAGAACCCTGGTTATTAATAGTCTTGTATAGCTTTTTGTGAACCTCATATGTTAACAAAAGTGGTGTATTATAAATAGAGCATGGCTGTAACGTATGAGGTTCTACAAGGCTTTTGGGAAAAGATTATAGAAGGATATATATCAGAAAAAATCAAACTCACAATCAGACTTATTATGAAAAAAGTGACTCTAACTGTTGCCGCTTTACTGCTAATAGTGGGTGTAACTTTTGGCCAAGAGATTAAAGCAAAAAAACATAAGATTTATCAAAATAAGGTTGTAAAAATATCAAAAGAAAAACTTTTGGATAAAATAAAAGGGGGGTGGGCGGGACAAACAATAGGTGTTACGTTCGGCGGGCCTTATGAGTTTAGATTTGAAGGGACTATGATTCAAGACTACGTCCCTTTAAAATGGTATGATGGATACCTTAAAGATACGTATGAAAATTCACCTGGATTATACGATGATATTTATATGGATCTAAGTTTTGTGAAAATTTTTAAAACCAAAGGTCTTGATGCGCCAGCTAAAGATTTTGCAACAGAATTTGCAAACGCTGATTATCCATTATGGCATGCCAATCAATCGGCTCGATATAATATTCTACATGGTATTGATCCACCTAAATCTGGCTACTGGCGTAATAATCCCCATGCAGACGACATAGATTATCAAATTGAATCAGATAATGTTGGTTTGATGTCACCAGGAATGCCCAATGCTGCTTCTCAGGTTAGTGATAAAATTGGACATATTATGAATTATGGAGATGGTTGGTATGGTGGTGTTTTTGTAGGCGCAATGTATTCACAAGCATTTGTATCCGATAATATACCTTTTATTGTTAATCAAGCCCTTAGCACAATACCAGAACAAAGCGAATTTTATCAATGCATCCATGATGTTATTGAATGGCATAAAGAATTTCCTAATGATTGGAAAAAAACGTGGTTTAAAATACAACAGAAATGGTCTGAAGTTAGGGGTGGGCCTGATGGAGTTTTTACAGCATTTGATATTGATGCTAAAATAAATTCAGCCTATGTAGTTTTGGGACTACTTTATGGAAATGGTGATTTTACAAGATCTTTAAAAATTGCTACTCGTGCTGGTCAAGATGCTGATTGTAATCCTTCTACAGTAGGTGGAATACTGGGCACTGTATACGGCTACGATAAAGTGCCAGACTATTGGAAACAGGGGTTGCAGGAAGTTGAGAACATGGATTTCAAGTATACAACCATGTCGCTCAATGATGTATATCAGGCTAGCTATCAATTGGCACTACAGAATATAAAGAGAAATAATGGAGAGGTGAATGGAGAAAACGTTGTAGTTCGATTACAGAAGCCAAAAACAGTGCGTTATGAAGAAAGTTTTAAAGGGCAATATCCAGTAGAGAAAAGAGAAATCTGGACCAATTTAGGCTATGGAAATGATGGTAACGAGCATGATGAGTATTCATTCAATTTTAAAGGTAATGGATTTGTAGTCATGGGTAGTGCCAATAAAAAAGATAATATCAATAATAATTATGAATATAAGCTACAAGTTTATATAGATGGGAATTTAGATCAAACAGTGGCTTTACCAACTGATTGGCATATAAGACGGAATGATATAGCTTGGAAATATCAGTTACCGAATAAAAAACATCATGTGAGATTAAAGTTGTTAGACCCCCAAAAAGATTACTATGTCAGTTTAAAACATGTCATTCTTTATTCTGATCATAAGAGAGACGCATTCTAATAGAATATTAATAAGAAGATGGTGAAAAAATGCAGTTTAAAAAACGTTTATTGCTCTCTGCCGTTTTACTTTTTTTGATTACACTTTCTCAGAGGGTATGTGCTAAGGATTATTATCTAGATGCCAATGGAGGTTCAGATAATAATTCTGGCACCAAATCCGCTCCATGGAGAACTTTAAAGCGTCTTGATCGGATAAATTTTAAACCCGGTGATCATATTTATTTTTCTCGTGGTTCTAAATTTAAAGGAGGATTTGTTGTTAAAAATTCTGGGACTAAAAAAGCACCTATTGTTTTTAAAGCTTATGGGAAAGGTGATGCTCCTCTTTTTATTAATAAGAACTATGCTCATTTAAATGGTAACGTTATACAGGTTCGAGGTAGTAATATTATTATTAATGGACTGCATTTTGCCCATACTGCTAACTATTCAGGTAAAGCAGTAAACACAAAACAAAAAAGTGGGCCTGATAAAAAGATTTTATTGGTAGGTGCGATTTACCAAATAGAGGGTGCTAACTATCTTATAGTTAAGAATTGTGAATTTAATGATTGTCCAATAGGTATATATATCAATGGGAAACATGACCAGATTTCCCATAATAAATTTCATGACTGTAATAGGTTTCTTTGGAAACCTGACTGGGGCCCAATTGCTATAGTGGTTGGAAATGCAAATAACGAAATTTCGTATAACTATTGCTCTAATTATCTGAAAGAGGGCGGCAATTATGGAGCTGATGGGGGATTTATAGAATTAGATAGTCGCTATTACGGTGGACCTATTCATGATCTTAAGATTCACCATAACTATAGCCAAGCAAACGAAGGTTTTATGGAAGTGACTAATGCGGGTAAAAATATCCATGTCTACTACAATGTCAGCGATGATTTTCAAGAGTTTATTTTCTTCTGGTCTGGAGATAGTTCAAGAGTTGATAACAATACTGTAATAAGGACACGACCGGCTAATTCAGACGTAAATGTCGTTTTTACATTTAGAAATAGCGGGTTTCAGATTCGCAATAATATTTTTGTGGTTGCAAATGGTATTAAGGTGTTCGGGACAGGTGCTTATGATGCAACGAATTTTGATCAGAAGCATGAATATAATCTGTATCACTCTACGGATGAGGTATCAACAAATCCGATCGGAAAGAACCCGGCTGAAGGTGAAATAATAGCCAACCCATCATTTGTCAATTTACAGGATGATAATTTTGAATTAACAAAAGATAGTCCAGCAATAAGGGGAGGAATCAATCTAGGTTATAAAGAGGATTTCAGTGGTTCCCCAATTCCATCATCAAAACCTGATTTAGGTGCTTATCAGTACCAAGAATAATTAGAATTTAAATTCTAAAGAAATAGTCATGTGTAAAAGAATCCTCAGCTTGAGTTTCGTACTACTACTATTTTGTATCTCTACAACTATAGCACAACAACCTCAGTATCAAGGAGATCTAAATGAACTTTTTGCTGGCCCTAAAAACACATCGTCTTCAGAAGTATGGTTAAATGAAATGAAGAGCTGGAGAAAGGCTGAAAAAGATTCAATTCATTTTAATGCGAAAACATACTTACAGCCTCAATTAGGTTGGCTCAAGAAGTCTTTTATTTATGTACAGATGATGGCCCATGATCGTTATTTCTATGACCCAATCCACCATCAATATACTGTAGATCGATTTCTAAATGATCTTAAAAAGCGTTACGGCGGAATTGATGCAGTTCTCATCTGGCCTACCTACCCGAATATAGGTATTGATAACCGTAATCAATATGACTTGGTTCAGGATATGCCTGGTGGTGTTGAGGGAATTAAGAAAATGATTCGGCAGTTCAAAAATCGTGGGGTAAGGGTCTTTTTTCCTATAATGATATGGGATCGTGGCACTAGAAGAATTTCTGAGTCTATGCCTGTGGCTTTGGTTAAAGAAATGAAAATGCTTGGAGCTGATGGTATGAATGGGGATACAATGTGGGGAGTAACGAAAGATTTTCAACAAGCTTCTGATAGTCTTTCCTATCCACTTGTCTATCAACCTGAATTAGGAATGCCGGAATTGAATAAGGTTAAATGGAACACCTCTAGCTGGGGTTATTATTGGGATTATAAATTTGAACCGGGCGTGAGTGTATATAAATGGCTGGAACCCCGCCACCAGGTATTTGTAACCAATCGTTGGGCCGTTAATAAAACTAATGATTTGCAATATGCCTTTTTTAATGGGGTGGGTTACAATGCCTGGGAAAATATTTGGGGCGTTTGGAATCAGATTCCTAAACGTTATGAAGAGGCTATTCGACGAATTTCTACGATATATCATGAATTCCCGGCGATTTGGAATAGCGAGGATTGGAGACCTTTTATACCCACTTTAAAAAAGGGAATTTTTGCTTCAGAATTCCCTGGTACTGACGAAACAGTTTATACAGTTGTAAATCGGGATAGTGTGGATAAAAGTGGAGAGCAGTTAGAGCTACCTTATAAAGAGAATGTGAAATATTTTGATATTTGGCACGGTACTGAATTATCCCCCAAAAAAGAAGGAGACCATATCGTGCTAATCTTCCCGGTTGACAGCAATAGTTTTGGGGCTATATTAGCGATTAAATCGTATAAAATGGATTTATCTTACGTAAGATTTATTCAGAAAATGCATGTCTTGAGTGAAAAATCTCTTAGTAGTTATTCAACAGATTGGCACCCACTGCAGCAACATATAACACTTATAAACAAAACTTCACTAGCAGAATCCAAACCTGATGGTATGGTTTTAATATCAGGTGCAAAAAACTATGAGTTTGAAACAAAGGGTACTATGATCGAGGGAGATCCCCTACCGAAAGAAGTTGGTGTGCAATATCCATGGAATGAGCACCCCTCTCGATCGCATAAACATACCATGGATATTCCTTCTTTTTATATGGATAAATATCCTGTTACCAATAAAGAATACAAACAGTTTCTGGATGCCACTCATTATCATCCGGTGGATGATCATAACTTTCTTAAGGATTGGAAGAATGGCACCTATCCGAAAGGTTGGGATAACAAACCGGTTACATGGGTATCTCTTAAAGATGCAAGAGCATACGCTAAATGGGCAGGAAAACGATTGCCTCACGAATGGGAATGGCAATATGCTGCACAAGGTACGACCGGTAACCAGTATCCTTGGGGAAATAAAATGGATTCAACCAAGATACCTCCACCTGACACATCTCGAACTATGCGTCCTCCCACTGATGTCGATGCGTATCCACAGGGGGCTAGTCCATTTGGTGTTGTAGACATGGTTGGTAATGTATGGCAATGGACAGACGAATATGCTGATGAGCACACTCGTTCAGCCATCCTTAAAGGTGGTGGATACTATCGTTCTGCAAGTTCTCATTGGTATTTTCCAAAAGCTTATGAAGTTCAAAAATACGGCAAATACCTTTTAATGGCACCCAGCTTGGACAGATCTGGAGCTGTTGGTTTTAGATGTGTAAAGGATAAATAGAAATCGGGAGCCAGATCAAATTTCAATAATTAATATACCATATAACGAGGTTAACAAATGAAGAGGAAAGCTGTACTTACGGTACTATTTATATTTTCATTAATTTCAATATCAAATGCTCAGTCTCAGCCCCAGTCTTGGTATAAGGCTTCGTACTGGATAGATCATTGGCCTGATGGGCAGCAATTCCCTGTACCTGGTGGTTGTATGCAGATGGAAGGACAGTGGAAACTAGCATGGACCCCCTGTACTCCGGAGGTAGTCAATAATTTTCTTCGAGAAATTACCTTTTGGAGTAACGAGTGGAAGATCAGGAAAGGTTATGACGGGTCGAGATATGATGATCCTGCCCTCAAATGGACGCAGTCGAGTTTTATACAACCGCAGATGATGGCGGAAGATCGTTATTTTTATGATCCCGAAACCCATCAATATACGGTTGACCGTTATCTTGATGATTTGGAGAAACGATATGGAGGCATCGATGCTGTCCTAATTTGGCCCGAGTATACCAATCTGGGGGTTGACGCCCGGAATCAATTGGATATGATTCGATCCATGCCCGGGGGTATCGATGGGGTGAAACAAATGATCAAAGACTTTCACCAGCGGGGCGTACGTGTACTGTTTCCTATGATGATGTGGGATCAGGGAACACATAAAGTTGAAAATTGGCCCAAGGCCATAGCACAAATGATGGCCGAGATAGGCGCCGATGGGGTTAACGGTGATACCCAGGAAGGGGTCCCCCTGGCATTTGTAAAGGCGGCGGAAGACATCGGTCACCCGCTGGCCTTCGAACCCGAGGGTGGACCGCCTGCTGAAGAGTTGGGTTATAATTTACTTACATGGGGCCAATATGACTACCCGTTTGCTCCTTTAGTAGATAAATATAGA
This sequence comes from Balneolaceae bacterium, assembly GCA_035267805.1. GTDB lineage: Bacteria > Bacteroidota > Rhodothermia > Balneolales > Balneolaceae > Fodinibius. The sequence goes on along the minus strand of DATFLI010000507.1, from coordinate 7,697 downwards.
TGGATAGAACGCCGTCACATGGTCAATGTCTGCGATCGATGGGCCAAAGATAAAACTGATAACCTTCAGTTTGCGTTTTTTAATGGTGAAGGGTATGAAAGCTGGGAAAACGTATGGGGAATCTGGAATGGTATTACCCCGCGTGATGGCGAGGCTATACGAAGAATGGCGACAATAGAACGTGCTGTAGCTCCTTTTTTTATTAGCCAGGATTGGCGGCCTTATTTCCCCATGCTTCGTTACGGTGTATTCGCAAGCAAATGGCCTCTACATGATCAAACCGTTTGGACGATTGTCAATAGAAATCCCTATAATATAAATGGCCAGCAGATGAAGCTTCCATATAAGAAGGGTATGCATTATTACGATTTGTACCACGGAGTTGAGCTCACCCCTCAAAGAGATGGTGATCAGGTAATACTGAGTTTTGAAATGGAAGAAAAGGGATTTGGCGCGTTGTTAGCATCCGAAACTCCGCCCGACAATACCATTTCTTCCTTAATGTCAAAAATGAAGAACATGACCCAGAAACCTCTTTCTGACTATTCGCATGAATGGAAAGCGCTGTCCCAGGAAATGACACCGATTCCATCGACCAAAGTAACCACCAAAAAACCGGAAGGCATGGTCAAAATTCCAGGCGGCGAGTACACGTTTAATGTGAGAGGAATCGAAAATGAAGGGGAGAATAACCCCGGAGTGGATGTACAATATCCATGGGAGAATTCAGCACGTCGTTTTCATCATCACAAGATGCACATCAATTCTTTCTGGATGGATAAATATCCGGTAACGAATCAGGAGTTTCAAAAGTTTCTGGAGGCGACTCATTATCATCCGGAGGATGATTTGAATTTTCTCAAAGACTGGAATAATGGCACTTATCCGAAAGGCTGGGGGAACAAACCAGTAACATGGATATCTCTTGAGGACGCAAGAGCTTATGCAAAATGGGCAGGAAAACGATTGCCTCACGAATGGGAATGGCAATATGCGGCACAGGGTACGACTGGTAATCAGTATCCATGGGGGAATACGTGGGATTCTACAGCGGTCCCGGTACCCGACAAAGGTCATACATTGACGGGACCTGACGACGTAGATGCTCATCCGAAAGGGGCCAGTCCTTTTGGTGTGACGGATATGGTAGGAAATGTCTGGCAGTGGACCGATGAATTTATGGATGAACATACTAGGGCTGCTATTGTTCGGGGGGGCAGTTACTATAAGCCTCTAGGATCCGCTTGGTACTTCCCCCAGGCTTACAAAAATGATGAACATGGTCATTACCTTTTAATGGCCCCTAGTTATGACAGATCCGGAACTATTGGATTTAGATGTGTAAAAGACGCGGAAAAATAACTTATTATTTTCACCAAAATTATTCAAAATAATAACTTAGTTGACGTGAATCAGGATAAGTGATATGAGTCTGAGAAATTTTGCAAGGTACGGCGAAATCCCCCACTTGAAGGGAGCTGAGGGTTAGCCTGAAAAGGCCGTGCCCTACGAGTACCCCTCAGGCCCCATGAAGAACCATCTTCATGGGGCTATCTCCCTCAATGGGAGATAATTTTTAGCTAATTTCTTATCCCTAGTTTAAGGTTGTTAATTAATTACTAATAATAAGGCTAATCAAAGTACGGCCAATTTAAAATATGAACATTTAATCATGACGAATCCGAGAATTGCAGTAATTGGAAGTAGTAATACTGATATGGTTATTAAATCAGATAAACTACCTAGGCCGAGTGAAACTGTAATAGGCAATGAATTTTTAATGAACCCCGGCGGAAAGGGAGCAAATCAGGCAGTTGCAGCTGCCAGATTAGGAGGAGAAGTATCATTTGTTGCAAAAACCGGCGACGATGTTTTTGGAGAAAAGGCTCGACAACATTATAGGGAGGAAGGTATTATTACCGATTTTATTGCATTAGATCGGCAAAGATCTTCTGGAATAGCTTTAATTATGGTAGATGGCAACGGTGAAAATTGTATTTCAGTGGCATCTGGGGCCAACGCTACTTTAAATCAGCAGGATATAGAGAAAGCAAGAGAAGAAATTGATAAGTCAGATGTGATACTGATGCAATTAGAAATTCCTCTGCCTATAGTGAAGTATGTGATCAAAACAAAAAAAGCGGGTAATAGAGTCATCCTGAATCCAGCGCCTGCTCAAAAGCTTGATGATAAATTACTGGGGGGGATTTATGTTCTGACACCAAATTCAAGTGAAGCGGAGATGCTTACTGGTATGCAAATTAACAGCATTGATTCAGCACGTACCGCAGCAAATATCTTAAAAGACAAAGGGGTGGAAAATGTTATAATCACCTTGGGTAAAAAGGGAGCATTCGTATTGTCAGATCATATTTCCGAGTTAGTTCCGGCACCTGCTGTCAGTGCGGTGGATAGTACTGCGGCTGGAGATACTTTTAACGGGGCATTGGCAGTAGCCCTTGCCAATGGAGAATCATTGATTGAAGCCACTAAATTTGCAAATCAAGCTGCTTCTTTAAGTGTCAAAAAGATGGGAGCTCAAGTGTCCATACCCTATAGAGCAGAAATCATTACTAATAATATTTAAAATTAAATTATGTCTAACTGCAGAGTTTATCCAGTGGAAACGAAGGGGGTACGTATTATTGGACAGGCTGGAAGCGCCGATCATTGGCATGATAAGCCTGGCCATTTCACCTCTATAACCGAGCTTGAAGTTTATTCACCTATCTAAAACAAAAAATTAATTCTTACCAATATGTTTATAATTCATAGTTATGCAGTAGCCGTATTATTTTGTTTTGTTACAATGTTATGCTGGGGGTCATGGGGAAATACTGAAAAACTGGCCATTAAGTCCTGGCCCTACCAACTTTATTATTGGGATTACACGATTGGGGTTCTCCTTTTATCTTTGATCTTCGGGCTTACGTTAGGTAGCATTGGACAAGAAGGGCGTAGTTTCATTGCGGATTTGGCACAAGCCGATTGGTCATCAATCGGATCAGCATTTCTGGGAGGTGTTATTTTTAATCTTGCAAACATACTCCTCGTCGTAGCTATTGATCTAGCAGGCATGGCTGTAGCCTTCCCAATCGGTATAGGTTTAGCTTTGGTACTCGGTGTCATAATTAATTATGTGGCAACACCCGTTGGTGATCCCGTTCTATTATTTATTGGTGTTGGCCTGGTAACCATAGCTATAATTTTTGATGCAATTGCTTATAACAGGGTTAGAAAAACCCACAGCACCGTAAAGGGAATTAGTGTTTCTATACTTTGCGGGATATTAATGGGGCTGTTTTACAGATTTGTTGCTGCCGGAGTATCATTACACTATGCGAATCCAGAGCCGGGACTGATGACTCCCTATGGGGCAGTATTCATTTTTTCAATTGGGGTAGTTATTTCTAATTTCGTATGGAATACATATTTCATGTATCGTCCTGTATCTGGGGATCCGGTTTCTTACGGTCAGTACTTTAAGGATGGTAATAGTCGTTTGCACTTGGTTGGAATCTTGGGTGGCATTATATGGTGCATTGGAATGAGTTTTAACATGTTAGCACCGGAAAAGGCGGGATTCGCAATTTCTTATGGGCTTGGTCAGGGGGCAACAATGGTAGCTGCTGCCTGGGGGGTGTTTATTTGGAAAGAATTTGACGATGCACCTGAAGGAACCAACAAGCTACTGGGTTTTATGTTTCTATTTTTCTTGTTGGGTTTGGGTTTGATAATCGCTAGTCGGTTAGTATAGCCGTTTGTAATATTTACAAGGTGGAATAGATGATATCATTTAGGTTCTTTACTATCGGTTTGTTGATTTTTTTATTTCCAATAATTGCTAATGCTCAAAAAAAACAGACTCGTATTATCTTCGACAGTGATATGGGACCGGATTATGATGATGTTGGAGCGATAGCTGTGCTTCACGCCTTGGCCGATAGTGGAGAAGCCAAGATATTGGCCACGGTAGCCAGTAATCGATATCCCAAAATATCTCAGGTGTTTGACGTTTTTAACACCTACTTTGGGCGACCAGATATTCCTATTGGTATCCCCAAAGGGGCTAGCGTAGAGATGAAAGACTGGCAGGACTGGTCCGATTATATAGTTTCAAAGTATCCTCACGATATTGCCTCAAATAATGAGGTTCCAAGCTCAGTAGACGTATATCGAAAGGTACTGAGCAGCCAACCGGATCATAGTGTAACAATCGAAACCGAGGGATTCCTGACTAATCTTGCAGACTTGCTCGAAAGCGGATCTGACCAATATTCCAGTTTGAATGGTTTGCAATTAGTTCAAAAGAAAGTTAAAAAGCTAGTTTGTATGGCAGGAGCTTTTCCGAATGGGAAAGAATTTAATGTTGACAAGGATATTCCTGCAGCGAATTACGTTTTTGAAAATTGGCCGACTAAAATAATATTTAGTGGATTTAATATTGGTAAAAAGATAAAGACTGGTATTCCCCTCATTAGGAACGATTCAATTAAAAATAGTCCGGTGAAGGATGTATTCCGAATCAGTATTCCCCAAGCGGAAGAAGACAAAAACGGTCGTATGAGTTGGGACGAAACGGCTGTCTTGGTTGCAGTTCGTGGTGCGGATCCCTATTACTATTTGATACCTGGCAGGGCCGGAATTGATTCAGACGGGAAGACGACTTGGGATGCTTCTAAGACTGGTCATTACAGATTAGTCGAAAAAAAGTCTGTCGAGTATATGCAGCATCTCATTAATACTTTAATGCAGCATCAGCCTTGATATAGATATTTCTAATATTTCTATTCTTACCTAAAGTGCAGCCACTTAGTATTTGGAATGATCTATAGTTGGCCATGTTTATGTAACTAATGCAACACAGCGGTGTTTTAGGGTTTGTTGAATGGGAGAAAGGTAATCAAGTTTCCGAATGGCTCGAAAGTTCAGATATTGCTCGACAGCTCGACGTTTTTGATGTGCTGCCGGGATATGCATCGGAGGTCCGTTCCCTCCTTCGGACAAAATCGCCTAATCAACCAAATGCGGTTTTCTACGGTTCCTTTGTTCTGGTTAGGAATAAATAAAGCTAATTAATTAGTGACTTTAGAAAGTTTAGGTTAAAAAGTTTAAGACATGTCCAACATATGTCCAACATTTCTTACAAAAGCATGCTTTTAGGAATTTTTTGTACTTACCAGATTTCCCTATTCAAATGCTTTAAAGCCTATATTTAAGCACTGAACAGCAAAGATTTCGTCTCGGGTGGATGTACAACCTGTAAAGGCGCTCTGACAGTTGGTTCGAGTATTAAGCGGAATGTGTCGTATTACATTATCGCTTCGGCCGCAAAATTTGTGCGACCGGGCTCGCAACGCATTGCAAGCAATTTTTCAGCAGAGTTACCAAATGTAGCTTTTAAAACACCGGTTGGCAAAAAGGTACTTATCGTTTTAAATAATACGGATGAGAAACAGCAATTTAATATTACATATGATGGAAAATCAGTAACAACATCATTATCTAAAGGAGCGGCAGGCACCTACGTTTGGTAAATGGGGATGTTATTTTAAATTAATGCTAAAAATCAATACTTGAATACTGATATTGGGTATTCATTAATATAGAAAAGGGACTAAATAATGGAATTGCACATAATTACTTTTGTGAGAAAGTTTCTTGCAGGAAATAAATGGACGTTGTTATGCATATTTTTAATCATGGGATCAGCTAACGCATATTCACAATCTTTGCCCCAATTAGGAAGAGATCCCCTCAAAGATGTTGTGGGGGCAATGACATTAAAAGAGAAGGTTCAATTGGTCGTGGGGACTGGCTGGGGCTCTGGAAAATTGCCCGGTGCTGCCGGACAAACGTTTGCTATTCCGCGTCTGGGTATTCCGTCGATGGTTTTATCGGATGGTCCTGCCGGGGTACGCATCAAGCCCATTCGGGATAAAGACAGCAGCAAAACCTACTATGCGACAGCCTTTCCGGTGGCGCGGCTTTTAGCTTCGACCTGGGATCCATCCATCGTGGGAAATGTAGGCAAAGCTTATGGTGAGGAAGCCCACGAATATGGCGTAGATGTTGCCTTAACCCCGGCACTGAATATCCACCGAAATCCATTGAATGGGCGTAACTTTGAATATTATTCTGAGGATCCCTTGATCGCCGGAGAGATGGCTGCGGCCATGGTCAAAGGCATTCAGTCACAGGGTGTAGGCACATCCATCAAGCACTTTGTGGCAAATAATCAGGAATCTAACCGCCATAACGTCAATACGATTGTAAGCGAGCGGGCGCTGCGCGAAATCTACCTGAAAGGATTTGAGATTGCCGTGAAACAGTCTCAGCCGTGGACCGTGATGTCATCCTATAACAAAGTAAATGGCACTTATACTTCTCAGCGTTATGACCTGCTTACAACGGTTTTACGTGATGAATGGGGCTTTGATGGATTTGTGATGACCGATTGGACCGGGGGTGATGATCCGGTTGCCCAGATGAAGGCCGGCAATGATTTGATTGAGCCTGGAAATAAGAAAAAGATAAAGACTATTATAGATGCTGTGCATTCGGGCAAGTTGGAGGAATCTGTGCTGGATCAAAATGCGTCTCGCATCATGAATATCATACTTAAATCTCCGTCTTTCAAAAAGTATAATTATTCCAATAACCCGGATTTGCAAGTTCACGCCAAGATCGCGCGTCAGGCAGGAGCGCAGGGAATGGTACTGTTAAAAAACGAGAATGCTCTGCCTCTTAAGAAATCGGACACTATTGTTGCTTTTGGCAATGCCTCCTATGACATCATTATTGGAGGTACGGGTAGCGGGGAAGTCAATCAGGCTTACAAAGTACAGCTTGATCAGGGACTAACGGACGCTGGCTATAACGTAGATCAATATTTCAAGAAAGATTATTTGCAATATCTCAATGAGGCTAAGGCCGAGCAGTCGAATTCCATCACAGAAATGCCGGTAAGTGCTGCTCAGGCCCGGGAAGAGGCAGAAAACAATGATGTGGCTATTATTACGATTGGCCGTAATGCCGGAGAAGGATCTGATCGGGAGCAAGGTGACTTTTACTTGAATGATAATGAAAAATCGTTGATCAAAAACGTATCCCAGGCTTTCCATGCCCAAGATAAAAAAGTAGTTGTGGTGTTGAACATAGCGGGCATTGTTGATGTTGCTCGCTGGAGAGATCAGGTTGATGGGATCCTGCTGGCCTGGCAACCGGGACAGGAAGCCGGACACGCCATTGCCGATGTACTCAGTGGTAAGGTTGATCCCTCGGGCCGGCTTGCAACAACAATCCCAGTCAAATACTCCGATGTCCCGTCTTCGGAGCATTTCCCGGGCACGCCAGAAAAGAAACCGGAGCAGGTCATATATAAAGAAGGCATCTACAACGGCTATCGCTATTACGATACTTTCGACGTACAACCTGCCTATGAATTCGGATATGGCCTGTCATATACTAATTTTTCATTTGATGATATGAAGCTTAGTTCTACCAGTTTTGACGGCAAGCTGTCCGTGACGACCCGGATTGCGAATAATGGAGAGGTTGCCGGCAAAGAAGTCGTTCAGTTGTATTTAAATGCACCATCCAACACATTAGACAAGCCAACCCAGGAATTAAAGGGTTTTGCCAAGACGAAGCTTTTGGAGCCTGGCGATTCACAGACGGTTACATTCGAGCTTATG
>DATFLI010000506.1:0-8541 GCA_035267805.1 Balneolaceae bacterium | reverse complement strand
TGTCGGTTGAAAAGATCAGGGCTCGAGAAGACGAACTCCTGGAAATTGCTTTTGATAAATTTTCAAGAATATCGCAACTGCATATCCTGGCCAGCAACGTTAAAGAACGACTTGGCGTCATTTCATTCTACGTTGAGAATCTACACCATAACCTAATGGTAAAGCTTCTGAATGACCGCTACGGCATACAGGTACGCGGTGGCTGTTCCTGTGCCGGCACATACGGACACCTGCTGTTGCACGTAAGTCAGCAACAATCGAGGGAGATTACCAATCTCATTGACCAGGGCGACTTATCACGTAAACCCGGTTGGGTACGTTTGTCCCTGCATCCAACAATGACCAACGACGAGCTGCTTTATATCCTTAATGCCATACAAAAGGTCATTGAGAATGCTGAAAAATGGGCCCGGGATTACAGCTATTCCTCTTCTACAAATGAATTCCATCACCGGTCGGAAAAGGGAGAACCCCGGCTTGACTGGTTTGATCTTTAAACGGGAACCTTAGCGGCGTGGAATACTTGAATAGATAATTTCGCAGCTATCTGGCAAATAATACGGGTGTTTAAATGGTGATTTGCGTTCCAATCTCAAACACCCTATTTCGCGGTACATTAAAATAAGCTGTGGCACGCTGTGAATTTCGTGACATAAAACTAAATAACGCATCCTGCCAAATATTCATCCCGAATTTACTACTGGATACCAGCGTCTCCCTGCTAAGGATATAGGTCGTCTCTTTCAAATTGAGGGATAGTCCTTTCTTCCTGAGTAACTTCATAACCTGATCGATATCTACCTGTTCCATAAATCCGTACTTAACGATCACGCGATAGAATTTCTCATCCAATTTTTCGATCTCAAACCGATCCACCGGGTTTACACGAGGGCTTTGCATAAATTCGGCGGTTAAAATAAGAATCTGCTCATGCATCACCTTGTTATGCTTCAAATTCTGCATCAAGGCCAATGGTGTTTTGTAGGGATCTTTGGCCAGATACACGGCAGTACCGCCAACCGTTCTGTATTTCTTGTTTTCAAAATCAGCAACCACATCTTCTAAAGAGGTTGCTCTTCGGGATATTTGCAACGCAAGAAACTGCCTTCCCTTTCTCCATGTCCGCATCATTATCACCCCGGCTATTCCTACAAGCAGTGGTAACCAGCCCCCATCGGCAATCTTCGTCAGGTTGGACCCCAAAAATGATAAGTCGACCGTTAAAAATAATGTTGTTATTAATGCTGATACCAGCAGGCCCCATTTCCATATCCGATTCATGGCTATAAAAGCGAGGATACTGGTTATCGCCATCGTCATTGTAACGGCCAAACCATAGGCCGATGCGAGATTACTCGAGGTTTGGAAGCCCAGGACAACCAAAATAGTGGCAACCATCAAGAAATTATTAACCTGCGGAAGAAAAATCTGTCCCCTGCTGCTTACCGAAGTGTGCTTGACCACGAATCGAGGTAAGTATCCCAAATTTATAGCCTGAAAGGTTAATGAAAAGGCACCGGATATAACGGCCTGAGATGCAATAATAGTGGCCAGCGTGGCTAAAATAACTAATGGATAAAGCATCCATGACGGAGCCATCAAATAAAAAGGATTAGAGGCCAAGCTCGGATTTTTAAGCAGCAGCGCGCCTTGCCCAAAATAATTCATGACCAGGCATGGAAGCACGATGGTAAACCAGGCCAGTCGGATGGGGGCCTTACCAAAGTGACCAATATCTGCATATAGCGCTTCGCCACCGGTCACCACCAGGAACACCACACCCAGAACGATCAGCCCATGCACCCCGTGGACCGCAAAAAAGTTAATGGCATAATAGGGATTCAGGGCCGCAAGGATCCCCGGCTTTGTCACGATTTGGGATAAACCCAGCGTGGCGATCGTCAGAAACCAGATTACTGTAATAGGACCGAAAACGGAACCTACCAGGGAAGTGCCTTTTTTCTGAAACAGAAACAAGCCGATCAGGATAATAATCGTAACCGGAATGATAAACGGCTTGAAAAATGGAGTAGCTACCTCCAGACCCTCGACGGCACTTAACACCGAGATAGCAGGCGTGATCATCCCATCTCCATAAAGCAAGGCCGCACCAAATATGCCCAGAGTTGATATGATGATAAATTTCATTCCTTTTTGACCGGGCCTAACCAGCTCCATCAAAGCCAGGATGCCCCCTTCACCGTCGTGGTCGGCCCTCAAAATAATGAGCAGATATTTGATGGTAATCACCAATATCAGCGACCAAAATACCAGCGAAAGGATGCCAAATATATTTTCAGGAGTTGTTCCAATTCGATGCGGCCCGTAAAAACATTCCCGAATAGCGTACAGCGGACTGGTTCCGATATCACCATACACGACTCCAATAGCCAATAAAGACAGATACCACAGCTTATTTCTCTTCTCTTGAGATCCATCCTGATTTTGGGCAACAGTCTTTGCTTCGTCCATGGCGTATATGCTGTATAAATATGAATAGCACTATGAGCCCTAAGGTAGGAAATTTTATGATTCTGTTTGGGGATAAATGTTACCGGCCTGAATATTCAAAATAGTGTACCCATTACAGGATAATCCATGACTTACATGACCGCTTACGGAAAATACAATTTATTAATCCGAGAAAGCTGCCTTTGATGAATAGTTTATCAACATTAATGAATTAACTAATATGTTAGTTAATCCTTGTTTAATTAATTACGGGCTGAAAAAATAGGTTACTTTACACCGGTGGGAGATACATCTGCTCGTTCTGACAGATGCTTCAGCATATCCTCCACCATGCTCTCCAGATCGTATTGATGTTTCCATCCCCATTGCCGGCGTGCGGGAGAATCATCGATAGAGTTAGGCCAGGAGTCGGCAATCTTCTGGCGGTAGTCGGGTTCGTATTCAATTTCAAAATCGGGTATATGCTTGCGAATCACTTCCGCAATTTCGGCAGGCGAAAAACTGATGGCAGCCAGGTTATAGCTGGTACGAATACCAATTTCGCTCTCATCCGCCTGCATCAGCTGCAGAGTAGCCTCAATGGCATCATCCATGTACATCATCGGAAGATAACTGTCCTTTTCCAGGAAGCACTGGAAAGTTTCATGCTGCAGTGCTTTGTAGTGGATATCAACGGCATAGTCGGTAGTGCCACCGCCGGGAAGAGACTTATATCCAATAAGTCCGGGGTAGCGCAGACTGCGGACATCCACTCCAAAATTCTGATGATAGTAAGAGCACCATTGCTCTCCGGCCATTTTGCTGATGCCGTAAACAGTAGTAGGGTTGAGCGGCACGTTTTGCCCGGTATTTTCTTTCGGGGCATCCGGACCGAATACAGCAATTGAGCTCGGCCAAAAGACCTTTTCGAGGGGGCTGTCTTTGGCCAAATCCAGCACGTTCAGCAGGCCCTCCATATTCAGTTTCCAGCCAAACGATATATTTTGCTCTGCCTTGGCTGACAGCATCGCCGCCAAGTGATATACCTGGTCAACTTGATATTCTTCAATAATTTCTGCCAGCCTTGATTTGTCCAGCACATCAAGCTGCTCGAACGCGCCGTCTGAAATTTCTTCACCGGGTTCTTTAATATCGGACGCTATTACATTTTGCTCACCGTGAATAGATCGAAGCCGGGCCGTCAGTTCGCTTCCCAGCTGCCCGCTGGCACCGGTTATTAATATTTTGCTCATATTAGTTCGTTAGCCTATTTCTTCTTTAACTTCTGTAAATGCCTGAATAGCCTGGTCCAAATGTTTTTTGTCATGATCGGCCGAAAGCTGCACCCGAATTCGGGCTTCTCCCTTTGGGACAACCGGATAATAAAATCCTATCACATAAATACCTTTTTCGAGCAATTGTTCGGCATACTGCTGCGCTTTTTTCGCATCGTATAACATGATAGGCACTATGGGATGAGTTCCCTCTTTGATGTCGAATCCGACCTGTGCCATCTGCTCGCGAAAATAGTTGGTATTTTCTTCAAGCTTATCGCGGAGCTCGGTAGTTTCGCTCAGCAAATTTAAAACTTCAATTGAAGCCCCGGCAATTGCAGGAGCAAGGGTATTGGAAAACAAGTAAGGACGTGACTTCTGGCGCAACATATCCACAATTTCCTGGCGTGCCGCTGTAAATCCACCTGATGCGCCGCCCAGGGCTTTGCCGAGGGTACCCGTTATGATGTCAACTTTACCAATAACATTACGATATTCCGGTACCCCACGACCGGTCTTGCCAACAAAACCGGTGGCATGGCATTCATCCGACATCACCAAAGCATCATATTTATCGGCCAGCTCACAAATCTTATCCAATTGGGCAATAGTGCCATCCATGGAAAATACGCCATCCGTTGCAACCACTCTAACGTCCGCATCAGAAGCTTCCTGCAACTTGGCTTCCAGCGCATCCATATCGTTATGTTCATAGACAAAACGCTGCGCCTTGCATAATCGAACACCATCAATAATCGAAGCATGGTTCAGTTCGTCTGAAATAATTGCATCTTCGGGCCCCAGAAGCGGTTCAAAAATTCCGCCGTTGGCATCAAAAGCGGCTGCATATAAAATGGCATCATCCGTCCCTAAAAATTCGGCAATCTTGGCTTCCAGTTCTTTATGGATGGTCTGTGTGCCACAAATAAAACGTACGGATGACATGCCATATCCATATTCATCAATCGTATCTTTGGCGGCCTTAAGTACCCTGGGATCAGAAGACAACCCAAGGTAATTATTGGAGCAAAAGTTGATGACTTCCTTGCCAGCATCCGTTTTGATGACAGCTCCCTGAGGAGTCGTTATAATTCGCTCCTCTTTATATAAGCCCTCTTCTTTAAGCTCGTTAAGTTCGTTTTCCAGACGTTCTTTAAGACGTTTACCCATTTTTTAATATCTAAAAATTAGTTGTAAAAATGATATTGGCTTAAATGCAATTACTAATCATATAGGTCACTAAAGTTAAGGTTTACACGGCAAAAATGTGCAACGCTTACCTCATAAATCTTTTATCTTTAAACATCTTAAGGTAATATGCGTAAAAGCCTTTTTTACGTGATAAAAATCAATCATTAATCAAATTATTGTAAGGTTATCAGTTCATATGGAAAGCTATATTTGCACCACATGCGGCACCCAGTTTGCCCCTACCGAATCAGAACCCAAGCAATGCCCCATTTGCCGGGATAATCGCCAGTATGTTAATCCCGCCGGGCAACAGTGGAGTACCTTTGATAAGGTTAAAAAAAGTCACCGGGTTGTTTTTGAAAAAAAAGAAGATCATCTGTACGGGATAGGGACCACGCCCCAGGTAGGAATAGGCCAGCGTGCCCTGTTAATACAGACCCCCGCAGGTAATATTTTATGGGATTGCATCAGCCTTATCGACGAAGCTACCATTGATATCATCAACAGCCTGGGCGGCATCGACGCCATTGCAATTTCGCACCCCCACTATTATTCCTCGATGATAGAATGGAGTTCTGCTTTTGGGAATGCCCCTATCTATCTTCATGAAAAAGATCAGGAGTGGGTACAGTATCCGCACAAGAATATTCGGTTTTGGGACAGAACCAAACAGCAACTTTTCGAAGGGATCAGTCTTTATAACGTAGGCGGGCATTTTGACGGTGGAACGGTGTTGCACTGGCCGGAGGGAGCAAACGGCAAAGGCGCCTTACTAACCGGGGATATCCTTCAGGTAGTTCCCGACTTGAAGCATGTCAGTTTTATGTATAGCTACCCGAATCAAATCCCGCTCAGCCAACGAGCGATCCAAGACATAACTGCCATTCTGGAGCCCGTAGGGTACGACCGGATATACGGCGCCTGGTGGGATCGTAATATCCTGAGCAGTGCCAAAGATGCCGTTGATATCTCGGCAAAACGGTATATCAAAGCGATAGGCTAATGTAATTCTTACAGGATAATCTAATTAACCCGAATCCGAGATAAAACTTTTCCAAGAAACCCATGTCGATGTAAGGCAGGCAAAACATCCCTCCTCCAGGAGGGGGCCAATCGCAGGGTTTTTGCATTTGAATCGGGAGGTGTCATCCAAATTGCAGAATCAAATACCCTGCCCGCCTACGGCGGCGACCCTCAAGGGGAGATTTAACTCCACTTAATAGCTAAAAACCCGATTTTAAGTCCAAGAAGTTTATCAAACTCACGTTAATCAGATTCGGGCAATTTCTTGCTTGAGTACATCCCGTTCAAAATACAGCAGCTCTACGGCAATTACGACAACCGTAATGAAAAGTACAGAGTAAAAAGTCTCGGATTCTGCGTTATAAAGATGCCAAAACATCAGTACGAAGAAGCCGGACGTCCCAATCATCCCAATGGCGGGAATGATTCCCCGTATATCGGTTTTTTTTCGTTGCTGATACGCCAAAAACGAGACGGTACCGAAAATGATAATAAACGCCAGTGAAGCAAAAGAGGTGATAGCATCCAAACTGCCATAAGAGGCAAATACCGCAGTAATCACGGATAGGATAATCAGTGTTTGGCTTGGCACGCCTTCGGTTTCGGCACTGCCAAACTGATCGGGCAGCAGATGATTGGAAAGCATCCGCTTGGCAAAATAGCCGCTGCTAAACAAAGTTGCGTTGATTGCACTGCCGGTGGAAAATAATGCCGCCAGCGAAATAATGGTAAATCCATAAGGGATGATCGGTTTGGCCGCCACAGCCAGAGCACGCTCGGGATCCTCCTGGATAACATGCAGAGGCGTCAGTCCCAGTGTGGTGAGTGCAACAATTATGTAAATTCCCACCGCGATAAAAATTGCAATATAAACGGCCTTGCGAATGGTCTCAATGGGATTTTCTATACTCTCCTGATCATAGAATAACAACTGCCAGCCCTGGAAAGCCACAAACGAAATGGCGGCAGCCATAATAGGTTTAAATGTTGTGGCCTGTGCTAAACCGAAAGTAATTTTATGCTGCGAAAACCCTAACCAAAGTCCCCCAATTCCAAAAGCAATAAGAATACAGACCTTGATACCGACTAAGATATTTTCTGCCGATCCGGTCGCCTGAGCACCCATCAAATTGATTCCAAGAAATCCCAAAATTACGAGTACCGCAATGACCGGATGTATGGGTAAGCCCAAAATTGTATTTGGGATGAAGTTAAATCCCATTGCAAAACTGCTGAATGCATATGCATACATGGCCATCGAACCGATATACCCGAAAAGGAGGGTCCATCCGGCCATACCTGCCAATTTTGTTCGCCCGGTACAGCCCTGAATTAATGAAACGGACCCTCCGGGATTTTCAGTAATATCGTTCAGCTTATTGTATGAATAACCGGCACATAAGGCCACAACACCTGCCAGTACAAAAGCAAACCAGGTAGCCGCATGCACGATTTGAGCCACCACGCCAAGCACGGCAAAAATGCCGCCACCAATCATCCCACCCAAAGCAATCGATACGCATTCTTTTAGTCCCAGTTTTTCAGCTGCCATAATATTGATCCTGATGTATGTTAGCTATTGAAAAATAGGTATATGTAATTCAAAACTTTACCGACTTATTTTATTTAACAAAGTTTACAACCATTAATTCCATGATCACGGGTTGCCCCTTGAAACTACCAATCCTAAATTTTCCTCAAAACTAGAAACGTGCATGAAAATCAACCCCAATGCCTTATTTTATAGCAATTGATTTAATTAAGACAGATTACAGATGAGCAAGAGTGGCTGTACTTTATGCGGACTCCCCACACCCGATCCCCCAATCACGGATAAGGATACCGAGGGTGGATTCTGTTGTGAAGGCTGCTTGCAAGTACATCAACTCCTCCAAAAACTGGATGGAGAGCAGGCCCGAAAGATCCGAGAGGAAACCATCCGCCGAAGACATGACGAATGGGAAGAGGAACGTGAGGTGCTGCCTGAATCTTGTGAAGAGGCCTTCCTAAAGGTTGAGGGCATGCATTGTACGACCTGTGAATCCTTTATCGAATCCATATCAAGGCGCCGGCGGGGCGTCTATAAGAGCGAAGCCAGCTATGCCACCGAACTGGTGAAGGTTTATTATGATCCAAAGCAATTAAATAAAGAGGATCTGCCCGGTATAATTAGTAAGATGGGATACCGGGCTCATCATATGGAGGCCGGGACCCCTGATGACGAACTCAATACCATCGGGCGACTCATTTTTGGCGGGTTCTTCACAATAATAGGACTGCTGATCTATATTTTGTTTTTGTATCCGACCTACATAAACGGCAAAGGATTTATCCCCCTAAGACCGGCTGAATTAGATTATTTTATCGCTAATATCCTTGTAATGACGTCATTTGTACTGTTTTACACGGGATTTCCAATCCTTCGCGGCGCCTGGATTTCGCTTTCCGTAATGAAACCCAATATGGATCTGCTCATTTCCATCGCTGCCCTGAGCGCTTATTTATATAGTTTTGGAGCCTTCCTAACCGGATCAACGGTGGTCTATTTCGACGTATCCATGGCTATTGTGATGGTCGTATCAATCGGAAACTATTACGAAAG
>DATFLI010000505.1:0-5433 GCA_035267805.1 Balneolaceae bacterium | reverse complement strand
GTTTGCTCCTAGGCGAAAACTACGCCCGAAGCATGGGCATCCCGGTCTCCTCGTCTCGTATTTGGATTATCGTCAGCACAAGTCTGCTGGCCGGGAGCGTCACTGCTTTTTGTGGGCCTATTGGTTTTGTAGGGATTGCTGTGCCTCATCTGACGAGGTCATTGTTGGGTACTAACGATCACCGGGTGCTTATCCCCGGCACGCTCTTGATGGGAGCCATGCTTATGTTGGTATGCGATATCGTGGCCCAGGTACCCGGCAGCAGTACTACATTACCGATCAGTGCAATCACCTCATTGATGGGATCACCGGTTGTAATCTGGGTAATCATCAAACGTAAAAACCTGCAGGCATCCTTTTCGTGAGTGAGCAAGCTATCATATCAACACAAGACCTAAAAATCGGCTTCCACGCTCAAGGAGCTATGAAATCAGCAAAAGTGGTGGCACAGCAAATTAATGTAGCACTGCATGGAGGGCAGGTTGTCTGCCTTTTGGGCCCAAACGGTTCCGGGAAATCGACATTAATCAGAACACTTTCCGGACTCCATAATCCATTAGGCGGGGCTATTAAGTTGGTGGGAAAGGATTTAGCTCAATTTTCGATACGGCAGACGGCCAGGGAAATCAGCACGGTGCTTACGGATAGATTGACTGTTGGTAATTTGAGCGTTTATGACTTGGTGTCTTTTGGACGATCTCCTTACACAGGTTGGTTCGGTTCGCTTACACCGAAAGATAATAAGATTATCGAATGGGCAATAGAGTCCACAGCCATAACGCCATTTATTGATCGGGATGTATTGCATCTAAGTGATGGAGAGCGACAAAAAGTGATGATTGCCCGGGCACTGGCACAGGATACATCAGCAATTTTATTGGATGAGCCCACCGCTCATCTGGACTTGCCTAATAGGGTAGAAATTATTCGCCTGCTACGCAGGCTGGCCCATGAGACTCAAAAAGGGATCTTACTGTCAACGCACGAGCTGGACTTGGCCCTGAAAGCGGCGGATCATTTATGGCTCATCAATATGAAAGGAGAGGTCTTTACCGGTACGCCCGAGGATTTGGTGCTGGACGGGACCTTTGAATCGGTTTTTGAGCAGGATAGTTTTGATTTTGATCGTGCCACGGGTTCATTTACTCTGCATCGACCTACAAAAGAAGCGATTCATCTTTACGGGGATGACGTAGCGGCATTCTGGACCCGACGTGCCCTTGAGCGAGAAGGTTATATAGTGACTGAATCAAATGGTACGTCATTACAGGTGGAAGTGATTAATAAGGACGGCAGATTTGAATGGACATTAATAAATGAGAATGAAGAATTTAGCTGTCTTTCGGTCGAAGAGCTTATTCAAAGGCTGCAAGAAATTGCTCAAGTAGTTGGCGTAGATTGAGGTCGAACGATTGAATCAGTACATTTTTTGCTGAAATAGCACTCAACTTACTGATTACTGCAGGAATTGTACTCCCGAGGATAAGGTACTCCGATACATCGAGGCCAATCCTTGCATTTGCCTGTGTTGGCATTGTCGAAGCAACGTCTCAACCTACCTATTCAATTAAACATTTTGAATTATTAAAAGTGCCGTGTATCTTCACTGTGCATTGGTTCCGACCTCGCGTCGGATTAAAAGGGAATCCGGTGCCCTGTCCTCCGAAGTTTAAGCGAAGGATGGGAAATCCGGAGCATTCCCCGATGCTGTAAGTTCCTTCGCACAATAAAATTTAATTAGCGTGCGGATCTTTTGACATCCAATCATATCCACTTCTGTCCCGAAAGCTTTCGGGACGGGGGGAAGGTCGTCAAAAGCGGGACGAGCCAGAAGACCTGCCAGTGTTGCGACATTCGTAGCTTTCGGGAGAAAAGCGAAGAATAAATGTCGTCTCTGGTTTTCAGGACGTATTTATCCTTTCTTCTTGATGTCCCAAAGGTACGAATGATGAATTCATCATCATTTGTAACCGAATAAAGGAATAACATGAATATTATTAACCGAATAATCCTCAGGCTTTGTGTCCTGATACTTTTTCTGTGCTTATCCTCATCATTATTTGCCCAGCAAAATAATAATAGTACCCCGCCAGACACCGGTAAAGTGTATAAAATGAATGAAATAATCGTCAGTGCCAGCCGGTACAAAGAATCTGCATCGACAGTTGGTCGCAACGTTACCGTGATTGATCAATCTGAAATAAAAAATTCTATTCACAGTACCGTTGGTGGACTTTTATCCCAACAGCAGAGTGTGCACATTGTTGGGAATAATCAGACCACCGGATCGGTGCAGAGCTTGTTTTTGCGAAATACCAACAGCAATCAGACAGTTGTAATGATAGACGGTGTACGGATCAGCGACCCCTCCACGGCGGGGAATAGTGTAAACTTATCCGAACTATCATTGGCCGGCGTAAAGCGAATTGAAATTGTGCGGGGGTCTCACAGTACTTTATACGGATCGTCCGCGATAGGAGGCGTGATTAATATCATAACTAATAAGAATAATAGTCCGGGCCTGCATTTCAATTTAAATACCGAAGATGGCGCACTTAAATCGGGAGCATATTCAACACGTAATAATCTTTCCGTAAACGGGACTTTAGATAACGGATTATATGCCAATTTCGA
Organism: Balneolaceae bacterium; assembly: GCA_035267805.1. Taxonomy (GTDB): domain Bacteria; phylum Bacteroidota; class Rhodothermia; order Balneolales; family Balneolaceae; genus Fodinibius. Next base: position 2,799 of record DATFLI010000505.1, on the reverse strand, counting down.
CGTATCCCAGGACTACACGAACGGTTTTGATGCAACGATTGATACGACGGGGGCAACCGGTTTTAATCCCCAGGACAGAGACGGTTTTCGAAAACTGGATTTCTATGGCAAGGCCGGTTATCATACTCAAAAACTTGATATTTACGGCTCATACCGACATGAGCATCAGCATTTGGGAGTCGATCAGGGAGCTTATCAGGATGATAATAACGCTTATCAGGATTTCGGACGGAACTTATTTAACTATGGCGCCTCTTCCCAGCTGACGAATAAGTTGTCGCTTAAGCTTGAAGGGGCTTACTCGACGTTGAATCGTGGCTTTGTTAATGATTCTTCTATTGTGGATCGGCAGGGGACGTATGATCATACCTATACAGAGTCTCACGGTGCAGGATCACTTTGGCAGAATGGGTTGACAGCGTCCTATGAATCACCGGATGCCAAATTTATAATGGGATTGGAATCCAATCACCAAACGATGAACAATCGCAGTAGTACCTACAACAGCACCTACAAATATGAAGCGGTTACCGATCTCGATTCGCTTAATTTAGATGAGACCACTAACAGTATATTTTTGCATACTGATCTGAATGGGGCGCTCTTGAGCGATCATCTGAATGCATTTTCACTGGTATTGGGCACCCGTCTGGCCCACCACAGCCAGTTCGGTTCGCATTTTACTTATGAGATTAATCCACGTGTGCAAGTTTCAACATCGGCATTAATTTACGGGGCGATTACTACCGGATTTAACGCCCCATCCTTATATCAACTTTATGCACCTCAAAAATCATATGGTGCATATACCAACCGGGGAAATAAAAATCTTGAGCCCGAGGAATCCGTATCATACGAGCTGGGTTGGAAGGAGCAGGTCAATCGTTTTTTGCATTTCGACCTGTCCCTGTTTCGAACGGATGTAAAAAATATAATTGAATATGTTTATTTGTGGGATGGGAATACGCCGTTATCGAATCTCTCAGCACAGGATTATTTGGGAGATACTTATATCAATATTTCCCATCAGCATATAAGTGGGATAGAGCTCGGGTTGCACATCCGGCCTATTTCTAAGATTAGGCTTTCCGGTAATATGACTTATACAAAATCTGAGATAGTGTTTGCTCCCGGGGATATTAATAAATCTTACACCGGCGGCAACCATGTGCAGATTTATGAAAGTGGCGCATTTATAAACAATAAAAAGACAGAGGCCGGGCTGACACGGCGCCCCAACCTTTCAGCTAATGTACATTTTGAATATCAGCCGACGATGAAGTGGAGGCTGGGAATTACTTCTCAATATGTCGGCAAACGCAAAGACATTTATTACAGCTCCAACTTGGGGCCGTATGGTGCTTTGGATCGCTCAAAGGTAAGCGGGTATAATTTGACGGATATCCAGTTGCAATATCAACTTACTTCGCAAATAAAATTGGGTGCCAAGGTCGAGAATATTTTTGATACTCAGTACTACGAGATCAACGGCTACAATACACAGGGCAGAGGCCTCTTTTTGAAGGCCTCATTCACTTACTAATTATTTATCCACAGAGTTATCCACATTTGCCTGTTTTCCGGGAAAGAAAAATGGTTATCGGAACGTTATAAAAAGTATCGATTGTGGATAACTTGGACATTTTGTGGAAAAGTTTTCCTTGCCCGAAAGTAGTAGTCCTGTATATTTAATTGACGTGGGAGTCGTCATAATTAGTGCTTTTTTGAAACCTACCATTTAGTCAAAATTTTTATTCAAGATATCGGAGATATTATATGAAATTTACACGCTTTTATACTCAGGAAGAGTGGGATAGCCCGTTTGGGGATATGAAATTTGAGAGTCGCAAATCAGAAATTAAAAATCCTGATGGATCACTTGTTTTTTCGATGGATGAAGTCATCGTACCGGAATCATGGTCTCAGGTATCCACAGACGTCATTGCCCAGAAATACTTCCGAAAAGCTGGAGTTCCGCAAGAAACCAAAAAGGTAAAAGAAAAGGGAGTACCTGAATGGTTGCAGCGGTCAGAGGCTGATGAAAAAGCGATGAAGAATATCTCTAAGGATGAGCGCTATGGCAGCGAGCACGATAGCCACCAGGTTTTTCATCGTTTGGCCGGTTGCTGGACGTACTGGGGTTGGAAGCACGACTACTTCGATTCCGAAAAGGATGCAAAGATTTTTTATGAAGAGCTTTGCTATATGTTGGCTAATCAAATGGCGGCGCCGAATAGTCCGCAATGGTTCAACACCGGCCTGCACTGGGCGTACGGGATTAACGGTCCATCGCAGGGACATTATTATGTGGATGGCAAGACCGGGAAACTTACGAAATCCGAAGACGCGTACACGCATCCCCAGCCGCATGCTTGCTTCATTCAAAGTATCGATGATAATTTGGTTAATGAAGGCGGTATTATGGATTTATGGGTCCGCGAGGCGCGCCTCTTTAAATATGGTTCCGGTACCGGGAGTAATTTTTCCAAAATCCGCGGTGAAGGAGAGCCGCTGAGCGGGGGCGGAAAGTCATCCGGCCTGATGAGCTTTTTGAAAATCGGCGATAAGGCGGCCGGTGCTATAAAGTCCGGCGGCACGACCCGTCGCGCGGCGAAGATGGTGACACTTGATCTCGATCATCCGGATATTGAAGAATATGTAAATTGGAAGGTGCGTGAGGAGCAAAAAGTTGCATCTATTGTTACGGGCTCCAAGGTTTTGGAAAAGCATCTCAAGAAAATTATTAAGCTTTGTAATAAACCTGTCGAAATTGATGGTCGTACGTTTAATGGTGCAGTC
>DATFLI010000504.1:0-6515 GCA_035267805.1 Balneolaceae bacterium | reverse complement strand
TAGGTCTTCTTTATCTCATGCTCTTCGTGAATTACGTTGCAGGCGTTGTTTCGCTGTTAACAACTCTCATTTATCTGGGTATTTATACACCTATGAAAAGAGTTTCGGCCGTCAATGTCTTTATCGGAGCGATCCCCGGAGCCCTGCCCCCGATCGGCGGCTGGGCAGCTGCCACTGGCCATATAGGCAGTATCGGGATGTGGTTGCTGTTCGGCATCGTCTTTCTCTGGCAAGTGCCGCATGTGATGGCTATCGCCTGGCTTTGTAAAGATGACTATTCAAATGCGGGATTTCGGATGCTACCTAAAAATGATGCTGACGGATACAAGGCCACTGTACTCATCCTTACCTGCCTTATCGCACTGATACCCGTTAGTTATGGACTCTATTATGTAGGATTAAATAGCTGGATTTACTTAGTTGGCGCGTTGATTAGCGGGATTGGTTTTCTATACTATGGGATAATTTTTGCAGCAAATCGGACCAAAGACGCGGCAAAAAAATTGATGTTTGCTTCTTTTGCCTATCTGCCCACTGTCTGGGCTTTTGTGATTATAGATCTGTTGCTGTCATAACTGAGGTAAAATAAATCCTCAAAATTTGTAACTATTGCTTTTCATAGTACTCCTATAAAATGTAAAGACAATAGAATTTTTTTTAGAGTCAAATAGTTATGATAACAAGCGTTCACTAAATTCGATATCATGAATTATCGATATTTCATCTTGATAGCCGTTATAGCTTCGACTTTAAGTGCATGTCACCTCAACTTGAATAACCATGATGGGAACGGCAACGGAACTCCACAAGATACCACTATTTTCAAAAATGCCAGCGCTGATTTGCCGGCCGGACTTTCAAATAACACCGTCAAAGCCAAAGCAGTTGACTTAGATAACGATGGTGATTTGGATCTTGCACTGGCTATAGAGTATCAGTCAAACAAGATACTCTTCAACAACGGAGACGGTAGCTTTACGGACGGATCTTCCGGTTTGCCCGTACAAAAGTTTGATACCCGTGATCTGAATGTGGCAGATTTTGATGGGGATGGAGCTCCGGATCTTTTCTTTGTGAGTAATCAAAATGAAAGTAGCGAACTGTATCTCAATCAAGGCAAAGGAACCTTCACCGACCTCTCACAGCGTATCCCGGTAACAGGTAATTTCACCTCCTGTGAAAGCTGGGATATCAATGGTGACGGAAATACAGATATAATGATAGGCTTAAATGGACAAAATATAATCTTGATCAATAATGGAAATGCATATTTTGCCAATGAAACCCCTGACCGAATTCCGACAAAGTTTGACAACACCAATGATATCACGTTTGGGGATATTACAGGAGAGGGCTTGTCGGATATTGTTATTGCCAATACAGATAATAATCGTGCTTACTTAAATATTGGCTCCGGATATTTTAAGGATGATACGGCCAATCGTATCCCATTTATTCAGGCAATCGAGGAGACGCAAGATGTAAATTTGGCTGATGTTGATCAAGATGGGGACCTTGATCTCTACTTTGGTAATTCCGGATTTCAATCCGGCAGCAATGCCCAGGACCGCCTTCTCATTAACGACGGTTCAGGCTATTTTTCCGATAAAACTTCTGATAGGCTGCCAAATCTAACCACGGATACCTTCGATGCGGATTTTGGGGATCTGGATGGGGATGGAGACTTAGACTTGGTTGTGGGTAATTATAATGGAGGAGTTCGTGTTTTAATAAATAATGGCAGCGGTTTCTTTTCTGATCAAAGTTCAAAGTGGGTCCCCAACAACTTCAATCCACACGTCAACGATCTGGAGATTGCGGATTATAACGGTGATGGACTCCTCGATATCTATATTGCCGTACAAGATGGGGCCGACCAGCTCCTCATACAAAAGTAGTTTTTTGAAAATAGGGTCAACCGGTTATTTGATTTTAGCGTACCAATCCCGTAATCGAACTTCAATTTTATCGTTTTTGGCATTTACAAGTTCCTTAAACTTTTGGATATCCTGGCCCCGGTAATGATAGGGATACACAATTCTTGGCTTAAAGTCCAAAACGGCACTCGCAGCCTGTTTGACATCCATTGTATAAGGTAAGTTCATACAGACGAAAGCGACATCAATATTTTTAAGGGACCGCATTTCGGGAATATCCTCGGTATCCCCGGACAGATAAACCCTCTTACCGCCAAGCGTGAGTACGTAACCATTCCCCCACCCCTTGGGATGGTAGGAATCAGGACTTTGGGGGAGGTTATACATTGGAATTGCCCGAACGGGAAAGCCAACTTCGCCGGTAGTATCCCCATTTTTCATGATCACAAGTTGATCTTGAAACTCATTCGGCAACTGCTTGGCTACAGATTGCGGAACAACCATCGGCACACCATCGGTATTCAACTCTTTTAACGTTTTAATATCCATATGATCGCCATGAGCATGAGTAATAAAGATAACATTGGGAGAACCAATTCCCTTAAAAGCCTTGGCTCCCTGCGTAGGATCCACATAAATATTCTGCCCATTCCAGGTTAACACCAAGGTGGCATGATGAATGGGATGAATAGTTAAGATTCCATTATCTGTTTGCAGGGTATCCGGTTGGGGAAGTTGCGCTTTAGCTAATGCGGATGTAAGACAAATTAACAGAAAAAGGGCCAAATATCGCTTCATGGCATAGCTATTACATTAAGATTTAAACCAATAGCCAATCTCTGGAATTTTATCATTAAAAGAAACTATCTACCGGATTACCTAAATTCTGATATCTTCTTATTCAAAAATTGCCGGGTATTTCCCAGGATTGGCTTCATGCATGAGTGCATAAGCAGCCTCAAAAATATCTTCTTCATTCGGTTTGGAAAAATAATCCCCATCCGAACCATAGGCAGATCGATGTTCCTTGGCCGTCAGGCATTGTGGTTCGGAATCCAGATAGAAATATCCATTCTGCTCCTGCATTACCTTATTCATCATAAAAGCAGAAGCCCCGCCCGGTACGTCCTCATCCACAAAAAGGATTCGGTTAGTCTTCTTGAGCGACTCCACAATTTTATGGTTACGATCGAAAGGCAATAGCGTACGCACATCAATGAGCTCGGCAGAAATATCGGCATCTTCCAGTTGGGGAAGTACCGATTCGCAGATATTACAGGTAGAACCATAAGAGACAATCGTTATGTCGGTCCCTTCGGAAACAATATTCGGAATTCCCAGCGGTACGGTAAACTCTCCAAGATTGTCCGGCAAGTCTTCCTTCAAGCGGTAAGCATTAAGTGGTTCAATAATCAGGGCGGGATCATCGCCACGAAGCAGAGTATTATACATGCCGGCGGCATCGGTTAGATTGCGGGGCACACATACATGGATGCCTCGCGCACCGTTAATGATCATCCCCATCGGTGACCCGGTATGCCAGATCCCTTCCAAACGGTGACCGCGAGTACGCACAATTAACGGAGCCTTTTGACCGCCCATGCTTCGGTATCTTACCGTGGCAAGATCGTCGCACAATCCCTGGAAACAGTAAAGCAAATAATCGAGATATTGTATCTCCGCAATAGGGCGCAGGCCTCTCAGCGCCATTCCAATCCCCTGTCCCAGGATCGTAGCCTCACGAATGCCGGTATCACTGACACGCAGTTTACCATATTTATCTTGCATGTCCTCAAGTCCTTTATTGACATCACCAAGCTTGCCGGTATCCTCACCAAAAACCAAAACTTCGGGATATTTTTCAAAAAGCTTGTCAAAGTTATCGCGCAACACCACACGTCCATCCACGCTCTCAGGGCTATCAGGATAGGTTGGTTCCACTTCTTTAATATGTAGCGGAGATTGCTCACCTTCGCTATACAGGTAACTGCCGTAACGGTGGCTGTTTTCTTCCTTACTCTTATCCAGCCATTTTTGAAGTTTTTTCTTCGTTGTAAGCTCTTCTCCTCTAACCATACGTAAGGCCTTGCGAACTGCCGACATACTATATTTTCGCAGTGGTACTACCGGTGTTTTTAATTCCCTTTTTATTTCTCTCAAGGCATCTGTTTTCGAGCTTTCCGCCGCCATATCATCAATCATATCGGCAACCGTATTCAACTCTTCATTCAACTCTGAGGTGAATGCTTTCCACGCGGCTTTTTGAGCCTCCTTAACTTCGGCTTTTGCCTGCTTTTCAAGCTCCTCAATTTCATCTTTATCGGCAATGCCTTCATCAATTATCCAACCCCGTGTTTTATTTATGCAGCAATATTCTTCCTCCCACTGTAACCGTTTTTCGGACTTGTAACGCTCATGAGAACCGGAAGTCGAATGTCCCTGCGGCTGTGTCACCTCCTGTACGTGCACTAGAACCGGAACGTGGTCTTCCCGGGCAATAGATTCTGCTTTTTCATAGGTTTTCATCAATGCAGGGTAATCCCAGGCTTTAACAGTCAGGATTTCCAACCCCTCTTTGTCTTTTGTCCGTTGGAAACCTGAAAGCGCATCTGAAATACTCCCTTTGGTAGTTTGAAACTTCCGCGGAACCGAGATACCATACCCATCATCCCAAATCGAAAGAACCATAGGCACTTGCAAAACGCCAGCAGCATTTACGGTCTCCCAGAAAATCCCCTCGGAAGTACTGGCATCTCCGATGGTTCCCCATCCTATTTCATTTCCGTCATTTGAAAATTTTTTAAATTCTTCTTTGTCTAGTAAAGATTCATGGTTGCGATAGATCTTCGAAGCCTGGGCCAAGCCCAGTAGTCGCGACATCTGGCCGGCGGTGGGAGAAACATCCGGAGAAGTGTTTTTCATCTTCGTAAGATCTTTCCAGTGGCCTTCTTCATCCAGACTTCTGGTACTAAAATGAGCATTCATCTGCCGCCCTCCAGAATTGGGTTCCTGCTGTAGATTGGCATGTGCATAAAGCTGGGCAAAAAACTGCTGTACTGTCACCTGACCAATAGCAATCATAAATGTTTGATCACGGTAATAGCCGGACCGGAAGTCCCCTTCCTTAAAATATTTCGCCATGGCAATTTGGGGCATTTCCTTACCATCGCCAAAGATCCCAAACTTCGCTTTTCCGGTAAGCGTTTCTTTACGTCCCAAATAGGAGGCTTCCCGGCTTTTAACAGCTAATTTGTAATCATCCAAAATCTCCTGCTTTTGCATCTTTGTGTAGGAGCCATTAGATGATGCTTTAGATTTTGATGAACTTTTTTTCTGGGTTTCGGTGCTTGCCATAATATCTATTTATTCTGGTTAACTACTTTCCAGCAGCATAATTTTGTTCAATCAAACAGTTGCTGGAAAGGTGAAGCGGCTTTAGCGGTGAGCTCCACCTTTCGTTATGCTATTCCATAAATCCACCTTTGGTCATTTTAATAGGGTCAAGTGCATCATCCAATTGTTCGTCACTTAAATCTGTCATTTCACGTGCAACTTGCTTTACGGGACGCCCCTCTTTAAAAGCTTTTTTAGCAATTTTTGCAGCATTGTCATAACCGATAAGCGGGTTCAATGCTGTTACCAAAACGGGATTTCGACCTACCATATCCGCAATACGTTCTTTATTTACCGATAAACGAGATACCGACTTATCCGCGAGATTTCGGGCTGCATTTCCCAATATGTCGATCGATTCCAGCAGGTTATGTGCAACTACGGGAAGCATCACGTTAAGTTCAAAATTTCCCGACTGACCGGCTACGGTGATGGCCGAATCATTGCCGATTACCTGGGTGCAAACCATAACAAGCGATTCTTCAATTACCGGATTTATTTTGCCCGGCATAATTGAAGATCCCGGTTGTAGTGCTTCAAGGTGGATTTCTCCAATACCGCTGTTGGGACCGGAATTCATCCACCTCAAATCATTGCCAATTTTCATCAATCCCACGGCAATCGTTTTCAGTTGGCTGCTTAATTCAACCGGTGTATCAACGGTAGCTTGTGCCTCAAAATGATCTTTGGCTTCCGTAAAATCAATGCCAGTAGCCTCAGAAAGAGCCTCTGCCATTTTCGCGCCGAATTTAGGATTAGTATTGAGTCCCGTCCCCACGGCTGTGCCTCCCTGGGGAAGTTGTGTTACCCTTTCAAGTGTGGATTCCAGTCGTTCAACACCCAGTTCAAGCTGACGAGCATAACCATCAAATTCCTGCTTTATAGTCACCGGCATTGCATCCATCAGGTGCGTACGGCCGGTTTTGACCACATCGGCAAACTCTTCGCCTTTTTTCTTAAATGTTTCTTGCAGATGTTTCAGAGCGGGAATCAAATTCTGGGTCACAGCCAGGCTTGCAGCCAAACGAATTGTGGTAGGAATAACATCATTTGAGCTCTGCCCGTAATTCACGTGATCATTGGGATGAATCTGGGTCTCTGTATTATCGCTTTTCAGTTCATTGGCACGTTTTGAGATAATCTCGTTGGCATTCATATTCGTAGATGTGCCCGAACCCGTCTGGAAAATATCAATCGCGAAATCGTCATCGAACTTCCCATCGACAACTTCCTGTGCAGCCTGTT
>DATFLI010000503.1:0-3367 GCA_035267805.1 Balneolaceae bacterium | reverse complement strand
AGGTCTGTTGATTCCGAGTCGTTTAAAAAGCTTATCTCTTGGACTCAAAAATTGTGGGAATTATGGTTCGAAAATTGGTGGATGACTATGTACATTTAAGGATCAGCTTTCGTTCCTTATTGATAATTTAATATGATTCGTATTCAATTATGTTATCTTTATAGCTGATTATTAAAGAGAATCCCTATTTGAAAATTTTAAACCAATGAAGACGCCCCAAAAAGCAATTTACTATTTCGTTTTTCTCCTGTTGATTACTGTTGGTTCAATCGGTTGCCGTCAGCAGTCTATTAATAAGGAATTGCAAAAAAATCTGGCTGATAAACGGTTAACCTTGCCAAACGGATGGTCATTGTCGCCGGCCGGTAAGCAGGTGCCCGTCGGTGATTTACCTCTGAATACTGCAGTATCCGCCGGTAAAAAATTTCTGGCGGTGACCAATAACGGCTATAGCAAGCAGGGCGTTACCTTGTTGGATATCGGAAATGAATCCGTCGTAGATTCCGCCAAATTACAGCGTTCCTGGGTGGGACTTTCATTCAGTGGTGACAGTTTGCTCTATGCATCCGGCGGAAATAATAATGATATCATTATTTTTGGGATCCATAATTCGAAGTTGGCACGTCAGGATTCTATTGTGCTGGGCAAGCCCTGGCCCAAGGATAAAATATCGCCTGCGGGGCTGGATGTGGATCCCCAGGGAAAACGTCTCTATACCGTAACCAAAGAAGACAGCGTGCTTTATGTGTTGGATTTAAGAAACAATGAAGTCCTTAAACGGGTGAAGCTGGATGCCGCGGCCTATACCTGTCAGCTTTCCAAGGATGGCAAGGAGCTTTATATATCACTTTGGGGCGGGCAGGAAGTTTCGGTTTACAATATCGAAAAGGGAGTAATCACCGGACATATAGCGGTTGAGGATCATCCCAATGATATGGCGTTAAGTAATGACGGGAAGTTTCTGTTCGTGGCCAATGCTAATTCTAATTCCGTATCGGTTATTGATCTGACTCAGCAAAAAGTAATAGAGACGCTGAATACCGCCCTATATCCCAATGCACCGGCGGGCAGTACACCCGATGGCGTTACTCTTTCCGGGGATGGGCATACATTATATGTTGCCAATGCCGATAATAATTGCCTGGCCGTTTTTGATGTCTCGACACCGGGACAAAGTACTTCCAAAGGGTTCATTCCCACGGATTGGTATCCTACTTCGGTGGAAGAGGCGAATGGAAGGATTATCGTCACCAATGGTAAGGGAGATCATTCGGAAGCAAATCCCAAAGGACCCCAGCCCGATCAAAGTGGCGGTCCTCAATATATTGCAGGACTTTTTAAGGGTAATGTGTCGTTCATCAATCAGCCCGATGCGGCCGATATGGCTACGTATTCGCAGGCTGTTTATACGAACACACCGTATCACAAAGATCAAAAAACTGCCGAAGATGTAGCCGAGAATAATCCCATTCCAAAGGCCAAAGGCGGTTCATCTCCGATAAAGCATGTGTTTTATATCATCAAAGAAAATAGAACATACGACCAGGTGTTGGGAGATATGCCCCAGGGCAATGGGGATTCAACCCTGACTCTTTTCGGCAGAAAGGTGACGCCCAACCACCATAAGATTGCCCGTAATTTTGTATTACTCGATAATTTTTATGTGGATGCGGAAGTGAGTGCCGACGGACATAACTGGTCGATGGGCGGGTATGCGACGGATTATGTGGAAAAAACTTGGCCGACCTATTACAGCGGCCGTGGCGGCACCTATGATTATGAAGGCGGCCGTGATATTTCCTTTCCGCAGAAAGGCTATATTTGGAATTATTGCAAACGCAATGGAATCAGCTACCGCAGTTACGGGGAGTTCGCTGAGCTCAACCATCCGAACTTGGATGTCTTGAAAGGTCATATCGATCGCAACTATCCGGGTTTTGATTTGAGCCTGAAAGATGTAAATCGCGAAAAAGAATGGGAGCATGATTTTGATTCACTGCTCTCTAAGAATGCTGTTCCCCAGTTTCAAACCATTCGTCTGCCCAATGATCATACCTCGGGCGCTCAAGTCGGAAAGCGAACACCAAAGGCCTATGTCGCGGACAACGATTTGGCACTCGGACGTTTGATTGATCATTTGTCACATAGCTCAATTTGGAAGAGCTCAGCAGTGTTTGTAGTTGAGGATGATGCCCAAAATGGTCCCGATCATGTGGATGCTCACCGTTCGGTCTGTCTGGTGATCAGTCCGTATGTGAAGCGAAATTCAGTGGTGCATACGATGTATTCTACGACCTCGGTGTTGCATACCATGGAGTTGGTTTTGGGGCTGCCGCCGATGAGTCAGTACGATGCTGCGGCAACACCGATGTATGATGTGTTTACCAGTCAAATCGATACCAGCGCGTATGAAGCATTACCCAATCAAACTGATCTCACCAAGAAAAATATTGCATCCAATAAGCTGTCGCGGGAATCGAAGAAATTCAATCTGGCTGTTGCTGATGCCGCTCCGGACGGGGCTTTTGATGAAGTGATCTGGAAGGCCGTGCGTGGTATTGATAGCCAAATGCCGGCTCCGCGACATAGCGCTTTTCTGAAAGTTCATGAGAAGAGCAAAAAAGACTGGGATGATTAGATGATCATTCTACCGGGGGGCCGGATTTGCCATCCGGCGGTTAATTTATTGCAATTTTCTGGTTCAACGATTTTAGAGCATTGAAGCTTTTCTATTGCGGACAGCATTCCAGCGTAATGACGGAAAAATGAGACTTAAGCTGTGAGGGAATTGTACTCCCGAATAGATTACACTCATGGTGCCAGCGTTCGCTTGGGCTTAACTCTGGCGGCCTTTATCAAGATATCCCGCCGGATCCTGATGATAAAATTGCTTTAGCTGATCATAAAGTTGGGGATGCTTTTGTTTCAATTCCACCGGTTTCTCAAAAAAACATTCCGTGATTACCGCAAAGAATTCTGCCAGGTTCTTAGCGCCGTAGGAATCAATCAAGGTATGTTGATTGCGCTGAAGTGCCCTGAGAAATTTATGGTATTCGTTTCCAACAACACGAGCCCAGGATAAGTAGCTGGATTCTTCATATTGTTCCTCGACTTGTTCGGTCGCCCCATATTCATAATCCAGCTGATGAGCGAATTCATGGAACACCAGATTTTGTCCGTCGTGGATGTCGGAGGCTCCCTTTTGGACTTCGTTCCAGGCTAGCACCACATGGCCTCGCTGCCATGCTTCCCCGTTACGTTGCTGGAAGCCTTCCTCAACAAAAAAGCTGTTATGCTGATTTTTTATTCTGGCAACATACGTTTCGGGGTAAACTAAGATCGATCGTAAATCCTCATAAAAAGTGGA
>DATFLI010000502.1:0-6827 GCA_035267805.1 Balneolaceae bacterium | reverse complement strand
CACTCCTATATCTATGTATATTTTACCATCGTAATCCAGTAAATCCTGCGGAGTGGACGCTCTTCCATTTGGTAAAATACTCTGCACCCAGAATTCGAGAAATGCAATATTATTTTGCGTCAAGTCCTCTTGCCCGGACGGTAAGGTCGTCGTCATCCCACCCCAGGTTCGCACCGATTCATTTTCGAGCAGATTTTTTAGATCATCATTGTAATTATACGGACCACGTTTCGTGGGATCATAATAAATATCAAGCGTATTGATGAAATTATCTTCCGTCAACACATCGCGATTGGGAAAAACATCAGTCACTTTCACCGGCTCGGTCTCAGGCGTATATTTTACACCACCCAGGATTTCATCCACATTTTGGGGGATACTGTACCAGGCAAACGTACTCCTTAGATCCGATCGAGCTATTTTATCCGGTATGCTGGTAGCAGGATTTGAAGGAGGATTTGCCTGGAAAAACATAGCATCGGGACCATAGCCGGGCACTGCCGCAGGTGCTGCAGCCAAGTGCCAACGTGAGGGATTCATAAAACTGAGTCCGATATCCGAGCCTTCAAAATCGTCAATGTAGGAAAGACCGTGCTGTTCGTCTTTATGCAAACGACCATTATGAATGGCATCACTCACGGCGCTTGTCTGGGAAACACCGGGACGCAGCTGGGCAAATTCACCACTAAACGATACACTGGATGGCTCTTTGGTCTGCAGCAAAGGCACCTTATCAATGAGGCGGGTCAACCAAGGCGCATTAAAATGAGCGTTGGCATCGAAACCGATAACCGAATTATTTACCGGTTCGTCTCCAATTCGAATTTTATCCTGTAACGGCTTTTCTTTTAACTTAAAATAAGTGCTTCCCAGCGTAATATTCGGTGTAAATTGGTACTCCGCCCGCACGCCGGTGAAACTTTTCTGCCCGATCTGGGTGAGCTTATTATTCTCGTATTCAATTTTAATCTCCTGCCCTTTCCGTAAATACTGATCGTTCAAAATAGTAATACTACCGATAGAATAATCCACCGCATAATCGGTACCCTCCTGCAACTGTTTGCCGTTTGCATACACCTTTACCGAACCTTCTACCAGTGAATATCCCAACGAATAACTGGATGAGATGCCTCCCTTTGATTTCCCTTCGATGCTGTAAAAATTATTCTTCGAACTTTGATTGGCATTCACCTTTTTTTCGTTATATAACTCGTCAAAAGCGATGGAATTGATCTGATCCTGGCTAAGGTTCGTTCCGCTTAAAAGCTGGTGAATACGATTCCCAAACGGCTGCAAATACGGAAATACGATGGTTCCCGTTGCCGGATTAAGCACTGTTGTACTGAAATCAATTTTATTATCCGGATTTAATGCTCCCTGTTGATCCACTCTGTCTAAACCCAGATCCTGCAATAAGTTGGTATTACGCCCGGGCAACGAACTGCTGGGCACATTTTCTTTGGTATATTTTACGTCCAGATCCAGTCCTTCCGGCGTCAGATTCGTAGCCCCCACCGAATACACATTTTTCATCATTAAATCCCAAAGCTTATTGGTCGTGGTTACCGTTTGCGGACGAATGAGCTTCAGATAAATGCGGTTACCGCCTCCCTGACTCACGTCTCCCACGCTCACGATTTTTCCGGTTTGGGGATCCCGATATTTAAATGAGATAGCCAAGGCCTGCCGGGATCCCAAATTTCGTTTCAGCGAAATATATCCGAGGTTACGATTTAATTCGTAGTCAACTCCCTCCTGAAGTGGCACAAAATATCCCTCTACAAACGAAGATGGATCCACACCAAAATCTGCCGCCGAAACGCCTTTCGCCGGGTCGCGATAGTTATCCAACGTAGAATCCGCAAACATATCCCGGTTCTGGTTGGGGGGCGCATAACTGCTGTCCGCATTCTGAACCACTCCCAAATTTCCCAAGGCAATCGCTTGTCGCTCTCCTTCTTTCGATTCGGAAGACTCGCGCAAAACCCATACGTTGATCTCGGTCAGTTGAAGGGCCTGTCCGGTTTGCTGAGGATTGGAGACATTATCCTCAAATTGCTGCCTTGTATAAAAATCCAGAAAAAAGTGTCGGTCAGCTTCATAATCAGTAGGACGAATGGAGATATTCTGCTCTTGGGAACCGCCCGTAATCGTCTCAGTTTTACCCTGGCCCTCTTGCTGCGAAAGTACTGAAGTAAGTTTCAACGAACCGATCTGTGCTACCGATTTGACTCCGAAAAGTGCATTGCCACCCCGAATCAGAGAGTTGCCGGTCTCCATTGATACGTTTCCCAATTCCAGTCGTTGCAGGATTTCATCGTCATAACCTTGATAAACGATATTGAGACGGTTCATAAAGTCAAAATTTCGCTGAGTATCCCAATCTGTCTGAATTGAGAGCTTATCTCCGATAGTACCTTGAATATTCAGCTTTAAATTTTGCTCAAATGTTGGATCCACCTGCGTCTGTTGATCCTGTGGGATATTGGGGTTTTCAGTCGTCTGTATAGACGCACCGACGTTCATGTTGGCCGTGCCGTTAATACGCAGATTCACTTCCGGCTTGCCGAAAATGGTAGTAAATGCAGACTCCTGTCCACCAGGCACGTTAATATTAAAGTTCAACAGTCCCTTTTGCTGCTGCTGATTAGCCAAGTGCTCATTAATGAGCTTAGTCCAATTTTCACGAATTGAATTCTTTTCACTTCGATGGGCATACTCATCAAAATTCATTTCATACGGCAAAGCAACCGGCATCTGGTATAACAAACGTTGGCTGTGATACCTTCCTAAAGAATCGCGTTGTACATAGGTTTGCTCGTCAGGCAGGTCGATATAAAATAATTTGGGCAGGGGCTTTGGAAATGGGTAAGAGACCGAAGGAGGGCGCATCAGGCGGGGCAGCGTATCATTTTGTGCGGGTTTTACCCCTAGCGAATCATTATGATTCTGGGCCATACTTCGTCCCGGTATCGCGACCAGAATGGCGAAACAGAAGAAGAAAAATATGGAGGATGTTAATGCTTTGAGCTGCACGAAACCGTTTGTAGAATAAATTCACGTGATATGCATCAAAAAATCAGTAGTAACGATGCTCTATATGCAGCTCCTTTTGATTCCGAATTTAGAAAATGCCTAACGCACTCTGAATAATTATAACGGTTAATTTCATTTCTTAAAAATATAAACTCTCTGTGCTTAGTCATAAAAAAATATCCATTTTGTAAAATCACAGTATAGGCCTAATTTTAAGGTTCGTCAATTCAAAAATTTATGCGACTACTACCGAATAAATTACAGCTTGATATTCTGCGGCGACATCTTGGGCCGTTTATCTTTTGTTTTTTTACCCTGATGTTTTTGCTGCTGATGCAATTTTTAATCCTTTATATCGATCTGCTGGTCGGTAAGGGATTGCCGTATAGCGTCATTTTTGAGTTAATTGTCACGAATTTGGCTTCTATGGTAGTTTTGGCCATCCCCATGGCTGTTTTGGTAGCCTGCTTAATGGCTTTTGGAAAAGTAACCGAACTCAATGAGCTGACTGCTGTTCGTGCGGCCGGCATCAATCCAATCCATATTATTAATCCCGTACTCGTTGCCGGCGTCTTGCTATCTATATTCCTGGTCTGGTTTTCAAATGATGTGTTACCCAATGCCAATCAGCGGGCCCGTTCACTATTTATTGATATTCGTCTTAAAAAACCGGGCTTTGATCTGAAAGAGAACCAGTTTTATAATGGCATCGATAATTACACATTTTTGGTCAAACAGATTACCGACCAGTCGGATTCGCTTCACAATATCATGATTTACCAACATCCCACCACAAAACGTGAAGAAGCGTATATAAAGGCCCAAAAAGGTCGCCTTGAAAGTGAACAAGCCGGCCAAACACTTACACTGCGTCTAAAAAGCGGCTCGATAATCCGCTACCTCAAGCGTCGAAAAAATCACAGGAATGTCGATGTTGTAGAAGAAACAGCCTTTAACCGCTATCGTATTAGCTTTGATCTGTCCGATCTGGCTTTTTCGAAGTCAAATCCCCAAAACCGATCACGAAACGACCGCACAATGAACATTCAGGCGATGCAGGCCGTCGTTGATTCACTGCGTAACCAGGTTCAGCACCAAAAACAGATAGTTGTCAAAAACACAGGCTACATAACACCATTTTACGAAAAGAAAAGATCCCATCGAAATCGGGCGCTTCAAGCCGGTAAGGATTCCCTGAAAGACAAGCCCTATCATAGTCGTTTTGTAACCCTGCAATACCTTAATTCAAAAAATAAGCAGGAAAATTTGCACCAAATGGCCCTTTCCAGCCTTCGAAGCTACAAATCCTTTCTGGGGGATATCGATACGGACACGCATTGGAGGATCAGCAAGATCCATCAATATTTGGTAGAGATTCACAAAAAATTCTCTATTCCTATTGCGTGTATGATTTTTGTCATGCTTGGGGCTCCGATCGGCATGTATACCAAAAAAGGCAATCTGGGATATGCAGCTCTAATAGGAACCGTATTTCTCACCTTTTATTGGGTATCCATCATACAGGGCGAAAAATTAGCCGACCGATTAATTATATCTCCGTTTACCGGCATGTGGTTTTCCGATATCTTATTGGGATTGGTAGGTATCTTTCTGATGGTTAAAACCTGTACATCATTTAAATTTTCAAACCTGTGGAAGAAGCGTGATTAAAAAGAAGCCATTTAAAAAAATTGACCGATACGTTTTTTTCAGGCTGCTGAGCATTACGCTCTTTGTGCTATTGGTATTGGTCTTCATTTTCATCGTCCTGGATTTTTCTGAGCACAGTGAGGATTTCACGGACAAAGGAGCTACTTTTGCCCAAATTTTCGGGGTCTATTATTGGAATTATATCCCCGAAATTATCCGGCTAATTATTCCGGTAGCCGTATTTGTAGCCTGCCTGTACCTGACCGGACAAATGAGCGAACGGCTTGAAATCACCGCCTTGAAAGCAGCCGGAGTAAGCTTATACCGCCTATCGCTCCCCTTTCTTGTTTTTGCTTTTATCATGACGGCCACTATTAGTTATCTGGATGCGTTTATCATCCCCAAAGCAAATGTGAAGCG
Organism: Balneolaceae bacterium; assembly: GCA_035267805.1. Classification (GTDB taxonomy): domain Bacteria; phylum Bacteroidota; class Rhodothermia; order Balneolales; family Balneolaceae; genus Fodinibius. The sequence goes on along the minus strand of DATFLI010000502.1, from coordinate 1,721 downwards.
CATTGCATTCGAGTCGAAGTATATCCAGGGAAAGTCAAAACAGGTGGATCACAACCAGCTTTTCAGACAAGAATCAGAGCATACTATATTTAAGATCAACTATTTCAATCCTCGCGAGCATACCGGCTACCGGGTGGATGCGGTTACATTTCGTGGGGATTCCATCAGTAAATCGATGTATATCCAGCGTATGATTTGGAAGCCGGACAAAAATTTATGGAAGCTTGAAGATGTTGACAAGCGCATCTACTCTTCCCTCGGCTACAAGCAGGTGCACATTGATTCGGTTGATACTACCCTGAATATTTATCCTCGTGATTTGGCCCGGACTACCTCTGATATTTACCAGCTGACCTATCCCGAGGCCCAGAACTATATACAGTCGGTTGAACGCAGTGGAGCCGGGGATGTGTCTTTACCTAAAGTTCAGCTGTACGGGCGTTATGCCTATCCTTTCTCAATCATAGTAGTAATTATCGTAGGCTTCGCCCTCGCATCTGTGCGGCGTAAAGGAGGCAAGGGATTCTATATAGCTGCAGGACTTATCGTAAGTTTCCTCTATCTCGTTTTGATGAAGGTGATTGAACCTTTTGGGGGAAAGGGAGAAATCAGTCCCTGGCTGGCAGCTGTACTGCCACATGCATTCTTCCTACTTGTTGGGCTCGGTATACTCTTTAATGCCCGTAAATAAGATATTTCACGGGCCTAAATGAATTTAGCTTACCGAGTAGTTGGGAGATTCTTTCGTAATCTGAACGGAGTGTGGATGACTTTCCTTGTAAGCGGCAGAGGAGATCTGGACAAATTCCGCTTTCTGCAAATGTGCAATATCGGGAGCACCTACATATCCCATGGCTGCCCGCAGACCACCGGTCATCTGGTGAACCACTTCACTTAAATATCCTTTGTAGGGGACGCGTCCTTCAATACCTTCAGGCACCAATTTATTGATATTATCTTCCACATCCTGGAAATAACGATCTTTGGATCCCTGCTCCATGGCTCCGAGGCTTCCCATGCCCCGGTATGATTTATATTTGCGGGATTCGTAGATAATAGTCTCACCGGGACTTTCATCCACCCCGGCAAACATGGATCCCATCATAACGGCATGAGCCCCGCCGGCAATCGCTTTAGGAATATCGCCGGTCTGCTTGATTCCCCCGTCGGCAATAAGTCCGACACCGGCTTCATGGGCAAATTCAGCAACTTCCATAACAGCACTTAACTGGGGCACACCCACGCCCGTCACAATGCGGGTGGTACAAATAGAACCGGGACCAACCCCTACTTTTAGGATATCCACTCCTGCATCTACAAGCGCCTTAGCGGCCGATTTAGTAGCAATATTTCCAGCAATCAGATTGAGATCGGGAAATTCATTTCGAATGGTCTTAATCATATCCAGCACGCCTGCCGAATGACCGTGGGCAGTATCAACGGTTATAACATCCACCCCGGAATCTACAAGGGCATTTACCCGATCGAGCGTATCCGCCGTAACCCCCACGGCTGCCCCTACCCGTAAACGACCCATTTCATCTTTAGAGGCATTCGGGAAATTCATCTTCTTTTCAATATCCTTAAACGTAATCAATCCCACCAGTTTTTTATCTTTATTTACGATGGGAAGCTTTTCTACTTTGTGTTCTTGCAACAGTTTTTCGGCCTCCTCCAGTGTAGTGCCCTCGCGTGCCGTAATCAGGTTCTCAGTGGTCATG
>DATFLI010000501.1:0-2535 GCA_035267805.1 Balneolaceae bacterium | reverse complement strand
AGAGCTCATGTATTTGGGCATAGTGCCGCGGCTGCCCCGGTTTCGCAAAAGCGTAAAGTTACGCAAACTTCGTGAACGGAATCCCGCAGCAGAAGAAAAATCGACCTTCCAGGAACTCGACCAGAAGAGTCAGAAGCGTTTTCTGGTTTTAAAGCATTTGGCCAAGCTGATTAAAGAGAATTTTGACAAGCTGCCCTACAGTTCCCAGGGGCTGCTCGAAAATATCCGCAAGAAGATCCAGGAGCTGATTTCAAATTACTTGACGTTGCTTGATCTGCACAAGCGTTATCAGCTGTATATGAATACCTCGGTTGAGGAAACACTGATTCGGGAGGTGCAGGAAGAAGAACAGAAGATGCAAAATCTGGAATCAGATCGGTTAAAACGTACTAAGGCTCGGCGCGTTTCAATCCTTAAAAAACGTCTCAAAAAATTTGATATCGCCAAAGAAAAGTATTTGATCTGTGAAACACATCTTGAGACAATCGAAGATGCGATAAGATATATTTATGAGCAATCTATGACGATGAGCAACCCTGAAGAAATTGGTTTCCAACTGGATAATTTGCTTGAAGAAGTCGAGGAAACCTCTCAGCTTATAGATGATCTCGACCAGGAAATTCTTCCCCTGCATTCCGACCTTGACGATATTGATTTAGATTCGGATTTTTTGGAAATAGATAAGGAACAACAATCTGAAACTGAAGAATCAAAGGTCAATACCTCAAATCGCGTTAAAGAATAAATTATTTATGAATCAATCCTATAAAACGATCATCTTCGAAAAAGATGACCATGGCGTTGCTACAGTTACGATCAATCGTCCCGATAAACTCAATGCACTAAACGACGAAGTGCTTAATGAGTTGGCGGATGTTTTTAAGGCCATTCAAATCGATGAAGATATAGCCGCTGTTATTGTTACGGGCAGCGGTAAAAAAGCGTTTGTCGCCGGTGCCGATATCAAGGAATTACGCGAATTGGATGATCGATCCGGGCGTATGGCTTCGCAGAAGGGGCAACAAATCTTCCAGCTTATAGAAGACACGCGAAAGCTGGTAATTGCCGCTGTTAATGGATATGCCCTCGGGGGCGGAGCAGAATTAGCCATGGCTTGTCATCTCAGGATTGCCGGTACCAACGTCGTTTTTGGTTTGCCTGAAGTGGGGCTTGGGTTGATACCCGGTTACGGTGGCACGCAAAGATTATCCCGAATTATAGGTAGAGCGCTCGCCCTGGAGATGATTCTTACAGCCAAGCAAATTAAAGCAAATGAAGCTATGGAGCTCGGTCTGGTGAATGATGTTGTTGATGGGGATCCTGTTGACACCGCTCGCGATTTGATTACAAAAATTCTTAAAAATGGGCCTATTGCTATTCAAAATGCTATCAAGGCCGTGTATCATTCGGATCACCACAGTGGTTTCCAAGTGGAGGCCGATTTGTTTGGTCAGCTTTGTGATACGGAAGATTTCATCGAAGGGACCTCGGCATTCCTGGAAAAAAGAAAGCCCGAATTTAAAGGCAAGTAAATTCTTGTTGAAACTTTGCGTATCCTTTGGGGCCTATGACAATTACCGAATATTACACCCCAAAAGGAGCCGAAAAGTTATTCGGGATTAATTTAATAAGTACAATTGACTGAACTGTTGCTCATAATTCTCACCATTTTTCTTAGCGGGTTCTTTTCCGGCTCAGAGATTGCTTTTGTCAGCGCCAACCGGCTAAAGCTGGAAATTGAGTCCCGCAAAAGTTCATGGACAGGTCGCGTAGTAAATTATTTCGTACGCAACCCTGAGACGTTCCTGACAACCACACTTGTGGGGAACAATATCGTTAATGTAGTGTATGCTACGCTGATGACACTCTTTTTAGTCAATCCCATCAACAATCTTTACCAAAGTTGGTTTGGCACCACTCCCTCCAGTGCTGGCTTACTGATTATACAAACGGTAGTAGCTTCTGTGATCATTATGCTTTTCGGCGAAATTCTTCCCAAAGCTCTATTTCGTATTAATGCCGACTGGTGGGTCAAGATTATTGCAATACCCCAGCAGGTTTGCAACTGGGTATTCAAACCCCTGATTTTTCTGGCGGATAAATCTTCTGACTTGATTATTAAGCTTATCAACCCGGAAATTGATCGATCCGGAAGGGTTTTCCGTCGACAAGACGTAGAACTGATCTTTAAGGAATTACGCGATACCGGCGGACACGATTTGGATAAAGAGGATTCGGAAATCTTGCATAATGTTCTTGAGCTGTCCAACAAGCGGGTCAAAGAATCAATGATACCGCGCACGGATATCGTAGCCGTCGAAAAGAATACGAGCATTGATGAAACCTTGAAGCTTTTTATCTCTTCGGGATTTTCGAAGCTGCCCGTGTACCAGGAAAGCATTGATGATATCATAGGGGTTATTTTTGCCTATGATTTGTTTAGCAATCCCAATAATCTGACCGAGATTATGCGCCCGATTAAGCTGATTCCGGTATCTCAAAAATCCAAGGACTTGCTTTCTGAGTTTCGGAAGT
>DATFLI010000500.1:0-6268 GCA_035267805.1 Balneolaceae bacterium | reverse complement strand
AGGCAGTATTACTTTCAATCGGTGCTGCAATTATCGCTGTCCTCGTTTTCTATAAACTGGGCAGCTGGGCAGAGATTAAAGCGGCTTTACCGGCTAAAGACCTTAGTCTGATCCGTCCTGTCAATGATACTCTCATCCCATGGCCAACCCTTTTTGTAAGTCTACCCATCCTTGGCTTCTATTTTATGTGTACAAACCAACACATGGTCCAGCGGGTTTTGGGAGCAAAATCAGTTGAAGACGGCCGGAAGGGAGCCATCTTTGCCGGTATGCTCAAACTTCCGCTTTTATTCCTGCTGGTTCTACCAGGTACAATGGGGCGACTAATATATCCTGATCTAAATAATGCTAATCTCATCTTCCCCAAATTACTCTTTAATCTTTTACCTGCCGGGCTTTTGGGCATTGTAATAACCGGTTTTATAGCAGCACTCATGTCAAGCATTGATTCTGCACTGACAGCTGCCGGTAGTATTGCAACGTTGGATATCTATAAAAAAATCTATCCTAATCAAACGGAACGTCACTATATTTTATCCGGAAAAATCCTCATCATTATTTTCGTAACAATAGCTTCTTTATGGGCTCCCTTTATCGAACAATTTCCTACGCTTTGGGAATATCTTCAGTCGGTACTTGCTTATTTAACTCCTCCTGTGGTAAGCTGTTTTTTATTTGGATTGCTATGGTCCAAAGCCTCTTCCGAAGGAGCATTCTATACGCTGTTAGTCGGCACCATTTCTGCAACCCTGATGATCATCAACAATTATTTTTATTCGATCGTGGGGTCAATCCACTACCTATATTCGGCTACCATTATTTTTGGGATAAGTTCTTTAGTAATGACAGTAACAAGCTATCTTTACCCACGGGAGCTTGACAAACAAGACGACCAAGCATTAGTCACAATCCAGGAGATGAAGCATTATTACCAGTTCAAAAATGAAAAGCCTCTCCCCTGGTATCTATCATACAAAGGATTTGCTATCTATTTGTTTGCAGCCACTGCTATCACTGTAATCGCGTTCTGGTAATTGCACCTTAAGTTTGGTTCTATCTGCAACTTTTAGGTCAATTATCAACTTTTAGAAAACGAATACTATCGTCATTCCGGGCTATTAAAATGACTTTCCCCAGCCCGGCTATATTCAGTGACTTTATCTGACGTATCTGCCCGTCTATACTCAAGCCATTTTTTTGGGCAGGTAATGCGACCAAGCTATCTTTTTGGACTTCAAGCAGGGTTCCGTATCCCGCATCATAACGACCAAACTCGGGATCTACATTATAGAGATTTCCGCCCAGAAGAATTTCTTTATGTCCGTTTTGTCCCATGTCAAACGAGCCAATTCCATACAAACTCGTTAGCTGTGCCTGCATCGGCAATTTCTGAATGCTAAAATTTCCAGAACCGTCATTCCAACCCACAATACTTGCCAGCTGGGTCACAGAATCGCGATAGCTGTTGGCTAAAGCATCGGATGAAAAAATATCGCTTACCGTTTTACCGGCATACGATTTATAAGTAGGAAATTTATTTTGCAGACTGGGAAGCTGATCCAATAAATCATGGCGTAATGCAATAGGATAGGCCTTCCCATTTTTATAGGTTGCCATAATTGGATCTATCGTACCATTATTATCAAAATCGTTAAGCCAGAGCTTCATGGGATATTGAGGCGACGCCTTGAATTGCGAATTCAGTCCCAGGTTGCCGGCCACAAAATCCAGATCTCCATCTCCATCCAAATCATCCAGCAACAAACAATGCCACCAGCCGGATGTATTTTTAAGATCAATCTCCTCTTTTTTAACAAGCTTCCCGCCTTTATTTTCAAACACGGTAATTGGCATCCATTCACCCGCAATTATTAAGTCCGAATCGCCATCCCCATCGATATCACCCCATTGCGAATCGGTAACCATTCCAATTTTTTTGAGATCCGGTGCTACCTGCTGTGTCACATTGGTAAAATGACCTTTCCCGTCATTCTGCAACAGATAACTATCTACAGGCATCCCTACGGCAAAAGGCTGAAGGCGCACGCCCAAGAAAAGATCCGTATCTCCATCCCCGTCATAATCTGCCGCACTCACGCTGCCGGCTGTCTTATATCGCCAGCTGGCAATACCGAGCTTTGAAGCTTTAAAATGGCCGTTCTCCTGTTGTAAGTAGAGTCGATCGGCCAAGGCCGAGCTACTGGATGGAAACTCATTTCCACCACTGGCCACATATAAATCTGGCTTTCCATCGCCATTTGCATCGAACCAGGCACAGTCAGTATCTTCGCTGGCAGCATCTTGTGTAAAAACGGCATTATCCTGCTGATGAAACTTGCCATTGGATTGCTGAATGAACAAAGCGCCGGCTTGCCCCTTCGCACCACCAATGTAAAAATCATCCAGGTTATCATTATTAACGTCTGCCACACAAACGGGCGGACCCTCGGTCGATCGCATATGATAAAGCAGGTGGTTGCGCTTAAAATCATTAAAGTTATCTTCTTTATGCTTCCAGCTAATACCCAATTTTGAAGTCACGTCTTGAAATTTATAGGGCATCTTTCCCTCACTGGGGATATCTGGCTTATCTGCCGGTTGGGCTTCGCTTTCATCCAGTGTCAGCTCTTGATTAGTTTTGACATTCGTTAGCCGACTGATACCGCCATTAGACCAATTGACAATCAGCGAATCGATTGTCTTGACTTTTCCGAGCCCGATTAAAAGGCGTGAATCAACGGTAGATTCAAATCCACGGATAGGAAACTGCTCAGCGTACCATTGTTTGCCGCCCGCCCAAACCGTTACTTCAGACCCGATAGCCTCCGTGTTAGGTGCTTTCCCCTGCAGTTTTATGCGCAGCCAGTGTTTTTGGGGATTCAGATCTGTAGCGTTGTTTTTATAGATTGTCGGTGGTCCATTAAGATTGTTAATGACTAAGTCCGGGTCGCCGTCATTGTCCAAATCACCGTAGGCCGACCCATTGGAAAAGCTCGGCTGATCCAACCCCCATTGGGCGGTCGAATCTGCAAACCGCATTTTACCCTGGTTGGCAAAAGCATAGTTTTGAATCGGGTTGGAAGGAATCATATCGATCAATTTTTTGAAATCAACCGTGCTGTCTCGAACGATTTCCCTGACCATATTCTGCCGGGATACTTTTTCCAGATAGTCCAGATCAGTGATATCCTGGTACATCCCATTCGCTACAAAAATATCGCGGCGACCATCAAGGTTCAGATCAACAAGATTAGCACCCCAGCTCCAGTCCGTCGCATCTACACCCGCGTACCTTCCCACTTCACTAAAAGTACCATTGCCATTGTTCAGCTGAAGTGTATTTCGTGTAAACTGATGGTTGTAGCCCTCCTTAATATATTTTTGATAACGTTCCCAGTTGTCAAAAGTGGTTACTCTTTTCAAACGCTTTTCAGCTCTCGGCAACATATCCGTTACAAATATTTCCGGATAACCATCCCCATTTAAATCTGCAGCGTCTCCCCCCATAGCTGCTGCGCTGATGCTTTTCATTTGGTGTTCCAATACCTCACGGAATGTTCCATCCCGGTTATTCAGATACAAATAGTCACGTTCAAAAAAATCATTGGACACATACATGTCAGGCCAGCCGTCTCTATTTACATCACTGACAGAAACGCCGAGCCCAAACCCTGTTTCATTGCTGTAAATACCGGCTTTTTTACTGACATCGGTAAAATGATCTCCGTCGTTTCTATACAGTTTATCCCCTCCCAGCAAATTTCGCTTATTGCGATTATTCTTTTGTAAATCGAAACTGCCAATAGCGCGGTAAGTATTATTAACCAGATATAGATCCAGATCACCGTCGCGGTCATAATCAAAAAAATTAGCCTGTATAGACATTGCGGGATCGTCGATGCCATAAGCTGCTGCCTCTTCCGTAAACGTCGTATCCCCATTATTGATATAGAGTTCATTCCTGCGGTCGTCTCCCTTCGCAATCCCCGAGTTACAAACATAAATGTCCAATAATCCGTCGCCGTTAACATCGGCCATGCTAACTCCGGTAGACCATGAATGAGTACCTCCGACCTTTGCTTTTTTTGTAACGTCAACAAATTTAAAATTACCTTTATTTAAGTAGAGACGGTTTCCTTTCATATTGCCTATAAAAAAAAGATCCGGCAACCCATCATTATTTATATCTCCTACAGCTACCCCTCCCCCGTTATAAAAGTTACGATACCGGTAAATATTAAAATCCCGGTTAAAGGTTAAATCATTGGAAAACTTTATCCCGGTCTTTTGAGCTGAAATTTTTGTAAAAAGCTTTGGCTTACTTTCCCGGCAGGAGAAAAAAGAGAGGATTGCCACCCCAATTAAGAAATATCTGAAATCCTTGATGATCGAACGTCTCATCAAATATCACTCTTGTTTGATTTTCTGGCTGACCGTCAGATCCAGGTAATTAACGATTACTTTTTCGTCATCTTTGCGGTAGATCGCAATACGCTTGTTGCCATCCACCATGATATAAGCAGTCTTGCCCAGTTCCGGATGCTTCATCTTTATGAACTTTTTGGGATATTCTTTCCGAAACTTCTTAAGCAATCTTACTTCCAGGCTATCGGACCATAAATTATGATTCCAGGGCGCCCAGCCATTATAGGCATAAGCGGTCTGCATTTTATAAATTTTCCCATCATAAAAAAGAGGATAATAATTCATGTGCGCCCGATGGCCCAAACCTGTAACACCATCATATCGAACACTAAGATTTCCTGATCCCTGGATTATTTTCTGTTGGTTATTGAGTTTCCAGCTGTGATCATAAAATTCTTGCCTCGGCATACCAAAATGATAGCCCAAAAATAGCGAGTCGTTGCGAACATCTCGGGCAAGTTCTCGCCTCACTATTTGTTGATAATCACTTTTATGCTTACAACCGACCAATAAAACAGATGCTATAAAAACCAATGCAAGTAACTTTTGTACCATGGGCTATCGATTACGTTTAAACCAAAGAGGAGTATCGTTATTTCGTGCAACTAAGATATATGATCCGTCGACCATTTCAACAGGCAATATGGCACGTACTTCACCTTTTATAAAAAATCCTGATTGCTGATCCTCTAATCTGTGAATATTCCTTGAAGAACTAAAGGTCAGCATATCACCATACGACGACATATAGTCGCCCGCCTGTGGTTTGACGCCGGATAAATTACCTCCCATCAAAATTTCAGTATTGCCGTCACTTGAGTATGATTTAGATATACCATACAACGGTGCCAGCTGAGTCTTGAATGGCAGAGGGGTTCCGGTAAATATCTTGCCCCCGTTATTCCAAAAAACAGAATTATCCAGAGTGGAGACTTTAAGTTTCAGGGATCCTTTTAATTCATTCTTTTTGAATAGATCTTCCATCGAATGATCGGCATACCATTTAAAACTTTTAATCCGACTTTTAAGCATTGGCAGCTGATCTTCCATATCAGATTTAAGGATCAAGGGAACATGCCGATCACCTTTTTTATATGTTAATATTTGCTCAATGGAGCCATTCTGATCGAAATCGTTAACCCAGAGTTGCAAGGAATCTCCAATAAATCTTTGGAAACGGTTATTCAATCCTTCGTTCCCGGCTATTATATCCCGGTAACCATCGCCATCCAAATCAGCTACTTGAACGGAATGCCACCAGCCGGAGGTATTTGCGAGTCCCTCCGATTGGGTAACATTTTTGAATGTGGCCTTCCCGGTTTGTTGCAACTGATTCTGAAAGACGGTAACCGGCATCCACTCACCTACAATAACCAAATCCAGATCCCCGTCTCCATCAATATCGGCCCATTTTGCATCGGTAATCATGCCTAAATCCAACAGATCGGGAGATAATTTTTGAGTGACATCCTCAAAATTACCGGTTCCATCGTTAAGCAAAAGACATCCATCTGCGGGAATGCCATAAGCGAAGGGCTTAAAATGAGATCCGATAAACAAATCAATGTCACCGTCTCCATCAAAATCAGCCGCTGCAACTACCGAAGTTTCCTGGTAACGGCTCGACGGCAATCGACTGCTGTGATTGGTGAACGAGGCACCGTTATTAATATACAGTCGATCTCCTAAGGCAGAAGAACTTGCCGGAAATTCACTGCCGCCACTCGCCACATATAAATCCTTGTCCCCGTCCCCATCCGCATCAAACCAAGCACAATCGGTATCCTCAGAAGCGCGATCAGTCTTAAAAACCGGGGATGATATTTTATGGAAGGATTTACCC
>DATFLI010000499.1:0-7886 GCA_035267805.1 Balneolaceae bacterium | reverse complement strand
TGGGATTTATCATCCTGGTCCCTTTAGTTTACACATTAGCCCAACGAACAGGTAAATCACTTTTGTTCTACGGAATTCCGCTACTCACGGGACTGGCCGTAACACACAGCTTTGTGCCGCCGACGCCCGGACCCATTGCCGTAGCTGATATTCTTGGCGCCGATTTAGGCTGGGTCATCCTTTTTGGGTTCGTCATCGGGATTCCCACCGCAATCCTGGCCGGTCCGGTTTTCGGCTCTTATATCAGTAAAAAGATCCATGTTTCGGTGCCCGATTATATCGATTGGGATAAAGATGATGATACGGAACAGGATCTGCCGCCCGTCTGGTTGATTACAGGTATTATTGGGGTGCCGCTGATATTGATTTTAGGAAATACGCTGACGGATGTCTTACTCAAGCAAGATCTTGTTTCCAAAGGATGGATAACCGGCCTGTTTACCTTTATCGGGCACCCGTTTGTGGCCCTGACCATCGCTACTGTTATGGCGATGTACTGGCTGGGATCCCGCCGTGGCACAACACGAGAGCAATTATCTGAATTGAGCATGAAAGCGATGCAGCCGGCGGGTATCATCATTCTGATTACCGGGGCAGGCGGTGTTTTTAAGCAGATTTTGATCGATAGCGGCGTCGGTTCCCTGCTGGCTCACGGCATGTCGAACATGGGACTGCCGGTCATTGTGTTAGCCTATTTTATTGCTGTGGTTGTACGTGTCACGCAAGGATCCTCAACCGTTTCGATGATCACCGCAGCCGGAATCGTTGCGCCCATCATCAAACAGCTTTCACTGTCGCAGCCGCAGATAGCTCTGATTGTGCTGGCCATTGCCGCGGGAGCAACAACGCTTAGTCATGTTAACGACAGCGGATTTTGGCTGGTTAATCGTTACCTGGGATTGACTGAAAAAGAGACCTTAAAATCATGGACCGTGATGGAAACCATCATCTCGGTAGTGGGATTTGCCGGGGCGTTGATCTTGAGTTTAGTGTTTGCCTGAACTAAATCCTACTTCTTCAGAATCGACTCGTCCAGCATATCGGTATCCTTGAAGACGAAACGATTGGTGAAGTATATCCCCAGAAAAACCGAAAGAACCGTTCCCGAGAAAATAGCCACCATAATCATGATCTGATATTTGATAGCGATAAGCGGTGAGTTGCCGCCCAGAATCTGCCCCGTCATCATGCCCGGCAATGAAACCAGCCCGATGGTCGCCATGGTGGCCAGCGTGGGATTGGCTGACTTTTGCAGCGCTAAACTGATAAACGGCGCCAACGCTTCGGATTTCGCTGCCCCAGAGGCCAGGTAAAATTGATACCGTTCTTTGTGCTCATCCAGGCTGTAATAAAAGGCGTTAATTCCAATCACATTACTGCGCAGGCAATTGCCCAGCACCATACCGGTTATGGGGATGGTGTACTGGGCCTCCAAAAAGCTCGACAGCTTGATCACAAATTCCAGAAAAAACAAATCAACGATAACAATCCCCAAGAAGGTGGCGGCAAAAACGGGTAGCAACACCGAAGGTTTTCGCTTAAGCTCACTTCGGTCCAGCGTAGCATAATCCGCCACCACAACCATCACCAAAATCCATGCCGCATTCACCCACGGGTTGTCAAATTTAAACAAATATTCCAGGTAATATCCTACGAATACCAACTGCAATACCATCCGCAGTGAAGAGGTCAGCAGTTTGGTGTTGAGTCCGGTACGATACCGCCATAAAATCCAGGCGGGCAGCAACATGATTAAAAAACCAAGGGCCAGTTGTACCCATGTAATATTGATAATTTCCATCAGAGTGCGATAACATTATCGGCCAAATCCACCCAAAAAGGATCGTGTGAGGTAGAAATAATCGTTCGTTTTTGATCCAACAGCAGATCGGCCACTTTCTGTTTTGAAGCCCGATCAAGTGCTGCCGTAGGTTCATCCAGCAAAAGCAGCGGTTTATCCAACAAATAGCAAATAGCCACGCCAACCCGCTGCCTTTGACCTGTGGACAGGTCCCGAAATTTTTTTTCCAGGTGGTCGGCCGGCACCCCCAGCGACTCCAGGCTACCGGCAAAGTCTAAATCCTTCTTCGACTGATTTACCTTAAAAGAAAATGGCCGTTTCATGACCTCACGAACCGACCCATCCCCCAAATTTAAATCCTGCGGTAACCAAGCGGTTTTCTGCCTAACTTTTTGGGGATGCAGTTGCTGCCCGTCAACTATTATGGATCCCTTATTCGGAGTCAAGAACCCAAGCAGCGATTTTAGGATCGTACTCTTGCCCGACCCCGATTCCCCTTCCAGGACCGTATGTTTATCTTTCATGATCTCAAGGTTAAAATCATGCAGGATTTCCTTGCCATTAAAACCGAAGCTTATTTTTTGGAATGTTATATAACTGCTGTTAATCACTTAAAAATTGCATGTACAAGCATTAATTTTCTGTTTTTTCGAAACCATAAGTTTATATCCTCATAAGTGCACATTTTCGAATAATTATGGTATTGATATTTTTAGATTATGAAAAATAACTTTTTAATGATCTTGAAAATTTGTGGATCGAATTCACCATATTTGGATTAAAGTTTGTATAATTAATGTCTTACACTATCCGAAAATACTGATCGCTTCCCTAATATATGCCAGAGAGCAATTACAGCAATGAACAATTATTCCCCTTTGAGGAATTGCTACGTTCAACATCGATTGTCTTTTATCATTGTGATTTATCAGACGGGTTTCCGCTCCTTTTTATCAGCCCCAACGTAGAAGATATCCTTGGTTTTACAAAAGAGGAATTCGAGGCGAATCCCCAATTATGGATAAATCGAATTCATCCCGAAGATCGTAATAAAGTGCTAACAACCTACAATTCCATTGCTGACAGAGAGAAGAGAACTATTGAGTTTCGATTCCGGCATGCCGATGGATATTATTTATGGCTGCGTGATGAGGTGAAATTGATTACTGATGAACAGGATAATGCTCATTCATTGGTAGGAACCTCCATTGAAATTACGGATCGAAAAACGACTGAAGCCGAGCTTAAAAAGCTTAATAAATCCCTTGAAAAGCTTATCAAGGAACGCACCTCAAAACTGGCCAGTACCAACAGAACCCTTAAAGAACAAAACCAAACACTCAAACTCCAGAAACTGGCGCTTGATAATCTCAATGATCTTGTGATCATTACCCGGGTCCCTAAAGATGATCCTCTTGATTCAAAGATAATTTTTGTCAATAAAGCTTTTGAACATTTTACAGGATATCAATCGGGAGAAGTGCTTGGAAAAAGCCCTACATTCCTGCATGGCCCACAAACATCCGACAAAGTGCTTAAAACTATTGAGCGTAAAATCAAAAATCATGAGCATCTGCGGGCCGAGATGATCAATTACAAAAAGGACGGTACAAACTATTGGGCCGAGCTGGATATGTCTCCTTTTCCAACTGAAGATGAAAATTATGAATATTGGGTGGGCATCAACCGGGACATTACGGATCGAAAAAGAGCAGAACAGCAACTCGAAGAAAGTGAACAACGTTACAGGGCTTTTGCTGAGCTGTCTTTCGATGCCATTTTTGAGATCGATCTTAACGGCACGATTATCAACTGCAATAAAAAGGCCAGTCAACTTTTCGGCTATAGCCGCGCTGAGCTTATTGGCATGGATACACGCGAACTGACGCCTGATCAGTTCCGGGATATGCAACCTGATATTATTTCAGACACCGTAACAACGGGCGACGAAGCCCTGGAGCGTACTTACCTGAAAAAAGACGGCACATTACTTCCCACTGAGATTCACACCCAGATGTACCGTTTGGGCGACAAAAAACGGCTGATTGCCTACGTACGAGATAATTCCGCCCACAAAACCTATGAAAATACCATCCACCGATCGCTAAAAGAAAAAGAAACTTTACTTGCAGAAGTGCATCACCGGGTAAAAAACAATTTGGCAATCATTTCCGGTTTGTTGGAGATGCAGGCTTTCAATACTGATGAAGACCAACTCCTTGATAAGCTTCGTGAGAGTCAATCGCGCATCCAATCCATTGCCATGGTGCATGAAAAATTATATCAATCGGAGTCCTTTTCCGAAATTGATATCGACCGGTATATCGATGATCTATTGTCGATGATCATTAATTCCATGATTAATACCGATAACAGTATTAAGGTTACCCGGGACATGGACTCGGTTGCCATGAACATTGCCCAAGCTATTCCGTGCGGACTGCTGCTCAATGAGCTCATCACCAACTGCTATAAACATGCCTTTGGGGACCGGGAAGAAGGGGCCATTCATATTTCCCTAAAACAAAAAGATCATCATATTCGCCTGCGGGTTTCCGACAACGGCCGGGGATTGCCTGATGATTTTAATATTGATCAGGTGACCTCCCTTGGGATGACCCTGATAAATACTCTTGTGACACAATTAAATGGTGAACTGGAGATTCATAATGAAGGCGGTACCGCTTTCATCATTCGTTTTGAGCTGGAGAATTAATTGTTGATATACTGATGGATTTAAAATCGGCCAGTAAATTTCTCAGTTATGTGTTACGTCATCATCCCGAGGTGATTGGGGTGGGGATGGACCGGCACGGATGGGTAAAGGTTTCTGAATTAATCAAGAAAGCGGAAGAAAATGGTCACTCCATCGACCGCCAAACGATCAAAGAGATTATGGATCAGCCCGGCAGACAGCGGTTTATCCTCAATGAGGACGGAACCTACATCCGCGCCGGATACGGGCACTCGGTGGATGTAGATTTGCAATTGCATCCGGAAAAACCACCTGAAATTTTATATCACGGAACCGCGCAACAGAATCTTGATTCAATTTTGGAAAATGGAATTCACTCGGCCGGCCGTAATTTCGTGCATCTTTCGGCAACCGAAAAAGAAGCAATACATATTGGGCGCCGCCATGGCAAACCGGTAATTCTTTCGGTGTTGGCTGAAAAAATGCATGACGCCGGTCACTCTTTCTACCGGTCCGACAGCGAAGCAGGCATCTGGCTCGTCTCCTTCGTACCAACGGAATTTGTGAATTCCTGAGTTACACCCACGTAAAAGAACGTTAAGCTGCTTTCAATCCGCCTATAATTTGATACCTTACCGTCCAACCATTATTAATAAAAATAAGTGCGGTAGATCTTTATGAAAAAATACGCGTTATGTTTAGTGATGTTGGCTGTCCTTCAATTGGGATTCACTTCATCCTCTGCGAAGGCCTTCGTACAAAGCAATCCTGATACATCGACCTCGGCCATCCCCAAAGCCGAAAAATCCGTTACCCATAATACGGTTACTGTCGATGGCCAGAAAATTGACTATACGGCAACGGCCGGGACAATGATTATCAAGAACGACCAGGGCGAACCCATCGCTCTCATCGGCTACACCGCCTACTCCAAAGACGGTGTCAAAGATCCGGCCAACCGCCCGATTACCTTTTCGTATAACGGCGGACCCGGTTCTTCGTCGATCTGGTTGCATATGGGGGTGATGGGACCGCGTCGCGTGAAATTAAACGATCCTGATAACACACCGCCCGCGCCGTACGAGCTTACCAATAATCAATACTCAATGCTAGGCGCTACCGATATTGTGATGATTGATCCGGTAGGCACGGGCTTGAGTCACGCCGTCGGAAAAGCTAAAAATACCGATTTCTGGGGCGTGGACTCCGACATCAGTTCCGTCAGTAATTTTATCAAGACATATATCAGTGCCAATAACCGGTGGAATTCCCCAAAATATTTGCTTGGCGAAAGTTATGGGACTACCCGCTCGGCCGGCGTCTCAGATTACTTGCAACAACACGATGGTATTGCTCTGAATGGGGTAGTGTTAGTATCAACTGTTCTGGATTTACGCACTATTGCTTTTGGGGATGCGGATAACCTGCCGTATGAAATCTACCTGCCCACCTATGCCGCTGTAGCCTGGTACCACAATCAGCTGAATAATAAGCCCGATGACCTGCAGGCCTTTTTGCAGGATGCCCGGCATTTTGCATCCAACGAATATGCCCATGCACTGATGCAGGGCGACAGTCTCTCACAATCGGAGCGTAACCGGGTAATCGATAGAATGGCATATTTTACGGGACTCAGCAAAGATTATATTGATCGTGCCAACCTGCGGATTACCGAACCGGAGTTTGCCAAGCAATTGCTCCGAAATAAAGGAAAAACCGTCGGTCGACTCGATTCCCGCTATGTCGGCTACAGCATGGACAACCTTTCGCAAGGCGCACTTTATGATCCGCAGAGCACGGCCATCAGTCCCGCTTTTACGACTATGTTCTTTAAGTATTATCACGAGGAGCTGAATTTTGCCAAGGATAAAACCTATCATGTTTCGGCTTACAATTTGCCTAAATTTAATTGGGATTGGAAACGCACGGGCGGTCACTTCTTCCCGACAAGCCCCACCACCGCACCGGATTTAGGCGAAGCCATGACCAAGAATCCCAACCTAAAAGTGCTGGTTCTTTGCGGGTATTTTGATTTGGCAACACCATTTATGGGCGCCGAATATACCATGAAGCACCTGGACATCCCCAAAGAACTGCAGGGCAATATCTCGATGAAATATTATCACTCCGGGCATATGATCTATATCCACAAACCATCGCTCGAAAAGATGCATAACGATGTGGAACAGTTTATCCGGGATACCGACCGGAATTAAGCTTCTCGATTTACTACTTATAAACCCTCAGAATTTCAATGATTCTGAGGGTTTTTTATTGTAAAGCCCGTAATCTAAAACTTGCTTGCACATACAATTATTATATTTTTAATATTTGGATTCTCCCCCCCCTTTAATCAACTCCAATTGCCATTCCCTGCCTCAATGGCTAATCTAAGAGTATAGGTAAGATCAAAACAATTGCATTTCAAAATACATTAGTTAAAGTTTACTGATTGTATACATTTTGAAACCGAACGGTATTACCATTTTCATTGACGACCTCCAAATCATATCGAATAACTATGCGCGTTCCTACCGGAGCATAGTAATAGATGAACCAGGCGGCCGCCTCAGAAGTACCAATACAGCCATTGGAATCGGTTTTCCCCAAGGTTTCGATGTTTGTGGTGGGATGAATAAGCTGGCCGTAGCGCACACCATTGATCTCGGGTTCCAGCCACGGTATGTTGGGTAATTTGGTCACCACTCCATCGTCGCGCCGGGTGACGTGGTAGACGCGGTCATTTGTGGGATTGATAAAGACCGGATCTTTTATGTGCCGGATGATGGTTCCCTCCCCGGTTTTCGTGCGCAGGTTCACCACTCTGTCCGCCATAGCCAGGTACCTGCGCTCATTGCGCCCCACACGCACCGGAAATGTATAGATCATGCTGCCTTTCTGCCTGACCCGAAGGTTAAACTCCGGTATGTTTATATCCAGATAGGTCTGTTTAAAAAGCCGGTTCAGGCTATCCACCGCTGCAGAATCGGGAATAATCAGGTATTGACCCGGTCTGAGAATGGGGAGTTCTTCAGGATTCTTACAGGTAATGCCTCGCTCCTTTAAACGGTAATAATCGGTAGCAGCCAGCGAGTCGATCACCCAGGGATTATTGCGAACGATCAGATGCTCCGAAATCGGATAGGCAAGCAAAGAGTCGTAGTGGGATACAATAGCATCCATCACTTTAAAATAATCTTTGAGCTTTACGGTATCCTTAAAAACATAGATGATCTGCGGTTCGCTTGGTGGGTTCTTGGCATGGGAACCATTCGCAAAAACAACGGATTCTTTTTTATCGCAGGGAAATAAAAGGATTACAGCCGTTGCCAACAGGCCCAATGCATATCGGAATCTTGTTGTGTTCATGGATTTATGTACAAGGTGAGG
>DATFLI010000498.1:0-6277 GCA_035267805.1 Balneolaceae bacterium | reverse complement strand
AGCTGGATCCTGAAGATTCCGCGACGCTTATTGAAGAAATTACTATCCAGGATGCGCAATCCGAGATGGGGAACAGCATACAAGGGGGGATGATTCCCAAGGTGGAATCCTGCATTATTGCCCTGGAAGAGGGAGTTAGTTCGGCTCATATTATTAACGGAATGAAGTCTCATACGATATTGCGAGCGCTCCTTTCTGATGAGGCACCCGGCACCCGGATAACGAACAAAAAGTGAATCAATAGGCAGAATTTGGAACTGAAATCAAACTAAACCTTATGTCTGATACAGCACAAGAACTTGCAGATAAATATCACGTGGACCTGTATGGACGGTATCCGATTACCCTGACCAAGGGGAAAGGCGTTTTTGTGACGGATACCGAAGGCAACCGGTACCTGGATGCTCTGGCCGGTATTGCCGTCAACAGCCTTGGACACTGCCATCCGAAAGTAGTAGAAGCTGTTCGCGAGCAGGCCGGGAATTTAATGCATATTTCCAATTTCTATTATAGCGAGCCGCAAAGTGAGCTTGCTAAAAAGTTGACTGAAGTATCAGGGCTTGATAAGGCCTTTTTCTGCAACAGCGGCGCGGAATCGGTTGAAGGAGCCATTAAGCTGGCTCGCAAGTACGGATCCCTGCGAAATAAATCCGGCAAAATTATCTCTATGGAAAATTGCTTTCACGGCCGTACGCTGGGCACCATAGCGATGGGAAAGAAGAAATATCAGACAGGATTTGAGCCTATACCTGAAGGCTTTGAACAAGTGCCCGCCAATGATAAAGAAGCGCTGACTGAGAAAGTAAATGATGAAACGGTTGCTGTAATCCTGGAACCGGTACAGGGTGAGGGCGGCGTCAAACCTGTTGACGGGGATTATCTGAAGCACGTTCGAAAGCTATGTGATGAGCACGATGTGGTGATGATCCTGGATGAAATTCAGTGCGGCATGGGGCGAACCGGTCAGATGTATGCTTATCAGCATTATGGCATCAAACCTGATATCCTGACATCTGCAAAAGCATTGGGCAATGGATTCCCGATCGGTGCCGTGGTTGCAAAAGATAAAATTGCGGATGCTATTGCTCATGGAGAACACGGTACGACATACGGGGGAAATCCACTGGCTTGTGCTGCCGCCTGTGCTACGCTCTCGGTGATGGAAGACGAAAATATACCTGAACAGGCGGCTAAAAAAGGTGCTTATTTCAAAGATCGTCTGCGTGACGTGGCTGAGGATATCGATGCTGTTGTTGATGTTCGGGGTCTGGGACTTATGGTCGGCGCTGAACTATCATTCGAAGGCGGTGATGTTGTCAAAGAAATGATGAAACGCGGCGTACTATCAAATTGTGCTTCCGGTAATGTAATGCGCTTCGTACCTCCGCTGATTATCACTGAAGATCAGATTGATACCATTATTGATGTATTTGTTGAATCTCTAAAAGAAGTTGAATCAAATGTCAAAGCATAAAATTGGAATTGTCGGGGCAACCGGGTATACCGGTTCCGAACTGGTCCGTTTGTTGCTCGATCATCCGGATGTCAGTATTGAAGTTATAACCTCTGAAAGTAAAGCGGGCCAAACGTTTTCTGAGATCAATCCTTTTTTCTCCGGCAGATTTGATATGGAATTAGAGCCGCTGGAAAATTTGAAGGATTATGATCTGGATTTGGTGTTCCTGGCATTGCCGCATGGGGTATCCATGGATTTCGTCAAGGATTGGCACCCTGGCCAATACCGGGTAATTGATCTTTCCGGTGACTTTCGGCTGGGTTCGGCCGAGCAGTACCAACAGTGGTATAAACAGGAGCACGTTGCACCCGATGCGATTGATGAAGCGGTATTCGGACTGCCGGAGTTATTTCGAGATCAGATTCGAAATGCACACTTAGTGGCAAATCCCGGTTGCTATCCTACATCCGCTATTTTGGCGCTGGCGCCTCTCCTCAAAAATGAGGTCATTGAATCGACACAGATCGTCGTGGATTCCAAATCGGGGGTTACCGGAGCCGGGGCCACCGCCAACCAGCGAACGCATTTTCCTGAAGTATTCGGTAATTTTTCGGCTTACGGCCTGCTCGACCATCGGCATACCCCGGAAATCCAGCAGACGCTTACTGATTATACCGGCCGGGATACAGAAGTATTATTTACGCCGCACCTGCTTCCCATAGATCGCGGGATTTTGACGACCACCTATTCTACTCCCAAAAAGGACATTGACAAAGATTTTCTTGGGGATTGGTACTATAGCTTTTATGAAAAAGAATATTTCATTCGCGTTGTTGATCATCCGCCCGAAGTAAAACATGTACGCGGTTCGAATTATTGCGACATCCATGTGGCGTATGATGATCGAACTAATCGAATTGTAACAGTCTCGACAATTGATAACCTGGTGAAAGGAGCCGCCGGTCAGGCCGTACAGAATATGAATCTGATGTTTGGATTTATCGAACGTTCGGGACTCGAAATATCCCCGTTAAGCCCATAACAATAACGCAAAAGATTTCTATGTCATCCTGAACTTGGTTCAGGATCTTTGCTGATTAAATTTTACAGCTTATAACAGCAATTCAATCTAAACTTATTTACTTCTGATGCTTAATAATATAACTCATGTTCGAGGATATAAATGCTGGGGATGCCATATGGGTATCAAATCGAAGCGGAGGGATTTAGCCTTGATTTATTCTGAAGAACCGGCTGCCGCGGCTTCCGTATTTACCCAGAACGTGGTATGTGCCGAGCCCGTCAAATTAAGCCGGAAGCATATCAATGATGGAAAAGCGCAGGCTATTGTGGTGAATTCGGGCAATGCCAATGCCTGCACCGGTGACGAAGGCTGGCGCGGAGCGGTGGCGATGGCCGAGAAGACGGCTGAGCTGCTTGATATCCCCCGTGAAGATGTATTGGTGGCGTCAACAGGATTGATCGGCGAACCCTTTCCTACCGATAAAGTGCTGGAAGGTATCGAGGAAAGTGCTAAGAAACTTTCCGATCGCGAGATGGCGGGTTCACTGACGGCGAATGCCATTCTTACTACCGATACTTTTGCCAAAGAGGGATTTACTGATTTTACGATCGGAGATACCCAGGTTAACATGGCGGGCATTGCCAAGGGATCCGGAATGATACATCCCAATATGGGCACAATGCTAGGGTTTATCACCTGTGATTTGGCAATTGATTCGGATTTGCTGGATGAAGCCCTGCACGAAGTGGTGAACAAAACGTTCAATATGATTACGGTGGATGGCGATACCTCTACCAACGATATGGTGGCGGTGATGTGTAATGGCATGGCCGGCAACGATCCCATCACTAAAAAAGATGAAAACTACGAGCGTTTTTATGCTAATCTTGAAAAACTATGCCGTCATTTGGCAAAACTGATTGTGTCTGACGGTGAAGGGGCAACGAAACTGGTGGAGTATCGTGTGAATAAAGCAAAATCAGAAGAAGATGCACGCCGGATTATCCGTACTATTTCCGATTCCAGTTTGGTTAAAACCGCTATCTTTGGCACTGATCCCAACTGGGGACGTATTATGGCGGCAGCAGGTCGTTCGGGGGTCACCTTTGATCCGGAGAAAGTGGATTTATTTATCGGTTCGGATGAAGAACATAGCGTTCAAATTCTGAAAGAAGGTCAGCCGGTCAAGGAGGCTCGTTCCGATGTAAAGAAAGAAATGCAGGCGTCCAATATTACGGTAATTTTGGATATGAATGAAGGTACAGCAGAAGCGGTGGGATGGGGATCGGACCTGTCGTACGAGTACATCCGAATCAATGCCGAATATACAACCTGATCAGCCTGCGTTCACAATAACCTGCCAAAATCGTCATCCCGACCGCAAGGAAGAGATCTTCGGGTGGTTAGGTTTTCCGATTTACTGGTACTTTTTTTAGCAGATTATAGTAGTTACAGGATGGAATGTCCCAAGGATCAAAAGGTTTTTCATACTGTTCGAAATAAATAACTTGTTAATAATCTGCTTTATAAATGATTATCAGGAGTGGTATATGTAATAGATTCTCTTGCTTTTTTGATCGGATTTTCCTCTGGTTTATAATCTTGATCAGGCCGATCTTGTAACTAAGAAAATTAAATACCCGGCTGATGAAAGACACGAAAAAAAAGATACAATGGTATAAAAAGCTCGAAAAAGAGCCTGATTTTTCTCATGAAGAAGTTAAAATTGCGCGCAAACAATTAAACTTTGAAAAGCATATCGAAGATTCTTATCGCTGGATTCATGAGGTGGCATTTAACCTTGGAGATGAAACCCAATTTGAAACGGCCTATCAAGTATTGCGAGTTGTATTAACTGTTTTACGTGATCGGATGACGCCCGAAGAAGTTTTTCAACTGTCGGCCCAGCTACCGATACATATCAGGGGAATTTTTTTCGAAGGATATAATTTGAAAGATAAACCCCAGAAATATCATGCAGAAGAATTTCTTAAGCGAATCGAAGAAACGGTCACTATACAGCAAATAAATCCTCAAAAAGCTTTTCAGGCTGTGTTAGGGGTTCTCTATAGTCACATCACCCTTGGGGAGCTTGAAGATATTTATGTAACCCTGCCGAAAGGCATTCGAAATCTATGGGATGAAGCGTTAAAGTGAATTAACTTTTATATACGTTGATCTGCTTAAAACTACTCATTATTTAATCTGTCTCATATTAGGGCAAGGCAAGAATCTCGAGATCAGCTAAAAGATATAGTTTCCCGTCCTCGTAAACCATATCCTCGCCGACCACTTCAAAAATTTCTCCTTTACGGAGAGGGGCTATATTTTTCCAAATTGAATTATGGGAAACCGGTCGGCCGCCTTCATTTTCCCACTCTTCGATCTCTTTAAGATCCGAAGCCGAAAGGGACTTTGTATCTACCACAATCTTTAAAACACGTGTTTTGGTTTTATCCATAATGTTATCATTTGTTTAGGAGTGTGAAGTATAATACATAAAGGGATGCTGAGTAAGAGTGGGGATTGCGCGTGGTTTGATGTAAGAAAAATCCTGCTGGATTTTTTACAGTCCTGTAAACATATGTTTTATATTTTTTTGTGTATAAATAAATGTTTATTCTTGATTTAAAATATTTTTCTTTTATATTCCTAATTGAATATGCTTAAATATTTTAGGGGAGATCTTAAGGATTCATTATGAGTAAAAGCTATAAAAAGGGATTATTAGCTTAACGTATTCGACAGAATCTTCGAATAAATTAGATCACTTCTTATTTCGTCAGTTCTTAGGATAGAAGGCTTTTCTATACCGCTGGCGCATTTATGTCTAAAATTTGGTACAACATCACCGGAGGTCACTATGTATTTGAGGGATTACTTATCTTTTGTTTCAAACCGTGTTCGATTTTTATTTTTCATTCTCTTCACTTCTACACTTCTGTTTGGCACTGGTGCAAATATAAATGCACAAGACCTTCATGTGTATATGTCAGCTTCCGGCGAAGTCGCCGGGCCGGGGGATCGAACGACATACTCAGTTACGGTAACGAACACGGGAACCACAGATTTAACCAATATTTCTGTGGATATTGTATTACCTGATTTGATTAATGGCTTTTCGCCGTCGGATGGCTTGTCGTGTTATGGTACTAACACTAACTGTAATGCCAACGAAACGGCCACCTGGCAGGTTGGAACCTTATCTCCCGGCTACTCAAAGACCGTATTCTACCAGGTTCAAATTGCCTCGGATGCAACGGCCGGAACGATTACGAGCACATCTACTGCATCGGCAACGGGCTCTTCTGACGCAACTGCATCCTTGGACATCACAATAGACGCTTCGCCGCTGTTGCGGCTGAGCGTGGCGCCCGAATCGGGTCCGGCGGTGGCCGGGGAGCCGTTCACCTACACACTGACCTATGGTAACATTGGCTCGACTCCAACATCCAATGCAGTGTTAACCATGAATGTACCTGCCGGTACGCAATTTCAATCGGCTACGGGAGGAGGTGTCGAAAGCGGAGGCACGGTAACATGGAATATAGGAGTCATAGGAGCGGGCAAAAGTGGACAGTTTCAAATGACAGTGATTCCAAACGGCTCTCTAACTGATGGGCAAGTACTAGAAACTCGCGGCCAAATTGAACCCAACGTTACCAATGAACCTGATGCTATGTCATCGATCATCACGCCGATCCATGCTGCGGGTCCGCTGCATGTGGAATATAGTTTTTCCCAGACGGCTCCCGGGCCGGGCGACTATATCGACCTGACGCTGGTGGCCTCCAATA
>DATFLI010000497.1:0-64338 GCA_035267805.1 Balneolaceae bacterium | reverse complement strand
TCAGGAATATCGTGCGAACCGGGAGAAAGTGAAACAGATCAGCGAAAAAGCAGCCGATTGGGTTCCCCGGGTAGTACCGCAGGTCATGAGCTTTTCTGTTTTTCTGGGGGGCGCGATATTGCTCTTTTCGGGCGCATTGCCGTCCGAAGTACCCCGGATGCAGTGGCTTCAGCATTTTATTCCGTTGCCGGTGATCGAAATGTCGCATTTTTTTGCAAGTATTGTGGGAACGGCTCTCTTGATTCTGGCACGAGGGCTCCAGCGCCGAATTGATGGGGCGTATCATCTCACTATAGGAATGCTGGTATTCGGTATTGCTTTCTCCATTTTGAAAGGAGCCAACTTTGAGGAAGCAATCATTCTGGCTATCATGCTGATTGCACTGATACCATGTCGTGAAGAATTTCATCGAAAAGCCTCCTTGCTGGCACAGCAGTTTTCTGCCGGCTGGTATGCCATGATCTTTATGGTACTCGCAAGTGCCGTATGGCTGGGATTATTTTCCTATCACAACGTGGAATATCAAAATAAGTTATGGTGGGAGTTTACACTCACGGGAGATGCCCCTCGTTATCTGCGTGCTACTGTTGCTGCGATGGGCTGCGCTGTGATATTCGGGCTGGTCAAATTGCTTCGTCCCAGGAGGAAAAAAGAAGCAGAGCCCAAAGAGACGGATTTAAAATATGCCAAACAAATTTTAAGCAAATCACATAATGCTCTTTCCAATCTTGTTTTGCTCAAGGATAAAGAGTTGTTGCTCAATGATGAACGCAGCTCTTTTATCATGTATACGAAAGAAAGCAAAAGCTGCCTGGCGTTAGGAGATCCTGTAGGTCCGGAAGAAGAGTCAGAAGAAATGATTTGGGAATTCTACGATCAATGCTCGGGAAATGATTACTGGCCGGTATTTTACAGGGTGGGAAGCAAATGTCTGGAGTATTATGTGGATTTAGGACTCACCATGTTTAAAATGGGAGAGGAGGCCCGTGTTCCACTTGCTAATTTTGATGTTAACACGCATCTGAATTCGCAAGTCCTTACTAATTATCAGGAAATTAAAGAAACGGGATACAGTTGGGAGATTTTACCTGAACAACACCTTAACGATTATTTGCCCGATCTCAAAGTCATTTCGGATGCTAGTATCAACAGTAGAAACCGAAAGGAACGTGGCTTTTCGGTAGGCTATTTTGATGAAGATTATTTGAGCAACTTCCCCGTTGCGGTGGTCAAGAAAGACGGACAGTTATTGGCATTTTCTAACTTGTTGCAAAGTTCCAATCAATTTGAGCTGACTACCGACTTATTGCGATTTCGTCCGGAAGTGCCGGATAAAATTATTGATTATATGCTTGTAGAAACTATTTTATGGGGGCAAAAACAGCACTATAAATGGTTTAGTTTGGGCATGGCTCCTTTTTCTGGTATGGATGAAGACGATTTTTCACCGGGATGGAATAAGCTTGCTGATTTTATCTATACTTACGGCGAGAATTTCTATGGATTTAAAACCGTACGAGCCTATAAAGAGCAGTTTCAACCTGTGTGGGAGCCTAAATTCCTTGTTTGTCCGGGGGGATGGATCCTGCCACGTGTGCTTTCCAATCTGACGAACGTAGTCTCCGGCGGGTTTTCTAATCTCGTAAATTAATATAGGGCTTACAAAGCGCTTTTATATCAAATTCTTTAGGATTTAATATTGTTATACCTTGTTGAACGGTAATTGATATATCAGTTTAATTTTTTGGTAAAATCAATTTTCTAAGTTTATCCGAAGGTATTATAAGACATGAGCATTGCTGAAAAATTTGCTGCAAATTTCTTACCTTTCAAGACTACGAACTATCAACAGAAATGAACGTTTTATTATGTCTGAAGATACAATGACATCTGAAAAAAATGCTCAAACGACTGCAGCTGAACAAAAGGAAACAAAGAATTCAGACCGCCCCGATGTTTACCAGTCGAAGCATAAAATTCGCTTCGTGACAGCTGCAAGTTTGTTTGATGGTCATGATGCCAGTATTAACATTATGCGTCGTATCTTGCAGAGCAGTGGTGCAGAAGTTATTCATCTCGGACATAATCGCTCGGTGCAGGAAATTGTTGATACAGCCATTCAGGAAGATGCCCAGGGCATTGCCGTGAGTTCGTATCAGGGCGGCCATATGGAATATTTTAAATATATGGTAGACCTGCTTGAAGAACGGGGAGCCTCTCAAATAAATGTTTACGGCGGTGGCGGAGGCGTTATTGTTGATAATGAAATCCAGGAGTTGCATGAATATGGTGTGAACCGAATCTTTTCTGTTGCGGATGGAAAGGAAATGGGGCTCCAGGGAATGATTAATTTTATGTTGGAGCAGTGTGATTTTGATACAGCTAATGTGGAATCGATAAATGCTCAAAATATAACTCAGAAAGATTATAAGACAATTGCCCGTTGCATTTCTGCCCTTGAAAATGGCCACGATGATATTATTTCTTTTAAGGATGATAAGCTTTTTGACGGTAAGGGTAACCTCATTCCTGCCGTAAAAAATGGGAATCCTATCCCCATAGTGGGTATCACCGGTACCGGGGGCGCGGGCAAGAGTTCTCTGACAGATGAGCTGATCCGTCGATTTTTGACTGAATTTGAGGATCTTAATATCGCCATTATCTCAATTGATCCTTCAAAAGTACGTACCGGAGGTGCCTTGCTTGGAGATCGTATCAGGATGAACAGTTTGGATCCTGAAAGAGTCTACATGCGAAGCTTGGCAACGCGGGCCAGTAATCGAGCAACGAGTATGGCGGTCAAGGGTGCGATTGAAATATGTAAGACCGCCGGTTTCGATTTGATAATCGTTGAAACCAGCGGGATTGGTCAGAGTGATACTGAAATTGTTAATATCTCGGATATTCCGATCTATGTAATGACCAGCGAATACGGTGCGGCTACCCAGCTTGAAAAGATCAATATGCTGGATTTAGCCAAGCTCGTGGTGCTTAATAAATTTGAAAAAAAAGGGTCGCTCGATGCACTGCGGGATGTTCGTAAGCAAATGAAACGCAATCTTGGAGCCTGGGATATGAGTCCCGGGGAGATGCCGGTATATCCAACTATTGCTGCGCAATTTAATGATGAAGGTGTAGATCGGTTGTTTAAAGCGCTGACGGACCAGATTAACAGCCATTACAAACTCAAATGGAAGACCGAGATTTACACCAATTCCGAGCCGGCCGAAGAAATTCAGGCACAAGCTATTATTCCCGGGAAAAGACAACGCTACTTATCGGAAATTTCTGAGACCATACGTGATTATCATACCTGGGCCGAACAACAGGTAGATATCGCAGGTAAGCTGGATGAAGTTACCGGAACCATCCAGCAGG
Source organism: Balneolaceae bacterium (assembly GCA_035267805.1). Lineage (GTDB taxonomy): Bacteria > Bacteroidota > Rhodothermia > Balneolales > Balneolaceae > Fodinibius. The sequence continues at coordinate 60,960 of DATFLI010000497.1, read as the reverse complement.
TGGACCGTTGGGAGCCGGAAGGCGAAGGCGAACTAAAAGAGAAATTAAAAAAAATGCGCGATCATTGGCTCAGCAAACTTGATGCCCGTTGCCAAAAAATTCTTGAAGGTTGGAACAAATTATATGAAGAATACCGTCAGGATTATGTTGAGGTGAAAGTTAGGGACAAAACATTTAAAAATGAGATGTTCCGTGAGTCTTTGAGTGGACTGGATATTCCCCGCGTGGCACTACCAAAGACAAAGCACAAAGGGGAGCAACTCAAGTTTGCGCTCAAAGAGAATCTTCCGGGATATTATCCCTATACTGCCGGTGTTTTCAAGTTTAAGCGAGAGGGAGAAGACCCGACTCGCATGTTTGCCGGGGAGGGAACACCGGAGCGAACGAACAAACGGTTCCATTATCTAAGTGAAGGAATGCCGGCCGCTCGCCTTTCTACGGCCTTCGATTCGGTGACATTATACGGAGAAGATCCTGACTATCGCCCCGATATTTATGGAAAAGTTGGGAATTCGGGCGTCAGTATTTGTACGCTGGATGATATGAAGAAACTTTATTCCGGTTTTGAGTTGACATCTCGAAAGACATCCGTTTCGATGACAATCAATGGTCCGGCCCCGATGATTTTGGCAATGTTCATGAATACGGCTATTGACCAAGAAGTCGAGCGTTATTTAAAGGAAAACGGCCGATGGGAAGAAGCTCAGAAAAAGATTAAAAAGTATTTTAAAGAACGAGGCGTTGAATCCCCTGAATATCACGGTGAGTTGCCGGCAACGAATGATGAATTTGGTTTGGGATTGCTAGGCATTACCGGTGATAAATTAGTTGATGAAGAAACCTACAACCGGATTAAAGAGAAGGCATTATCGGTTGTAAGGGGCACTGTACAGGCTGACATTCTGAAGGAGGATCAAGCCCAGAACACCTGCATCTTTTCCACGGAGTTTGCGCTGAAGATGATGGGAGATATCCAGCAATATTTTATCGAGCATAATGTTCGGAATTACTACTCGGTTTCTATCTCCGGTTATCATATTGCCGAAGCAGGGGCAAATCCTATCACGCAAGCTGCTTTTACATTGGCAAATGGATTCACGTATGTTGAGTATTATCTCTCCCGAGATATGGATATTGATGAGTTTGCGCATAACCTTTCATTCTTCTTTAGCAATGGTCTTGATCCCGAATATGCGGTGATCGGTCGTGTCGCGCGACGTATTTGGGCGGTGGCTATGCGTGAGAAATTTGGGGCCAATAAGCGATCCCAAAAGCTGAAATATCACATCCAAACCAGTGGTCGCTCGCTGCATGCCCAGGAGATTCAGTTTAATGATATACGGACTACGCTGCAGGCCTTGATGGCAATTTATGATAATTGTAATTCTTTACATACCAATGCCTATGATGAGGCAATTACCACCCCAACCGAAGAGTCTGTTCGGCGGGCTTTGGCCATCCAGCTGATTATTAACAAAGAACTGGGAACTGCAAAAAATGAAAACATCAACCAGGGATCCTATTTTATCGAAGAACTGACCGACTTGGTTGAAGAAGCTATTCTCTCTGAATTTGATCGTCTTACCGAACGGGGCGGGGTGCTCGGTGCGATGGAAAATATGTATCAACGCGGTAAGATACAGGATGAAAGTTTACATTACGAATCAATGAAACACAGCGGCGAGCTCCCTATCATTGGTGTCAATACATTTGAGCGTGAAGATGGCGAAGGCGGTGAAGAGGAGGAGCACGAAATAGATTTAATCCGTTCCACAAAGGAGGAAAAAGAGCAACAGATTGAAAACCTGGAGGCTTTCTGGAAACGCCATGAAGATGAGGCTGAAGCAGCATTGGATCGTCTTAAGAAAGTGGCTCGGAATAATGGGAATACCTTTCGGGAATTGATGGAAACGGTAAAAGTGGCTTCCCTGGGTCAAATTTCAAAAGCTCTTTATGAAGTGGGCGGGCAATATCGACGGAATATGTAATCGGCCAATATTCAACGGGGATTATATATGCTATTCGAATATTCGATTTTGAATAAATAAATCATTTCTCTGGATGAAAAGAACAGCAATACTTGTTGCTTTATTATCGGGACTTGTAAGTAATTCTACAGCGCAAATTACTGATTTCAAAGCTAAAACCTACACCTACAGTATTGGCAACAAGCTTCACTATCGATTACTAAAACCGGCCAATTATGATTCATTAAAATCTTATCCGCTTGTATTGTTTTTGCATGGAGCGGGCGAACGAGGTAATGATAATTTTAGCCAACTAAAGTGGGGTGTTTACCGTTTTGCAGAACCGCAACTGCGGGATAAATACCCGGCTTTTGTAGTGGCACCGCAAGTACCAAAGGGACAAAGCTGGGCCGGAATACGATTGCAGCAGGACTCTACAACCTATAATCATTTGTTACGTACTGAACCCACACAGCCTATGCGTTTAACAATGGAACTCTTGCAAAAACTGCAGGATCAATTTTCTATTGATGCCGGTCGATTATATGTAACCGGTTATTCCATGGGAGGTTTTGGCACTTTCGATATTATCGAAAGAAACCCCCGTGAATTTGCGGCTGCTGCTCCTATAAGTGGTGGAGGAGATATTACCAGGGCATTTCTATTCAAAGATTTTCCGATTTGGATTTTTCACGGAGCCCAAGATAAAATTGTCTCGCCCCAATACTCTCAATCCATGGTTTCCGCCATAAAAATAGCAGGTGGAACTCCGGGCTTCACCTTGTATCCTGATAAAGGACATATCGGAGCGTGGGTGGAAGCATATAATGATCCCAATTTATATAAATGGCTGTTTAGTCAGGATCGGGATAAACAAAACTAATCCATGTTTTTACCAAACTATCAAACCAAGGTTCTGGGTTTATCGGTGCTAAAAACGGTAACTGATACCTAATGAATGTACCGTCCCGTAGCCTGTTTCGAAAGGGATAATAGCATAGTTAGCCGTTATAGATTCCAACTCTATTCCCATTCCTGCACTCCAATGTCGGACTGTATTACCCGTTTTATAACCGGTTCTTAATGAGACTGTCTGTGCGATATTTAATTCGAGGGCGATGTTTGTGAAAGGTCCTTTTCTGCGTTCATCCTGGGTCGTTTGTCGAAAGGTATGAACAGGGGCTACAAAATCATCTTTCAAGTAAACAGCGATGGGTAGATTATTATTCTCGGGCGGGGTAAAGCTGAGCAGCTTTGTATTTATACCGGCGCGAAATGTAGTTGGAAGCCTGGTGGAACGGCTTTGGAGCTTATCCATTTTGCCAAGATTGAGGAGACTTGTTCCTAATTGCAGACGACCATTCCAAATTTTTGTCGCTGCACCCAAATTGAAAGCATAGCCCGAAGCATTATAAACATAGTATTCCTCCCTCAGATATTGCATTGTCCCGCCAAGAGCCACCGGTCCAAGTTTATAGGCGTAGGCTCCACTCAGTGATAAAAAACTAACATTAAATGTCCCCTGCGCCGGCCCGGCCTGATTTCCTCTCAACGGGATATCACTGACTTGTGAACCCAGAAACCCAAAAGCCAGGGCATGAGAATTATTTTTAAGATTGATGGCGGCGTGGGCATGGGTAATATCCCCGATCCAGAGAGTATAATCAGCGTTAATGGCAGAATGATCTTCCAATGCCAGGTTTGCCGGGTTGGAATAGAGATCGGAAGCTCCCAAAGGTTCGGCTGTGATTGCCTCGTTAAGTCCTAAAGCATGGCTATTGGGACCTGTAATAAGCAGATCCAAACCCGATTGTTGAGCAACTGTCTTTTCGCTTAGCAATAGTACGATGAATAGGAGAAAAATAGTCCCCCTACGAAATGGGATCAAAAGAGGGGAACCATTAAGTTTAATTGACTCTGTCATTGATTTTTTAGTGTGTATTTCCTCCAAAATCATATGTTCAGCTGTAATTAAAACATGCATACAGGGAGGTTCTTAACTTCTTGTACGAAAGCATAATCGATAGAAGGAGACAATAAATCAAAGGGTAGATTCAGTGAAAAATCGGTGTTGGCATGATTACCATTTTCCACCATCCATCAGTCAAACGAATATAGGTTTTATTTCTACCAAATAAACTTGTTGATTTTACAGTCGAGGCGTATTATCTTGGCATCGTTATGAAAAAATCAGCTCAACAAAATTTGAATTGGTGGTGGCCCGTGAAAATACATATACGGGCAGTGGCACAATTGTGAGCTAGATTACATAAGAAATTATTTGGAAACCCACTGCAGGAAACTGGAGTGGGTTTTTTTGTTTTTTGGAATTTTAAAAGTCATTGTATGATCCTGGAGGTCCCCCAGGAGTTAAAGAATCAGGTTTTATATGCAACTGAAAGAATTTAAAAACTTAGCCCGAAGTTATACTGCAATCCCGGTATATCGCCGGCTGATGGCAGATGTATTGACTCCGGTATCCCTTTTTCTCAAACTGAGTGAGAATGCGCAATATCCTTTTCTGCTGGAGTCGGTTGAAGGGGGAGAACAGGTGGCGCGTTATTCATTTCTGGGACGGAACCCATATCAAGTTTTACGGTATGACGGCGATGAGGTGAAGATTGAAAAGGGAGATCAAAATGAGAAACTTGAAAAGTCCTATTATGAAGCACTGAAAGATCTTACCACTCGGCACAGTGAACCGAAACTCCCGAATTTACCTCGTTTGACGGGAGGAGCTGTGGGTTTTTCATCCTACGACACAGTCCGCGAAGTCGAAAAATTACCTAATACTCCGCCTTCCGATATTGATCTTCCTGAAGCTATTTGGGCTTTCTATGATGAAGTTTTTGCCTTCGATCATGTCAAGCAGCAAGTGGTTATCATTAAAACCGTGTTTGTGGATAATAGATCTGCTGATTTTAACCAGCTTTATGATCAGGCACAACAACGGTTGGATGAGCTGGAAGAACTGGTCTATCAGCCGGTGCAGTCGACGGATTCATTTTCTCTTGATCCCGACAAACTGTCCAGCAATTTTGAGCAGTCGGAATTTGAAGCAGTAGTAGAAAAAGCTAAAGAATATATTTATGAGGGCGATATATTCCAGGTGGTATTGTCCCAGCGTTTTGAAACGAATTTCGAAGGGAATCGCTTCATGCTGTACCGTGCGCTGCGGATGGTCAACCCGTCGCCGTACTTGTTTTTTCTGGATTTTAAAGATTTTGCGCTGGTAGGTTCTTCCCCCGAAGTGCTGGTTCGTGTACAGGATGGCATAGCCCAGTTATTGCCTATTGCCGGAACGCGTCCGCGTGGCGAATCGCCTGAGGAAGATGTCGAGTTGGAAGAAGATCTCAAAAATGATCCCAAAGAAATTGCCGAACACGTGATGTTAGTAGATTTGGGACGTAATGACCTGTCTCGTGTTTGTGTGCCGGGGACAGTAAAAGTGGTGCGCCAACAGGTGATTGAGCGCTATTCTCACGTAATGCATATTGTTTCGGATGTGAAAGGGAAACTTGCTGAAGACAAAACGTCTGTGGATGCCCTTATGCAATGTTTCCCGGCGGGGACGGTGAGCGGTGCTCCCAAGATTCGGGCAATGAAAATTATCGATGAACTGGAGCCAACAAAACGTGGTCCTTATGCCGGAGCCGTTGGCTATTTTGATTTCTCCGGCAATATGGATACTTGTATCGTTATACGAACGATGCTTGTTACCGAATCCAAGGTGTATATACAAGCCGGAGCTGGAATTGTAGCGGATAGTGATCCGCATAAAGAATATATCGAAACTCAAAATAAGGCCGGTGCACTTGTTGAGGCTTTAAGCGTGGCCTTGTCGATAGCAAATTAACATAATACGTCATACTGAACCTGCCTATGCCGAAGCTGCTTCGTACAGACAGGATAACATGGAAATTCTAAGAATTAAAATAATCAAAAAGTACAAATGAAAACTATTTTATCCGGCATTCAATCCTCTGGGAAACTTCATCTGGGCAATTATTTCGGTGCTCTGCGTCAGCATATTCAAATGCAAGAGGAGGGGGATGCGTTTTATTTCATCGCCAATTATCACTCGCTGACGTCTATCAATGACGGTAAAGAGATTTATCAAAATACTATTGACGTTGCACTGGATTATCTGGCACTTGGACTAGATCCGGAGAAATGTACATTCTTTGTACAAAGCGATGTTCCCCAACATGCCGAGCTGGCTTGGATTCTGGGGACGTTTTGTCCCGTCAGCCTGATGGAAAAAGGGGTAGCTTACAAAGACAAGGTAGCCCAGGGATTAAAACCGAATATCGGGCTTTTTACTTATCCAATCCTGCAAGCGGCAGACATACTGATGTATAATGCGGATTTGGTGCCGGTTGGACAGGATCAGAAACAAAATATTGAGATTTGCCGCGATTTGGCCGGCAAATTCAATCACAATTATAATGGTGAGTATTTAAAGTTGCCTGAGCCTCATATTTTGGAATCAGTGGCAATTGTACCTGGTACCGACGGACAAAAGATGAGCAAATCCTACGGAAATACGATCGGTATCTTTGATGAAGGCAAAGAGCTAAAGAAGAAGGTAATGTCCATCGAAACGGATTCTACCCCCTTAGATGAGCCTAAAGATCCCGAAAGTTGCAATGTCTTTGCGCTTATTAAGCTTTTTGCGGATGAGGACAAGCAGAATGAAATCGCGGAGAAATACCGGGCCGGGGGATACGGATACGGACATGCCAAGAAGGAATTACTGGGTATGATTGAAGGGTACTTTGCTGAGGCGCGCACAAAGCGAAAAGAGCTTGCCCAGGATTTGGATACCGTTAAAGATATCCTCCACGAAGGCGGAAAAAAAGCTCGAAAGCGAGCTGAAAAGGTAATGGAACCGGTTCGTGAGGTGACAGGCTTGTTAAAAACTTACGATTTTACCAGTTGAAAAATGTGCATCTAGCATTGAAGAATCTATGTGAGATGCCTCAAATAAATTTTGTAAAAAAGAAGATCCTGAAATAAGCCCAGGATGGCATACATAAACAAAGCTACAATGGTTTTAATTATCGACAATTACGATTCATTTACCTATAACCTGGTCCACATTGTGGCTGCGCATGCGGATGAATATAAAGTCGTTCGAAATGATGCACTGAAAATCGAGGATCTTAAAGAATTAAAGCCAGATAAAATACTTATTTCTCCCGGTCCCGGTCGCCCGGCTGATGCGGGTATCACAGAGTCGGTTATTCGGGAATTGGGACCTGAGATACCGATTTTGGGGGTTTGCCTGGGACATCAGGCAATTGGAGAAGTATTTGGAGGCGAAGTTGTTTATGCTCCAAAACTTATGCACGGCAAAACTTCTATCATAAATCATGACGGGAAATCTGTTTTCAGGGGAATTCCGAATAATTTTACGGCTACACGTTATCACTCACTGGTATTGGACCCGGAACAGGTCCCGGATGAGTTGGAAGTTTCTGCCAAAAGTGAAGATGGAGTGGTTATGGGCGTACGTCACCGAAAATATCTCATAGAGGGAATTCAATTTCATCCGGAGAGTATCTTAACCAAAGTTGGTCCCCAGCTTATTAAGAATTGGATCTTACAAACTGAAAAAGAAATTGAATCAATTTAAACCACACAATAATGGATAATTTTAAACCAATTTTAGAGAAGTTGGCACAGCGGCAGGATCTGACCCCTCAAGAAGCCCGAAGTGCCTTGGGAGGAATAATAAGTGGCGATGTAGGTGTAGAAAGGACATCGGCTTTCTTGTTGGGAATGCGCTCCAAAGGGGAGACTATTGAAGAATTGACGACCTTTGTTGAAGTGATGCGTGACGCGGCCGAACGCCCTGAAGTAGATGTAGACGGAGCCGTAGATTTATGCGGTACCGGCGGTGATAATCTGGGAACTTTTAACATATCTACTGCAGCAATGTTTGTGGTAGCAGGAGCCGGCGTACCGGTGTTAAAGCATGGCAATCGCAGTGTTTCCAGCAAGAGCGGCAGCGCGGATGTGTTAGAGGCACTTGACATTGTTGCTACACTGCATAAAGAGCAAATTGAGCGGGTTTTTGAAGAGATTCAAGTAAGTTTTATGATTGCTCCGAATTTTCACCCTACGATGAAACATGTTATGCCTGCCCGCCAAATTTTGGGAATTCGATCGTTTTTCAACACTATGGGGCCATTACTCAATCCTGCCGGTGTTCGCCGACAGGTAGTAGGAGCCTTTGATAACCGTACAGCACGGCAAATTGCTCAAATTTTGTCAAATTTGGATTCAGAGCGTGTTTATAGTGTCCATTCCCGGGATGGGTTGGATGAATTCAGCTTAACTGCCCCGACATTTATCCATGAAATTAAGAATAATGAATATGTAGGTGAAAAAGAATTTAATGCCTCTTCATTAGGTTTTAGTCCGGTGAGCCTGCAGGATTTACAGGGAGGCGATCGTTTTTATAATGCAAAAATTATTCGATCGGTTCTTGAGGGTGAAGGAGAGCAGGCACATCGTGATATTGTACTCTTGAATGCTACCTTTGGCATTCATGTATCCGGCAGGGCTGACTCGCTGGAGCAGGCAAAGCAGATGGCGCTGGAAAGCATCGATTCCGGGGCAGCGCTAAAGACAATGAAGCGCATGAGTGAAGCTACGAATGATATTATGGAGTCAAACTAAAAGGTATGGCGAATATACTGGACGAGATAGTCGAAAAGACGGCATATGATCTTAAAAAACGAAAGCAGAGAATTAGCTTTAAAGATCTTGAATCCATGGAGTTATATGAGACAGCTCCAAAAAAATTTAAGGATGCTTTATGTTTGCAGGACGATGTGGCCATTATAGCGGAAATAAAAAAGGCGTCTCCTTCTAAGGGATTGATTCGGAAAGACTTTGATCCACAGCGTATAGCTGCGCAATATCAGGAAGGAGGTGCATCCGCTATCTCTGTGCTGACCGATGAACCGGCATTCAAAGGAAGTCTGGAATACCTGGAAATTGCTTCTAAAGAAGTTGGTATTCCTTTGTTGCGCAAGGACTTTATCATTGATCCGTATCAAATTAAAGAGGCGAAAGCTTTTGGTGCTGATGCTGTACTGTTGATTGTTACCGTTACGCAGGGCAATCAGCTTGATGAGCTACTACATGCGGCCAAAGAGTTTGGTTTGCAGGCGTTGGTGGAATGTTATTCGGAGGAGGATGTTCAAAATGTTAACTTTGAGCAGGTAGAGATTCTTGGAGTGAACAACCGTAATTTACGTAATTTTGAGGTGGATCTTCACCGCGGTATTGAATTATTGCAAAAAGCACCGAAGGGTACAACGCTGGTCTCCGAAAGCGGGCTAAGTTCAGCCGGTGACTTAAAGCAATTAATGGATGAAGAAATCCACGCGGCACTGATTGGTGAATATTTTATGCGTCAGCCTGATCCGGGAAAAGCTGTCGAAGAAATGAAGCGCCAACTAAAAGAATTAATTGAGAACTAGGAAAATAGATTTATTTCATGTTTGCTGACCCTGAAGAACGTACGAAAGTTAAAATTTGTGGAGTAACATCTTTGCAGGATGCTCGTTTTGTAGCGGGAGCCCTAGCTCATTATATGGGGTTTATTTTCTATGAAGATAGCCCGCGATACATTGATCCTGCTAAAGTGGGGGCTATTATCAATTGGCTCGAAGGACCAAAATATGTAGGTGTGTTTGTAAATCAGGCGCTGGATGATGTAAACATGATCGGTCGACAAACGGGCATTGATTACGTTCAACTGCATGGGAATGAAAATCCCGATTACTGTTCACTTGTGGATAAGCCTATTATTAAGGCTATTCACGTTTCGCAGGATGATACCGGTTCAGATCTTAAAAAACGAGTAGAACCATATTGGGATCATGTCGAATTCTTGCTGTTTGATACAAAAGTGGAAGGTAAATGGGGAGGTACCGGGCAATCATTTGACTGGTCTATTCTTGATGATGTGGCAGGGGCCGTTCCATATTTTCTGTCGGGTGGGCTGAATGCGGCTAATGTTCGTTCGGCCTGCGAGCTGGTTCATCCTTATGCAGTGGATGTCTCAAGTGGATTGGAAAGCAAACCCGGAGTCAAGGATTATGAAAAGATTGAAAATTTTATGGACGAGATGCGTGAGATTTGGGATAAGCAGGAGATGGGAGAGCTGTAGTCTTGGGCAATGAGTATTTAGAAAAGCATGTGTCATCCTGAACTTGTTCAGGATTTAATTCGAACTGTAAGAGATATAAAATGAAGTATACACAACCGACTAAGGAAGGATATTTCGGTGAGTTTGGAGGTAAGTTTGTCCCTGAAATTCTGATTCCGGTGCTAGAAGAATTGGAAAAAGCCTATAATGAGGCATGGAATGATGATTCGTTTCAGAAAGAATACCGGAAGTTACTTACTGAATATGTGGGACGACCGACCAAGTTGACCTATGCCAATCGATTATCAGATTACTATGGGAAGGCAAAGATTTATCTTAAACGAGAGGATCTTTGTCATACCGGTGCCCATAAAATTAATAACACGATTGGTCAGATTTTGCTGGCCCGACGGATGGGCAAGGAACGGATTATTGCCGAAACGGGAGCGGGACAGCATGGGGTGGCGACAGCTACCGCTTGTGCCAAGTTTGGGGTGGATTGTATCGTTTACATGGGCGCAGAGGATATGGAGCGCCAAAAATTAAATGTGGAACGAATGCGTTTGCTTGGGGCCGAAGTACGATCCGTTACCAGCGGGTCTCAAACACTTAAAGATGCAACGAACGAAGCCATAAGGGACTGGGTAACCAATGTTGACGATACATTCTATATTATTGGTTCGGTTGTTGGCCCGCATCCGTATCCGAAGATGGTGCGCAATTTTCATCGTGTGATCGGTGACGAGACGAAGCGTCAGCTCATGGAGGCTGAAGGGCGAGGACCGGATTATCTGTTGGCCTGCGTCGGTGGGGGGTCGAATGCAATGGGGCTATTTTATTCCTTTATCGAGGATGAATCGGTAAAGATGTACGGACTGGAAGCGGCCGGATTAGGCGCCGATACCGGCAAAACCGCGGCAACACTGACGATCGGTGATCGGGGGGTTTTGCATGGAGCCATGAGTTATTTGTTGCAGGACGCCGAGGGGCAAATTCAACTGGCTCATTCGATAAGTGCCGGCCTGGATTATCCGGGAATTGGACCGGAGCACTCATACTTGCGGGATTCCAATCGCGCCGCTTACCGCGCAATCACCGATGACCAGGCGATGGAAGGTGTAAAACTTCTTTCTGAATTGGAAGGGATTATCCCCGCTCTGGAAACGGCGCATGCTGTGGCTTTTTTGGATGAATTGATGCCCCAGACTTCAGAGAATGAAATTGTAGTGTTGAATTGTTCAGGCCGCGGCGACAAGGATATGGGTACGATTTCTAAAAATATGTAAGTTTTATACGAGCGTACGATTGTTCAGGTACGCTGGAATCAACTGGTTTACCATTTAAAAAATATAATTCATGTAGTTCTGTCTGCCGACTGGCGGATCAGGATCTATAATTGACTGACATACCAATGATTGATATCAAAGAAAACAGAATTGCACAACTTTTTGAACGCCACGACGGGTCTTCCAAAATCATGAGCCTTTTTTTGACGGCCGGCTATCCGGATCCCGAAGCAACAGTGGATTTGATACTGGGATTTGAAGAAAACGGGGCGGACATGGTAGAGCTTGGAATGCCCTTCAGTGATCCCCTGGCTGATGGTCCTACCATTCAATATTCGAGCAATGTTGCGATTGAAAAGGGGATAACCATGAAAAAAATCCTGGCTATTGTACGTAAGGTGCGTGAAAAGTCGCAGATTCCCATTATCCTGATGGGCTATATCAATCCCGTGTTGCGATATGGAGCTGCATCTTTTTGTGAGGATGCCGCCGAGGCAGGGGTAGATGGGCTGATTATTCCTGATATCCCGGTAGAAGAATCAGGTGTTATCTCGAATTATGCTGAAGCTAATGAATTGCCGATTATCTATTTGGTGGCTCCTAATACTTCCGACGAACGAATGCAAAAAATTGATGAGCGTTCCCAAGGTTTTGTATATTGCGTATCGGTAACCGGTGTTACGGGGGCCCGCGATGGGGAAGAGGTTGCTCAATCTGTGCAACGTTTTATTGATCGCGTTCGTCGAAATGTAACTCGCAACCCGAAAATGGTCGGTTTTGGTATCAAATCTTACAACGACGCACAGCGAATTGCCGCTGAAATGGACGGTTTTATCGTGGGAAGTGCACTGATCGATACCATTCGTGAACACCATCCTGATGACGGATGGAAGGATAAGGTGTTTGCTTTTGTTAAATCGTTAAAGTATGGTAAAGCGTAATTTTGAACGACAAGATAATCCTATGAAGTCATTTATTAAGACGACGTTATTATTATTTATCGTTGCTGCGTGGGTTGGTTGTAGCGGAGATTACCGGCAGCAGGCTAGCGGCGCTATTGATCATGTAGTTGTGGTGATGGACTCGACGCAATTTCACAGCCAGACAGCGGATGCTATTCGCGGCACGTTTGGGCGATGGATACAGACTTTGCCTAATCCGGAACCTCTTTTCGATTTGAGCTTCCGGGATTTTGATAATAATGCCCAGCTCAATCAATTGAAAAAGTTTAAGAATATTATTGTAGCGGCACCCATCGATGACAGCACAAATACGGCGCGATTTATTCGTGCTTTGCTCAGCGATAAAGTAGAGCAGCAGGTAAGGGATGGGAAAGTATTTGCCTTTCCACTGCAAAATAAATGGTACAAGAACCAGTGGTCCTTGCTTTTAACGGCGCCCAGTGATTCAGCACTGGCCAAACAAATCAATAATTCCGAGGAGACATTGACGGATAATTTGATGGAAAAAACGTTTGTCCGCTGGAGAGGCCAGGTTTATGATCGCGGCGAAAAGACTCAGCTCGAAGATAGCCTGTGGAACGAGCATGGCTGGAAGATCCGGGTTCAGCACGATTGGTACAAAAATGTTGATACTATGTATACCCATAACGGCGAAACCGCTCACTTTTTGACGATGGACCGACAGTTACCCAGTAACGATCGATGGTTTTGGATCTGGTGGAAAAAGACGGATGATATAAGCTATTTGAGTAATGACTGGATTAATGCCAAACGGGATTCACTGATGGAAAAGTGGGTTCGCGGTACACGTGACAGCTCCTATGTGACCACGGATTATAAGCATTATCCGGTGAATACAACCTCTTTTAAATTAAATGGCAATTTAACCTACGAAACATTAGGGGTTTGGCATATGACCCATGATGCTATGGCCGGCCCATTTGTGAATCTGGCCGTTTACGACGAAGATACCCACCGCCTGTTTTTACTTGAATTCGATCAGTTCGCTCCAAAATATAAGAAGCGTCGATTCGTTCGTCAGTTCCGTGCCATGATACGGACATTCCAAAGTGATTCCACTTGGACAGGAAATAATAATAATAAGCCAATGGCAAAAGAATAAAACGTGTCATCTTCTGGCAAACATCAATTTATCGACGAAGCTCTTAGCAGGCGGAAACAGGTTCATCGTTTTCGTACTCTAAAGCCCTACGTACCCGTTGATGCCACCCAACTCAAGACCGGTGATAGCAAACTGATTAATTTTAGCGGCAATGATTACCTGGGACTTTCGAAGCATCCGAAGGTGATCCAAAAGTCGAAACAGTATGCTGATTCCTACGGGGCGGGATCTACGGCCTCTCGTTTAATTAATGGCACGTATGATATTCATGAGCAGCTTGAAGATAAGTTGGCAAAAACTTTTGGATGGGAATCGGCTCTTGTTTTTAATACCGGATTTCAGGCTAACAGCACTATTATCAGTACACTTGCTGATCGCCATTCGTTGATCTTAGCTGACAAGTTAAGTCATAATAGCCTACTCCAGGGATCGCTTTCCAGCCGGGCTACATTTCGTCGGTTTGAGCATAATGATATGCCTGATTTGCAAGAGCAATTGGAACGTGCTCAGCAAGAAGATTATTCGCGGGTCATTATTATTACTGAATCCATTTTTAGTATGGATGGGGATTTTAGTGAACTGGAAACTATTGCCGGGCTTTCGGAAGAATATGACACCTGGCTTTTTGTGGATGAGGCTCATGCCGTGGGAGGATGGGGTAAGCAAGGGCTGGGCTTGACGCAAAGTATTTCTGGCGTTGATATGGTTTTAGGTACCTGTGGAAAAGCATTTGGCGGATTTGGGGCCTTCCTGCTATGTTCTTCCCGGATGCGAGATTTTATGATTAATTTTTGTCCCGGTTTTATTTACACCACGGCCTTGCCTCCTGCAGTAATCGGAGCGATTGAAGCTTCCTTGGATCTAATTCCTTCTCTGGACAAAAAACGGGAGCAGCTACATAAAAATATTAAATATATGCTTCGGGGAATTCATGAAGCAGGTCTTTCAACCGGGGAATCAGAATCTCAAATCATTCCCATAATTATCGGAGAAGAAGAGGAAACTTTAGAAATGGCAGAGGCCCTGGAAGAACGAGGTTTTTTGGCCACGGCAATTCGTCCTCCGACGGTGCCCCAAGGTAGCGCGCGAATCCGAATAACCTTATCTTCGGAGCATACAAAATTACAGATAGACAAATTTCTAACGGTTTTAAAAAATTTGAGCAATGGCTGACTGCCGATTCATCGCTTTTCATGGCTGGGGATTTAATGACCAGTACTGGCAATCCTGGGCTAAGTATCTTGATGTATACGGCTATTTTGAAACCTATGATCGCGGTTATTTCAATGACCCGAAAGAAGTAGAGATCCTGACCAGCCCGGTTTCGACAGTACTTATTACGCATTCATTTGGTCTGCACTGGATTGATGAATCTTTGTTTAACCAAGCGGATTTACTGATCATCACCGGGGGATTCCTATACTTCCATCCCTACACTGCCCAATATCGGCGCCGCTCACGTCTGATTCTGCAGGAAATGATTAACGAGTTTGAAATAAATCCCGAAAAGATATTGCGTGATTTCTATGAAAATTGTTACGCTCCCCAAGATCCACCCGAATATAATATGGGGGAGATCAATCACCAGTTATTATTGGATGATTTACGGATATTGCAGAATGCGGAGCAAGATGTACAGTCACTGAAAAAAGTAGACAAAATCTGTATACTCCATGGCTCTGATGATCAGATTGTGCCCAACAAGAAGGGGCGACAATTATATACCCATTTACAGAGTCAAGCACAGTATTTTGAAATTAAAAATGCCGGGCATGGGCTGCCTTATACGCATCATAAGCAGTGCCTGGAGTTTGTTATACCTGAAATTGAAAAACTATCAGAAATTAAGCTTTAGTGATGAATGAAATCGCGGTATTGGATGATAAACTAAAACAGAAAATAGCTTCCCGCTTTGGTGAAGCAGCTCCCTACTATGATAGAAACGCCGTAGTACAGCGAAAGGTTGCTGAACGTATGATTGCTTCATTGGAACCATGGACGGGAATTTTACCTTCCGGACCGATTATAGAATTGGGTTGCGGCACTGGTTTTGTGACCGAAGGACTGTTAAAACTCTATAAGGAGGAGGGGCGGGAAATTCAGGCTACTGATCTGTCGGAGAAGATGGTGGACTTTTGCCAGAAAAAATTCAGAGGTTACGATCAACTTTCTTTCCGGGTACAGGATGCGGAAGATCAACCGCCCGTTAATGAACCCTTTTACAGTATGGCGATCAGCGGATTTAGCGCGCAATGGTTTAAGGATCCTGCTCAGACACTGGCACGGTGGCTGGAAGCAACTAAACCCGGCGGGCTGTTGCTCGTATCATTTCCGGGAGAAGATAGCTTCCCCGAATGGCGGGAGAACTGCCGGGAACTGGGCCTGCCGTTTACCGGGAATACGTTGCCGAATGTCGAGGAGATGGTCATAAAAATGTCATTGGGACCGGCACAAGTGGATTATTATGAAGATACTATTACCCAGACTTTCGATGATGCCCGTGATTTTTTCCGTCAACTTAAGCGAGTAGGAGCATCCACCCAAAAGAAAGGACGCTCTTTGACGCCTAAAGAGTTTTCAATGCTGGTTGATCACTGGAATTCTTCTTCGGATGGAATGGTAAAATCAAGTTATCATGTAGTATTTTTAGCGGTAAAACGTGATTATGATTCCTGAAAAGGAGCTGGGTGAGCATTCCCGTATTTTCTGAAAGTCTTATAACTTGTTATCCCGAATTGAGCATACAATATTTGCTCTTTTGAAAAAAGACGAACCCTAAAAAAGATCTATTTTGCGGCTTAGATTATGCTCGAAAGAATGATCTTGCCTTAAATCATTTAAATAACTTTTCCCAGGTTTTCCAGCCCTTGTTCCAGTTTTTCGGTGGGTAACCCCCAGCCGATGCGGAAGTGATCGGGTGCGCCGAAAAAGTGTCCAGGAGCGACGATGGTATCATATTTCTCAGCAAGATAGCTGGCCAGCATATCAACATTACCACTGCTATATTTGACGAATCCTACAGAGCCAAACCGGGGTTTGTGCCAGGAGAGACTGGCTTGACTGTCAATAAAATCTTCAACCAGTCGGAAATTATATTTTAATTGGCTAAGATTCTGTTCCAGCATTTCATCTGCTTTTCCAAGCATTAGTAATCCCAGCCGTTCACTTGGGGCGGCCATAGAGGTCATGAAAAGATCCTGCAGCTTACGAATACGTTCAGCAAGAATAGATTCGGCAATGATCCAGCCAACACGCAGATCGTCCAGTCCAAATGCCTTGGTCAGGCTGCGGGTCGTTAAAATATGGTCGCTGTATTTCGCTGCCGTTCGTTCACCATTCGGGTACAGAAATTCCAGGTAAACTTCGTCAATCAGAATATAGCAGTCGTGTGTTGACGCTATATCAATAATCTGCCATAGAACAGTTTCATCAATAAGGATTCCCGAAGGATTATGCAGATTTGTTAGAATGATGAGTTTGGTTTTATCGGTAATGAGCTTTTCAATTTGTTGGGGATCCGGCTGATAGCCTTTCTCAGCATTCCGATCAAATTGTTTAACGGAAGCGTTAAAATATTTTGGAAGTGACACCAGCGGTTCGTAAGCAGGATTCTCGACCAGCGCTACATCACCGGGATTCAAAAATAGGGCACAAACAAGATGATTGGCGAAAGATGCGCTGTGCACGGGAATAACCTGGTCCGGATTTACCTCATATCGATCAGCGATACTTCTCATAAGCGGAGCCCAACCGTTTTCATGATCAATCGGTTCCAGGATCTTTTTTGGATTTTTAACCAAGTCCTCAAGTATAGGACCGGGCATGCCGCTGCTTGCCAGATTATATTTAATATTGTGTTGTTTTTTTGCCCAGGATATATAGGAACTATGATTCATAATCAGATTCTTTTTGAGACTTCCAATAAAGATAAATGGGGATACCGGCCAAAATAAGCCCGCCTCCGACCATTGCATTGAATAAATTTGAAAAAATACTGCTGACTACGACAAAGACTGCTGCAAGGATAAACAGCAGTGGCAGCACAGGGTGACCCGGCATTCGGAATGACTCATCCGAATTTTCTTTGGAATCATTGTTTCTGTAGTAAAAGATCGTGGCCGCGATAAGCCCGAAGAAGATCCAGTCGCCGAATACCGTGTAATCAAGCAATTGCCCGTAGGATCCGGAAAAAATAAGAACAATGATCCAGCCGGCTTGAATGATAAGCGAAAAACTGGGTGTTCGATACTTCGGATGAAGTTTGGCCGCCTTTTTGAAAAAAAGGCCATCATCTGCCATCGCTTGATAAATACGTGCCCCGCCAAGAATAGCCAGGTTTACAAATCCAAAGGTGGAGATAGCAATACCGGCCGAAATCAATTTGCCTCCGAAATTGCCCCACAAAGCTTGGGTAACGTCCGAAGCAGGAGCACTGCTTGAGGCGAGTCCATCCACACCGAGTGCTGATACATAAGCCAGGTTTACTAGTAGATAACTTACGATCACAATGATAATTCCTATGATGGTAATCTGGGGCAGCTTTTTCTTTGGATTGCGTATCTCACCTGCAACATTATTAGCATGCTGCCATCCTCCAAAAGCAAATAATACCGGGATAAGTGCCGTTCCCATAGCTACGATTATATCCCAATGACCAAAAGAATGTTGAGAAACAGTTTCCGTAGCTGTTCCTGATCCGAAAAGCATTAACCCCGCAACGGTAAGCACGGCCACAGCTACCAATTTTAGGACTGTGAAAATGTTTTGTGTAATGCTACCGGGTTTTATCCCAAGATAATTAATACCGGTTAAAAGGACGACCGAGCCGATTGCAAGGGGCTTTGCAAAGCCATCCCCAAGGTTAAACAAACTCGCGGCATAATAGGCAAAGGTCATCGCTACCGCAGAAATACCGCCAGTATTGATGACAAATAGTTGGGTCCAGCCATATAAAAAGGCAGGTAAAGGGCCGAAAGCTTCCCGAAGGTATACATATCCTCCTCCGGCTTGAGGGCGTCGTGACCCCAGTTCTCCAAAGCATAAGGCACCAATGAGTGCAATTCCCCCACCTATGGCCCAGGCTGCAAGTACGAGTCCTGATGTAGGCAGGCGTTGGGCGACAATTGCTGGATTCAGAAATATCCCGGCGCCGATTATCCCACCGACAACCACCATGATTCCATCAAAAAGTGTCAGCCGTCGCGCGTAGGTTGTTTTATTCTTTGGCACAGATCAAAATTCATTTAGTTGGAAATGTTGAAAATAGCAGTGTTGAGCAAACAAACAAGTTTTTCATTAGAGAAAGGTAGTTTTTAACTTTTGCCAGAATCAAAAAAACTAAAAAAAGACATGCATTTGAAAGACTGGCCTCGAGAAATATTTGTCACAGGAACGGATACCGGCATTGGAAAAACCGTAATCTCAGCAATGCTTACCAAGGCTCTGAATGCTGCATATTGGAAGCCTATACAGGCCGGACTCGAAGAAGAAACGGATACCGAATTTGTTCAGCGCGTTACCGGGCTTCCCACCAGTCAGATAAAGCCCGAACGATATCGATTGAAGACCCCCATGTCGCCGCATGGTGCAGCGGAGATTGACGGAGTGAGCATAGCTTTGAAGGATTTTGTATTGCCGGATTATTCTACGGATCATTTGGTAGTAGAGGGCGCCGGCGGGTTGTTAGTGCCGGTCAATGATCAAGATATGATTATCGATTTGATCAGGTACCTGGAATTGCCGGTAGTATTGGTGGTCCGGAGTACGCTGGGAACCTTGAATCACACCTTTCTGTCACTAGAAGCCTTGCGAGAACGTGATATCCCGGTGCTGGGTGTCGTAATGAACGGTCCCCGCCATCAGAGTAATTACGAAGCTATTCAACATTACGGAGACATTGAAGTGTTGGCCCAAATCGAAGAGCTAAAGGATGTAAATCCGCCGACTCTACAAGAAACGTTTGAACAGAAATTTTGATTGGTAACCAAGAATAAATATAAAAGATAAGGAATTCACTTTATGACTAAGTTTCATCCAAATGTCTGGTATCCGTTTACCATCCTGAAAGAAGCGCCCACGCCCCTGAAAGTTACAAAAGGTGATGGACTTTGGATTGAGCTTGAAGATGGCCGGCGAATTATGGATTGCATTTCCAGTTGGTGGGTAAACACATTTGGACATGCTCATCCCAAAATTACAAAGGCTATCACCGAGCAGGCCGAAAAGCTTGAGCATGTTATTTTTGCCAATTTCACCCATGAGCCGGCCGAGAAAGCTGCAGAGATGATTTCAGGGGCGCTGCCGGGGTCCCTAAACCGGGTATTTTATTCAGACGACGGATCTACGGCCGTGGAGGTAGCCATGAAAATGGCTTATCAATATTGGATTAATAAAGGTCAGCAGCGTAAGACGTTTATCTGTTTCGAAGCGGCCTATCACGGTGACACCTTTGGGGCGATGTCGGCCGGTGAGCGATCGGTATTTACGAATGTATTCCAGGATCTGTTATTTGATGTAGAGTTTGTCCCTTTTCCTGAAACATGGATGGATGACGAAGGGGTGGAAGATCGGGAAGATGCTATTATCGATAAGATAGAATCGTTGTTGGAAAAGAAGCCTGGGGAATATGCCGGGATCATGATTGAGCCGTTGGTACAGGGAGCCGGCGGCATGCGGATGTGTCGGGAGAGCTTTTTAAAGAAGCTGAAGAAAATTGCTGATGAACGTGATACCTTGATGATCTACGATGAAGTGATGACCGGCTTTGGTCGTACGGGTGATTGGTTTGCCTGTAACAGGGCGGAAGTGGAACCCGATATCATCTGTATGGCAAAAGGCATTACGGGCGGGTTCCTGCCGCTTTCTGCGACCGTGGCTTCCGACGAAATTTATGATACGTTTAACAGCAATGATCCTCAGAAAACTTTTTGGCACGGGCACAGTTACACGGCTAATCCGCTGGGATGTGCAGCGGCCATTGCTTCCTGTGAACTGATGGAAGAATATCAACCGGTTTATTCGAAGATGGAACAATGGCACCGGGAACATTTGTCTGATCTCGCCGATCACCCGCGGCTTGAGCGACTGCGAGCTCTGGGCACGATCTCCGCCATGAATATTGATACCAGTGGTCGGGATGTCAGTGTGGATCCTTATACCAGTGAGGTGCTGCGGGATGAAGACGGTTATCTAAATTCAGTGGCGGATGCAATAAAAAAGCGCTGTGTGGATAAGGGGTTGCTTTTACGTCCTCTCGGTAATGTGCTTTACCTGATGCCGCCGTACTGTACTACTCGTGATCAGCTGGCGGAGATGTACGAAGGGATTGTAGAACTGCTTGATGAGATAGGTTAGAGAAAAGAATAAGTAAGGAATGCCAAGTTTTAAAAATGGCATTCCTTGCTTATGCATCTATAATGCAGTTCAAAACGAATCCAGATCCTGCAGGTCATCATGTTTCTTGGGTGGCAGAGAAGATGTAAACTCGATACCGCGGTCTATAAATTTTTGAAGGGCTTTAGAATGGGAGTAAATTCCTTCTGCCACCATTATAAAATCAGCCAGTTCTTCATTACCGGGATCATACGGCTCAATTCCGGGTTTTTCGATCAAGGAATCCGCCAGTGCTTTACCCGCGCGAACGACCAGATAATCATTATAGATGCCCAGGCACATATTGCCATTAATCAAATAACCCACCCCGCCAAGTTGCTTTTTCTTTTTTAACACCTCATTATCGATAAGGTGATGGTCCAACAGGTCTTCCAACCTTTCGTTATAATCAGCCAAGATAGTTGATTAAGTTAAATTTTAACAAAATTTAGCATATCCGTTGAGATATGCAAAACTATTCACGGTAGAAAGATATATTTATCTTTGCCTATTTATTTTTTAATCTCTGGTATTCATCCCGAGTCAATCTGTATTGAATTACGCTAAGATATTGATTTGCTTTTAAAACATGTTCTTTCAGTTTCCCCTCTTTCTTCATCCCATTTTTGATCATCACTTTACCTGAAGCGGGGTTTTTAGAATAGTGGGAAGCATAGATCTTATGTAAACCAACTTTTTCGAAACCGAATCTCAAGATTGCTTTGGTAGCTTCTGAAGCATAGCCCTGATTCCAATAAGGTTCCGCGACCCAATAGCCAAGTTCTGCCCGATTAAAACGTGTATTTATTTCTAAGCCAATACACCCGATAATTCCTTTATTCGGCTTCAAATCCATAACAAAATTGTATCTCGAATTATCCTCAAACCCCTCATATGCCAGGTTTATCCAAGAAATGGCATCCTTTTCGTGGTAAGGATGTGGAATATTCAATGTCATTTCTTCGATTTTGGGATTACCGGCATAATTGACGATATGTGGAATATCTTTCGCTACCGGCTTGCGCAATTGCATGCGTTCCGTTTCCAAAGTAGGATAGATATTGATTGCCATGCTGGTGGAAAAGTGAAAATTATAATCCGATATTAAATCATTAATACAATTTAGCTAAAAGGGATAATGAGGGAAAGCAAATTGAAAGATTAGGTCAGATTTTTGGTCTTGGCTCGTGACTCTTCAGCCATCTGTTCGTGATATTGTTTCAGTTCTTCTGTCAGGTTTCTGTCATTCATACTCAACATTCGAATTGCCAACAAACCGGCATTCTTTGCTTTACCAATAGCCACGGTTGCAACGGGTACCCCGGGAGGCATTTGTACAATAGAGTAAAGACTGTCTATACCGCTAAGGGTACTGGTCTTAACCGGAACACCGATAACGGGTAAAGTGGTATGCGCTGCAGTCATCCCCGGCAAATGGGCCGCTCCGCCTGCACCGGCAATAATCACTTTGAGGCCTCTTCTTCGTGCTGATTTCCCATACTCAGCCATATCGTCGGGTGTACGGTGTGCCGATACTACTTTTTTTTCGTATGCTATACCAAATTCATCTAGAATCTCGCAGGCGTCTTTCATGGTAGACCAATCGCTGTCGCTGCCCATGATGACACCTACTTTTGGAGCTTTTTCATTCATGCCTATTGCAATTTAGGTCGTTAAATTTCTCTTATTAAAGCCATAAAATGAGGAAATAAGACAACTAAGACAAACCACTAATTAGACATTTTATGTAGCCTTGCTGATGATTTTTAGCGAGTTGAATAGATTAAATTAATATTCGTTAATCTAGAAGATTTTTATCAAAAAAATTTTAACGTTACATGCTCAAAATAAGTCCGGCGTAAAAGTTGATTTAGCAAGAATGGGAGTGACTAAGTTGTGGGTGTTTTATTTATTCAGGAGTATAGCATTCCGGTATACCCTAGAGATAACTGCTTTTACGTTGTGGCTGGTTATTTTTATTCCCACAGGTACTGAGGCTCAAAATAATCGTTCCGCACGAATGGATAACCTCATAAGCAGGTTGGATTCGGTGGTAAGAGCCAGGCGTTCGTTTGTTAGTCCGTCAGCCTTAAAAGCATCCAAAGAAGATATTAAGCCACTTTTTAACGGTTCAAAGAGTAAAAAAAATCGAACCGCCAATCTAAGCTTACTGGAAGCTGAGCGAAGTAATACCTTAAAAGATTGGGGACTGAATATGAAAGCAGGATATATGCAAAATTTAAAGCAAGGGGTATTTAATGTTGAAGGTATTTTTTACAAGAGACGATACCAATTGGGTTTGGATTGGGATATTCTGGATGGAGGTTGGCAGGATAATCGTTTTAAAGCCAAACAGTTACAGCGGGAAATACAAATAAAAAAGGTACAGAAAGAAAAAGAATACCAGGAGGAACGATACCAACGTGATAGAGAACATCTTAAAATGATTATGCAACAGCGAACTACAGAGATCAGGAAGCGTTACCTGGAGGTTCTTAAAGTCAAGCAGAATGAATTGAAAGAACTTTATGATTTAGGTTACAAAACCTGGGATGAAGTATTGGAATCATTTGCAGAGGTAACCAAAACGAGATTAATGCTCGAGGAAAGTAAAGGGCAGAATCAGCCAAATACAGAGATTCAAAATGAATATCAGGACCTCAGGTTTCCGCTCCCTGTGTTGACGGTTGATACCGAACCCTTAATACAAGCAGTTCAAAACAACAACCGGCGCGCTTATGTTGATTCGCTGGCTGTTGAAAATATTAAAGAGAAATATCTTCCATGGCGCGATATTTCTCTTACGGCCAATTTGTCTTATAACTACTATGACCGTTCTTCTCAGCAATTGCCAATCACCACATCCCAAGACCGGGAATATTTTTCTTTTGGAGTTAATTTATCAGTTCCGGTTTCAATTTTTAAGAGTAATCGAGAATTATATCCCAAGGCACTTCGCGAACAACAACATTATCAGAATCAAAGGGAAGATAATACTGCACTTCGTAAACTCAGGGAATATCATACCGATTATGAGGGGTTAAAAAAACAATACCTGAATCTTTACTATCGGTACCTGCGTCAGTCCAAAGAAATTGATGGTGAAGAAGCAAAATCACAAATATCAGCATCGGAATACAGTCCGGCTCATTTGCTGGACCTGTTGATTTCACAATATCAGAATTTGTGGGAAAGAACCGACCTGAAAGAGAAAATGTATCTCAAGCTGTTGCAGCTTGGCAATCTGGCACCAAAAGTGCCTTTTACGCAGTATGTCCACGTCTGGAATCCGCCGTCGCTAAGGAAACACGATAAAATTGCTTCTGGCATATACATTTGGTCAGGCACTTTTAGAAAGTTGAGCAATGCTTTTTTACTGGATTATCTCACTTCAAGACAATTCGAAACAGTTTTATTATCACCGGGTTCACCTGAATCTGAAAAAGACCGAAAGCTTGCAGATTTTATCCGAAATGCCCGTCTTAAGGGGCTCAAAGTCCAATTGATGAAAGGCAGTAATGTATTGTTTAGAAGGGATAAAAGGTCAAGCATAAAAAAGTTTTTTAGCGATGCTAAACGGCTTGGTGCTGATGGGGTGCACCTGGATGTTGAACCTCAAACCCTTAAAGATTGGAGTAAAAATAAAGAGCGTTATCTAGCCCAGTATTTGCAGATGGCTAAATATGCTCATCACCTGGCCCATCAGCTGAATCTTAAATTTTCGGTATCCATACCAGACTATTACGATAATATTTTGAAAGAATTGGCACCGGTAACGGATGAGATTTATGTAATGGTTTACGGTGAGAAAGAAGTTCATAAAATTGCTGATAAACTTGAAAAAGAGCGAGCCTTGAAGGACACTGATAATTATTCTCTGGGGTTCACAGTGTCTTTAAGGCCCCAGGATTTTAATAGTATCAATGAGATGCGAAATCTGATGAAAACATTGCATCATGATATAAAAATCAAAAGATATGCTGTGCATGATCTTGAGACGCTCATGAAAGCAAATTGAATATAATAATTCTATGAGAAGCGAATATTTTAAATCAAGACCCTCCCAGATTCGGGGAACTAAAGAAAATGACTTTGGACAATCGATAAACTGGGACCGGGTTGTTTACTTAAGCCTTTTGGCTATTTTGGGGCTCGTTTTTGCATACTATCTTTTCGACTATTACATGATTATTGAAGGAGACGGAAGAGTTATGGCGAATCGATTTTCCGTTCGCTTGCCCGAAGATGTTCGAATAATGGATATGTATGTGGAGAAAGGAGACTCAATTCAGGAAAATGATCCGCTATTCAGATTTGCAACAATCCATCAAAACCAAAGTCCGAAGCAAGGGCGCAAAGAAAAGCGACAGTTACAAGAGAAGTTAATGTCGGTGAACGGAGATATTAAGGAGCAGCAGACCAAGTTGGATAACCATAAGGTGGAGCTACAGCATTACCGGAAGCAGCAAGAGATGGTCAAAAAAGAGGTTAAGTTGGGAGTTAGTGATATAGGAGATCTGCGCAATATTGATAACAAGATTGTTGCCCTCCAGAACGACATTAAACTCAGTTCACAAAGATTGGAAACACTCAGGGAAAAGGAATCCATATTGAACCAGTGGAAGAAGGCCCCGGAATTGCTGGGTACCTTTGTCCGGCTGCAGGGCAAAGGTGATCTTTCTCTCGACGGAAACCTGGACCAGCAGTTCCAGACCATAAAATATTCTTCTCCCACTGATGGCGTTGTGGAGAGAATCTCAAAAAATATTGCTGAACTGGCCTACCGTTCCGAGCCCATACTCATAATTAAGAGAAAAACGTCGAAAATTTTAATTCAGGCCTTGTTCCAGCAAAATAGCTTGGAATATGTGAGCCGGGGAGATACCATGGACGTCAAATTTGATAATGGTCTTGAAAGCAAGGGGGTTATCACTGACTTCAAGACTCCGAATTTAGCTGATTGGGGACAGGCAAAGACAAAGGATATAAACATGAATAAATACATAGTAATAACCTTAAAACCTATTGATAAGAAGGCTTTCGGCATATGGGAAAAGCACAGTGATATTGGTGTAACGGTAAAAAAGGTTGTTCTCTAAAAAAATATGAATATGGAAGACAATACTGCGAAAAAGATAACGCATGAAGATCTGGTATTTATAAAAGTGTCAGATCGTTCTCAGGTTTATTTGCCCCGGCTTAAATCTTATGATGCTATTATTATTGAGTATTCCTATCGATTGGCAACAATGGAGATAATTAAAAATATCCGTTGCCATAATGATGAAGCTATTTACCTGATGCCGATTTTTGTTTACAGGCTATATGGTGACTCTGGTTCGAATCATCCTCTAATTGATGGGATGATTCAATCGCTGAATAATCTGGATCGTGTTGCTGAAAAGACACGAAAAATACAAAGCCGCATGAAAACTCAAGTGAACGGGAGATAAGATGGAACTAAACAGTTTGATTGTTGATGATGAAAGTACTTCCCGCTTAGTGTTGGCGGCGATGGTGGAAAATAATAGCAATTTGAATCTGGTGGGGACGGCAGCCAGTGGCCCTGAAGCACTGGAAGTGCTTAATGTGGAAAAGGTGGATATAATCTTTTTGGATGTAATCATGCCCCAAATGTCGGGCTTTGACCTATTGGATAAAATTGCAGATAACCAGAATGTTAATGTGATACTTGTTACCGGTAAGGAAAAGTTTGCGGTTAAGGCTTTTGATTATGCTATCACCGACTATCTTGTTAAACCTGTCTCAAAAAACCGGTTTAACAAGGCGGTAAGCAGGGTTTTGGACAAGATAACCGCCAAAATGAGTTCGAGCATCCCTAATAACCTGCTGCTCATAAAGTTAATCCGATTTCTGTACACGCGTAGTATTGATATCTATAAGCCGATACCTTCCAGGGAGGCCTTGCTGGGATACAGTTTCCCGATGTTGACAGATAATCTTGATTTCGACAATGAAGCTCGTGCTTTGGACCTGTTGAATGAAGCTGAATCAAATGAAATTCTTTCGGGCACGTTCCATGATACTATTTATTTATGCAATAGTTGTTCAAACAGTTATCTGAATATTCGTGAAGTTTGTCCGAATTGTAATTCATCGAACCTCGAGTCGAATGATTTAATCCATCATTTTTCTTGCGCATTCATGGGGGAGATAGATAAGTTCAAAAAAATGGGCCAGGGCGGTAACCTGGTCTGTCCCAAATGCGAACGCAAGTTGAAGCATATCGGAGTCGACTACGACAAACCTTCCGTTATTTTTAATTGCAGGAACTGCGATCATTCTTTTCAGGACCCCATGTTAAGAGCTAAATGTCTTAACTGCGGCAATGATCAGAAAGTAGAACACCTTGAAAAAAGAGTTATTAAAAAATACCGGTTGACCAGCAAAGGCATTGATATGGCTGAAGGTAATCGGTATGTCGAGATGCGAGGGCCGTCTCAGGAAGATGAAGTCACCTTTTTCAAAAAGGTCCTTGCTGATAATATCAAAAAGAAATCCATTGTTGATTTCGACAGTACGCTAGGCATTTTTCATCTGCGAAATATCCGGGAACTCTTTAACCAGATTGGTGAAAGCGGGCGGGAAAAATTAATTGAAGAATTACATTCGTTATTGATCAGCGAGATGGAAGATAATGATGAGCTCGCTTTCCTGGATAACGAAACGATTTTGATCCTTTTTTCAACATTGGAGGCATCAAAAGCTAAACAAGTTCTGGATAGAATTTCAGCTCGTATAACCCGGTTGATTAACGACAACTTTAGCGATTTTAAGCTTGATATAGAAGGGGCAGTTCACCCTATTGGAAATAATCACAATTACAATGAACTATTGAACATTCTACTCAGAAAGATTAATACGGGAGAAGGGAACCATCATGCTTGAATTCATCGACTTTTGGAATAATAAAGGTTTGCATGGTTTTATAAGGGTCTTTTGGTTCTATTTTATATTAGAGTTACCCCGATATATTCTTTTGGACTATACGACTCTTATTGTCAGCTATCTCAAGCGAAAAACCGGTTGGAAAAACTTACAGGAGGCTCAGCAAGCATTTTGGCGTGAGCGCCCGTTTGTTTCAATCATTATTCCCGGGAGAGACGAAGGTGAAAATTATTATCAATTGGTTTCTTCGCTCAGTGAACAAACATATCAGAATTTTGAAATTATTATTATCGATGACGGCTCTGACGATTACACTCCGATCGTTGGCCGACAACTTGAGCGATCGGGGCGGATTAGTATGTTTTTACGTAATGAGGAACGTGGTGGCAAGGCTTCGGCTGCTAATCTGGCACTACAGTATTGTAAGGGAGAGTATGTTATACACCTGGATGCAGACTGTTCATTTAACCGGGATGCGATCGAACAAATTTTGATACCGTTTTATGAAAATGATAAGATTGGCGCTGTAGGAGGGAACTTGCAAGTTCGCAATGATACCGAAAGTTTATGTACGACACTGCAGGCAATAGAATATTTGATATATATTTTTGTCGGCCGAACAGTGGCTTCTTCACTGGGTATTTTGCGAATTGTTTCAGGTGCTTTCGGAGCTTTTAGGATAGAGGTGCTGGATCGAATCAAGGGATGGGACGTTGGACCCGGCCTGGATGGAGACCTGACGCTTAAAATTCGGAAGCTTGGGTATAAAGTCCATTTTGAACCCAATGCCGTGGCTCTTACTCATGCACCGGAAACATTTAAGAAGCTAGCCAAACAGAGAATTCGCTGGAGCAGATCACTGGTACGCTTCAGGATGCGAAAACACAGTAGCCTGCTAAAGCCGACTAAAAATTTTAATCTGCTAAATTTTTTAACCGTCGCCGAGAATATTTTATTTGATGTGGTGCTTAACGTGATGTGGTATATTTATATGATTGACATAGCTATTCATTTTTCAGCTTCTATCGGCTATGTAATTGTGGCTGGCTTTGTGCTTTATATGGCATCAAAAATGCTTGAATTTATCGTTGTGGTACTCTTTTCCGATACACGATGGGATAAGTTTAAGTATATACCATATTTACCGGCAATGGTATTGTATACCGGCTATTACATCCGCATTATCCGAACGTGGGCTTACATTAAGGAATACTTTTTTAGATCCTCCTACAAGGACCCGTGGAATCCTTTAAAGACATCTGCGGAAGCTCTGAGATTGGAAAAAGATAATTTTTAAAAATTAATACCGTGGCATAATAATGGGGAAAAATCTAAATCTGTTAAAATCAAAACGAGGGGTGCTATTTTGAAAAATAAAAAAGATAAAAATGTACGGTTGTTGATCATCGCTGGAATTTTATTGTTGACGGGGGGCTGTGATATCTTTTCCAACGGATCCGGCGCGAACAATCAGATATCCGTTAATAATAATTTGGCTAAGTTAAATCAGAGAATACATGTTGTAAATAAACCGGTGACTCTGGATTCCGGAAAAACAAAAAGCCCCAATCCCAGTTTAGTGTCCGGGAAGAATAGATTTACGCATATCGTTGACATAGATGCTCCTGCGATCGGTGCCGATCAGAAAAAACTCAGTGCCACCGGGGTGCAAATTCAAGCAAACAAAATTTATGTGTCTTATCAGCTGCATGGCAGTGAATATGGCGGCGCAGTGGATATGATTGATATGAAGGATCTTAAAGGCAACAGTACTGATAATCCTTCTATTGTCTCATCCATCGACTTTAGTGATACGGATATAAATGCATTGGATATAGAGCAAAATGGCAAGCTATTATGGATTACAGGAGGAAGGGACGTGCATAAATCAAATTATAATACTGAAAATCATTATGGAGCAATTGTCGGTGAAATTAGTATCGTTCAAGATGGTTTTTTGTCAAAAAACTACAGGGAGACTCCACTGCCCAGTTATTCCGGTAATGCTATCGTTGATACTGGTAATCAATTGTATGCAGCAGCAGGTGCTACCGACGGAGGATTTTTCGAACTTGATAAATCTACTCTTGAAATAAGCAACAGTTTCTACACGGATTATGCCAAATCTGTTGATCGTCGCAAGGATGATATCATAGGGTTGTACCTCTCTTCGGATAAACAGATGGCTGAATTCCGAATGATGAACTTTAATGGCAAAGACAGTCAAAGTTATGATACCCGGCTTGCTGTTAATCCATCAAATGGTAAAAATGTTATAGAACATTTTGGGGATATTACTTATGCAGCTCTTGGTGATCAGGGAGTAAAAGGGTATAAGTTCGATGGTTCGACAAAACCGCTCGTTTATTCTTTTAAAGCAGAGGCTACTGATGCGGCTAACGGCGTAACGGTGGATGGAGAGTATGTGTATGTTGCCAATGGTATTGACGGCTTATATATCACATCCAGAAACTGCAATAATAAGAAAGAACCGGTATCCGTGTATCACTGGAACAGTGGCCCCGGCTCAGCTAATAACGTCAAGACTGACGGTAATTACATTATTGTAGCCAAAGGGGTGGACGGCATTAGTATTTTGCGAAAGAACTACTAGTTTTCTTCAAAATTTTGAACTGCCGGGCAATCAGATCCTGATTGCCTGTGTCAGTTTTTGAGCTTCTCGGTAGGTGTGATTCATGTTTTTACCAAGCAGCGTAAAATGTCCCATCTTGCGTCCCGGCCTACTGTCAAGCTTTCCGTAGATATGCAGATGCCCATCATCAGCAGCCAGCGTATCTGACTTAATATCAACCTGAGCCTCGCGTTGATCGGTGCCCAGTAGGTTGATCATAGCTACGGCCGGCGCCCTTAATTCGGTAGAGCCAAGCGGCAAACCGAGCACAGCACGAACATGGTTTTCGAATTGAGAAGTCACACAACCTTCTATGGTATAGTGTCCCGAATTATGGGGACGAGGAGCAGACTCATTTAGTAAAATATCGCCATCAGTTGTAAGAAAAAACTCAAAGGCGAAGATACCTTTTCCATCAATAGCCTCTGTGGCTTTAACCGCCAGTTTCCGTGCTTTCTGCCGAACCGCTTCCGAAACAGGGGCAGGAGATTTTACAGCTACACATATATGATCTTCCTGCACCGTTTCACAGCAGGGATAAACAACATGCCCGGTCTCGTTGCGGGCTACTTGTACAGCCAGCTCATGGGTAAAATCTACAAATGCTTCCGCAAGGATATCCTGTCCTTTATTTCCTCCCAAGTTCTCAAATGCCTGTCGGGCTTCTTTCATATCAGCCACGGTTTCGTTTCCATACCCATCATAGCCGCCTTTGGATGACTTTAGTAAATAAGGCCAGCCGTGTTTTTCTCCGAAGGCTTTTATATCATCTTCATTTTTTACCAGTTGGTATGGGGTGACGGGAATGCCTGCCCTTTCAAAAGTCTGCTTCTCAATCAGTTTATTTTCGATAAGTGCAAAGCTTTCCGGAGCAGGAAAGATAGAAGTCCCACTTTTTGCCTGTGTTTTTTTGAGGATATCAGAACTTATAAACTCATTTTCCAACGTTAGTACATCACAATTTTCGGCGAAAGCCGCCATATCATCCACCGAGTCAAAAGAGCCGGTTTCGGAATGAGGGGTCATAAATTGGACAGGTTCATTTTCCGGTCGGTCAGAAAAGACACCAATTTGAAGGCCATATCTAAAAGCTTGTAATCCCGACATGCGGGCAAGCTGCCCGGCGCCTAAAAAACCGAGTCGAAATTTTGCTTTCAGAGGGGTATTTGATAGGTCCACAGATCAAAATTTGGTTGATATTTGATTCCTGTCCATGATAAGGAATGAGGCCGTAAAAATGAACCCCGAAATGGGAGAAGGCGGTTCGAACTAAAGAATCCGAAACCGCCCACATGTATTAATCCTATTCTTAAAAGATGTCCTTATCCGGGTTTTGTGAATGATCAGGAAGACTGTCGAACGGTAAGTTCAACAGGAACCAAGCTTAATATAGCTTTCGGTGTTCCCGGATTTGCCAGCATTTCTTTCATTTTTTGGATAGTCACTTTCCCCAATAATTCATAATCGGTATGCACCGATGTGATGGTAGGGCGGTGACGCTTACAAATCGGAAGATCATCAAACCCAACGATTGCTATATCATCGGGAAAAGTATATCCCTCAACCATCGCTTCTCTCATAAATGCTTCGCACATGTTATCGTTAGATGAAAATATAGCCCGCGGTTTGTTATCGAGAGCTTGGAACTCCTTGAAAGCGTTGATTCCGGAATCGATCGAAAAGTTACCTTCAACTTCCCAAACCAATTCCATACCGGGATTATTTTTAATAAAATCGACAAACCCATGATCGCGCTGGCGGGCATATGATTTATCTGTGGGGCCGTGAATAATTCCAAAAGTTTTGTATCCACGTTCCTTGAAATGTTTGGCTACCAGATTTCCTCCGCTATAGTTATCAAAGCCGACAGTATCAAAAATTTGATTATCCAACATTTCATTGGACACAACCGGAAAGTCCTCCGGCAACAGTTCTTTCAATTCTTGATATTGCTTTGTGCTAAACCGGGGAGTATTTATGATAAGACCTTTATAAGATTCCTGCTTGACCTTTTCGGCTATTTCATTAATTGCAGGGACTTTATTTTCCAAGCTAGTAAGGCTCAATTTGACTTTTTCCCTGGTAGCAGCATTGTTAATCCCATTGAAAAAGGAAGCATAAAATTCACCGATTTCTATTCCGGTGATAAGCATGACCTCAAGCGTATCATTTACAAAGGCTCCGTTAATTTTACTTTGAATGGGGTAATTCAGTTTTCGAGCACTTTTCAGAATTTCTCGTTTTGTTTCGGGACTTGTTTTGTCTAATCCATTCAGAGCACGTGAAATCGTAGAGATGGAATAGCCGGTATCTTCGGCAATATCTTTCAGTGTAACTTTCAATGTTGTGAATTTTGCGTTAATTATTTATGTCAAATAAGGAAATATACAAAATATCATTAACTTATTTAATACTTTATATTAAATAAGTATTGCCTCAAGTGTTTTTTTGTATAATTAAACTTATATCCTGATGTATCTTGGTGCATGGTTTGATTAAACAAGAAAATAGGGAAAATATTTCCCATTTTTTTCGTAAAAATATTATGTTAACGATAACTTAATATAATAAAAGGGATCAACACAAGTTTGATCCCTTACAAAATAAAAAGAATTGGTTTATTGGGCGATAGCTAACGTACCCAAAAGTTTTTGGGCTTCTGTCACTTGTGAGCTGCTCGGGTAGTTGTCGACAATCTTATTGGCATATTTTTTAGCCTCAGAGGTCTTGCCGGCTTCCTGGAAAGCATTTGCCGCCTCCAAATAATTATATGGTGTGGTCGAGTCGTTTTCTTTCCATTCAGCTGCTTTTACATAGGTATTGGCAGACTCAGTATATTTACCCAAGTTGCTCAATAACATTGCTTTAAAGGAAAGAGGAGCCACCCCCATAATACCTTCCGGCGTTTCATACTCATTGATATAATTGAGTGCTTTGTTATTGTCGCCCAAATTATATTCGCAGACGGCTGCATAATAACGGGCAAGATTTGCGGCTTCGGTGCCGGAATAGTTATTGATGATTTGCTCAAATCCAACGGTAAAATCTTCATCAGAACCATTTAGGGCCTTTTTATAATCCGCATTAAGATACGCTTCTGTAGCCTGTCCCATCAGCTGTTCGGCTTTCTGTTCCTGAGAATTGTGGTAAAAGTAATAGCCCACACTCCCGCCAATGATAAGCACCAAAGCAAGTGCCGTACCAATGACTAATTTTTTGTTGTTGTCATAAATACTCTGGGCTCTGGAAAAGGTTTCCAGAAGTATATCATGCTCTAATTCCTGTTGTACTCTTTTCTTACTCATAGTTCAGGATCGTTATAATTGTTTTGTCAGATTTTGTAAAAATATGATTGTTTTGAATGATAGTAAAATTTAACGTGCAGTCAATTTGCCTTTTGAAAGTTCGTAGATAATATCAGAACGGTTTGCAATATCTTTTTCGTGAGTGATAAGTAAGATACTTACATCTTCCATTTCACGGAGGTCGAAAAGAAGATTCAGTAATATCTCGGTATTCCTCTCGTCGAGATTTCCCGTGGGCTCATCGGCTAAAATCAGGTCGGGACTGTTCATCAGGGCACGGGCCATAGCCACGCGTTGTTGTTCGCCCCCGGAAAGTTGGGTGGGACGGTGTTCTGCGCGACCGGGAATACCAAATTTTTCCAGCAATTCCATTGCCCGCTCATGAGCTTTGTCAACCAATTCTCCGTGAATCAATGCGGGCATCATAATGTTTTCGATTGCCGTAAACTCGGGAAGCAAATGATGAAATTGAAAGACGAATCCAAGTTTATGATTCCGGAATTTCGCAAGGGCATCGGCGTTCATATCATAGATCGACTGGCTGTTCCAGTAAACCGATCCGGAATCCGGGCGATCAAGTCCCCCCAGAATATGAAGCAGCGTACTTTTTCCACAACCGCTTGCCCCGACAACCGTTACGATTGATCCCTGTTCGATTGCAATGGATGTATTTTCCAGAACTGTGAGGGATCCGTTTCCCGACTCGCTTTCGTAAGTCTTGGTAATATTTTTCCCTTCCAGAATATTAGACATGAGCAGTTAATCTTCGATATTGCTGGAATTAAACGAAGGGTAGACAATAGGTTCGATATGCTCACATTTGGCCGTTTCTGCGTCTACCTTAGCCAATATCGCGCAAAGGTGGTTATTGCCGTTAGCCAGCCGATAGCGATGCGGGGTTCCCAGGATAAATCGTTTCATGGAGGTATTTTTATCCATACCCAATACCGAGTCAAAAGAGCCGGTCATTCCCACATCGCTGATATAACCGGTGCCATTGGGGAAAATACGGGCGTCGTTCGTGGGAACGTGGGTATGAGTACCAACAAATATGGAAACTTTACCATCCAGGTGCCAGGCCAACGCCAGCTTTTCGGCTGTTGCTTCGGCATGAAAATCAATGAATATAATATCTGTATCCTCTTTCATGCGATCAATGACCCAGTCGGCCGTCGAAAAAGGATCGTCGATGGGCTGCATAAACGTACGTCCCTGCAAATTAAGAACCCCGATTTTTAGATCTGTCGAAGGGATATCATAAACTCCAAATCCATAGCCTGGATTTCCTTTGGGATAATTCATTGGGCGCAAAACATTACCGTCTTCTTTCATGTAGTCGAAGACTTTCCACTTGGCGAAGGAGTGATTTCCACCCGTAATTACATGCACACCCAACTCATATAATCGCTTAATGATATTGCGATTGATACCTTTGCCTTCATGCGAGTTTTCGCCATTTGCAATAACAAAATCCGCTTCGTGTTTCTTGATCAGACTTGGTAAAATGGTTTCGAGCAGGCTCAATCCGGGATCTCCGACAATGTCACCCACAAAAAGTATATTTAATAAATCTTTTGACATCCTTCGTTTTTAAAAAAGCTTCTGAATTGAAGCCCAAAGGTAAGGAAAATAACGCCTTTCTCAGAATTCAATTTATAGGTTGGCTATTTGATCTCCTCAATGAATTCCTCAAGCGATTTGTTCACCTTCTGCATCACTTTGTCTTCCTGTTGACCCAGTTCCCGGTTCCGCTTTCGTTCCTCAAACAGCTCTTCGGCGATGCTTAACGCTGCTAACGTCATGACGGTTGTATCAGGTTGTTTATTGAGCTCTTTTTTATATTGGCGAAATTTCTCGTCAACATACTGAGAAATCCGTTGCATAGTCTGCTCTTCGGATTCCTCCACTTTCAACGGATACTGTTTTCCGAGTATGGTTACCTTTATTGATTTCATTGATTATCCTCTAAATGATGATCGATTTTAGAAATCAACCCAAGAAGCTGGTGACGCAGAGAGAGCCGTTCGGATTCGGAAATCGCTGAATATATGTCCGTTTGTCCGTCCTGTATCTTCTCCAGTTTTGATCGAAGCTGACCATTCTCCCTTTTCAGTTCCCTGATCTCATCTTTGAGTGACGTTACTTCTTCACGAATTTCATCGAGTAAATCGTGAAACTGATTTTGATATGTATTTTCGTTAGATAACACGCGTCAACTATGATCGAAGTTTCGCTGAATATTTCTTCTCAAGAACCTTTAGAACTTTATTAATTATAGGTTCTACATCCTTGATAGTCAATGTTTTGTTTTTATCAAGGAAAGAAAGTCTAAAAGCGATGCTTTTTTTGTTTTCGCCCAGTGATTTACCCTCAAAAACATCAAAAATGTCCAGATCTTTCAGTGATTCGCCTGCTGTTTTACGGATGGTTTTGAGTAACGAGCCTGCCTTGAGCGTCGAATCCACGGTGACGGCAAAGTCAAATTCGAAAGATGGAAACTTGGATACAGGCTCATACGGCTGTTCGTCAAGCTGATTGCGAATGGCTTGAATACGCGTCAGTGAAAATTCTGCTACAAAAGTCGGTAACTTTATATCGTAGTGTTCGAGCATATTTTTATCCACCCCATAAATCTGACCAATTTCTTTTCCCTTAAACAGAAATGAAAGGATATTGTTCTCATCAGTTCTTTCTGCCAAGGCATCATAAATCCCAAATTGCTGCAAAAAGCTTCGAACCGGGGCTTTTAAATCAAATACATCAAAATATTCAGGTTCTGTCTTCCAGTGCTCTATGGTTTTAAAGCCTGCTAATCCAAACAAAAGATTGGTCTCTTCCTGAATTCCCTTATGGTAGGTGCCGTCATCCGATTTTTCGAAAACATTGCCTACCTCAAAAAAACGAACCTGCTTAACCTTACGATTAAAATTATAAGCTACGGAGGTTAGAAATCCATACAACAGGGAAGGGCGAAGGGTAGTCATATCCTTGGAGATCGGATTCAGCGTGTGAATCATCTGATCCAAATCCCCGAGCAGTCGTGCGTCTTCTTCGGGCATGAGTGAATTAGAATATATTTCACGAAACTGCATGCCTCTCGCCGAATTTTTAGCCTTTGTCATCAGCTGTTCCCAATCAGTGATAGGTTCGGGAGATGCAAAACTGCCGTGCTTGGGAGCGGGAATATTGTTGTAATCATACAACCGACCAACTTCTTCGATGAGATCCACTTCTCGTTCCAAATCGGGGCGGAAGGTCGGAATGCGATATTTCAGCACATCCTTATCCTGATCGAGCAAATCAAACTCGAGTCCGTTGAGAATACCGGCAATGTCATCCGCGGAAAAGTCTGTTCCCAGCAGGCGGTTCACATACGACTTGCGCAGATTCAACTCCCGTGCATCTGTTTTTGTGGGATGTACGTCCGTGCAGGCTTCCACAATTTCGCCTCCGGCAATTTCGGCAATCAGTTCAGCAGCCCGTTCCGCTGCTATGCGCTGTAGTTGAGGGTCAATACCACGCTCAAAACGATAGGAGGCATCACTTTGCAGCATTTGTTCTTTGGCTGTACTGCGGATACTTCCCGGTTCAAAATAGGCACTTTCAATAAGCACTTTTGTGGTATTGTCGCTAACCTCGGAATCAACACCGCCCATCACACCGGCAATAGCAACCGGTTCTTCAGCATCGCATATAAAAAGCGTGCCCGCAGAGCATGTGCGTTTAACATGATCCAGCGTCTCAAATTCTATTTCTTTGTCAAAATCCCTGACCACAATTTTCTCTCCTTTGATAGTATCTGCATCAAAACCGTGCAGCGGCTGACCCAGTTCGTACATCACGTAATTGGTGACATCTACCACATTGTTAACCGGCCGGACGCCAATTGCTTTAAGACGATTCTGCAGCCAGGTTGGAGAATCATCAATATTTACGCCCTTAACCAGCTTGCCCACATAACGATGACATTTTTCAGGTGATTCGATTTCGATTTCAATTTCATCGAGCGGTTTTGCCTCCCCAAATTCAGTTTTAAATGGCTTGTTAAGTTTTAAGTCAAGAGCGGCCGCCAAATCACGAGCTACGCCAAGATGACAAGTGGCATCGGGACGGTTGGGCGTTAGTTCAATATCGATAATCGAATCCTGGTACAAATCTATTGCCTCGTGCAGCGGTGTGCCTGCTTTTAGTTTTTCGGCAAGCACCATGATGCCAGAATGATCGTCACCCAATCCCAATTCGTCTTCGGCACATATCATCCCTTTTGACTCCTCCCCGCGCAGTTTGGCTTCTCGTATGGTAAACTTTTCTCCATTTTCCATTTCCACCGGCAGGGTAGTGCCGACGGTTGCAACCGGCACTTTTTGTCCGGCAGCAACGTTGTCAGCTCCACAGACGATCTGTACGGTTTCGGTTCCGATATATACTTGGCAAACGCGCAGGCGGTCAGCGTTGGTGTGATCTTTCACCTCCAGAACTTCACCGACAACGACACCATCAAGATTGTTGCCAAAAGGGACAATTTCTTCAACTTCAAGCCCGATAAGTGTCAGTTTTTCGGCTGTTTCTTCTGGTGATAACTCTAGATCAATAAATTCTTTAAGCCAGTTGTAGGAAATCTTCATTGTGTAATAAAACTTTAAGAAAAAGGTCTCTACTTTGCAGTAGAGGTGACTAATAATTGGTCGAGGAAAATTTTAAGTAAATTGTTCTAAAAAACGCACATCATTTTCATAAAATATGCGAATGTCATCTATGTCATGGCGGAGCAGGGCGATTCGTTCAACGCCCATTCCCCAGGCAAAACCTGTGTACTTTTCAGGATCGACGTTTGCTGCTTTCAATACATTGGGATCAACCATACCGGAGCCAAGAATTTCAAGCCATTTCCCCTCTCCGTTGGCTTCCCACCATATATCCATCTCAAGGCTGGGTTCGGTGAATGGGAAGAAGCCCGGACGCAGTCGATATTTGACATCGGTACCAAACATCAGTTTGGCAAAATTGATTAGCGTTTCCTTGAGCTCGGCTACACTCACATCGGTATCAATATACAGGGCTTCTACCTGGTGGAATAAAAAGTAAGATTTTGGAGAGACTGCTTCATTCCGGTAAACGCGCCCCGGCATAATAGCCCGAATCGGCGGCTCTTTCTCTTCCATTAGTCTAATCTGTACCGGTGAAGTATGTGTGCGGAGTACCAGATCCTGCACCTTGGGATCATCACTCTTGCGGATAAAAAACGTATCCTGCTCGTCGCGGGCCGGGTGATTGGGCGGGAAATTCAGTGCTGTAAAATTGTGAAAATCATCTTCGATTTCGGGTCCGTCAGCGATAGAAAATCCTAACCGGTAGAAAATTTGCTTCATCTCTTCCAGCGTTTGTGTGAGAGGATGAAATGATCCGGGAGAGTAGGGCGGAGCCGGCAGGGTAATATCATCTGTTGCTTTTTGAGAAGCGGCCTCTTTTCGTTTTAATCTTTTCTTGGATTCATCAAAAGTATTCTGGGCCAGATTTTTAACTCCATTCATGGCACGGCCTACTTCGGCCTTTTTTTCATTCGGCACTTCGCTCATCCGGGAGAACATGGCCTGAATCTGACCATTGCGGGACAGAAACTCCAACCGAAAGGCTTCCAGGTCATCCTCATTTGTGATAGTAAAATTCTGGATTTTTTCTTTTAGGGCTTGTATGTCGTCAAGCATGAAAGTAAAATGTAATCAGATTGTTGTTCACAACTATATATGAAATACGCAACACACGACACGTTCACTCATCAATGAACAAGGTATAGCGTATTGCGTAACGAGCTGAAATCTATCTAATTCAGCCAAAGCCTTCAATAAAAATAAAAACCGATCCTCACATCAGTCGTGGGGATCGGTTTTGTAAGACTCATGTGCTGCTAGTCGGTTGCTTGTTCGACAACAGCGGTAAAAGCCTCCGGATCACGAACGGCAAGATCAGCCAAGACCTTGCGATTGATTTCCATATCTTTCTTTTTCATAGCTCCCATC
This sequence comes from Balneolaceae bacterium, assembly GCA_035267805.1. Taxonomy (GTDB): domain Bacteria; phylum Bacteroidota; class Rhodothermia; order Balneolales; family Balneolaceae; genus Fodinibius. The sequence goes on along the minus strand of DATFLI010000497.1, from coordinate 21,221 downwards.
AGTCGCGAGTAGGTTGAACCGTTTTGACGGGCAGCGGCGTTAATACGGGTGATCCAGAGTTTTCTGAATTCACGTTTGCGAACTTTGCGGTCGCGATACTGATACAGCATCCCTTTTTCAACCGCGTTTTTCGCAATGGTATAAACATTTTTTCGCTTGCCCCAGTAACCTTTCGCCTGTTTTAAAATCTTACGGCGACGGCGACGGGAAGCCACCTTATTTCTTGAACGTGGCATTTTGTCTAAAGTTTAAATGTTAATATTTACTTATAAGGAAGCATATGCTCGACATCTTTCTTCTGGGTCTTATCGACCGTCGTAGCTTTGCCGAGTTTTCGTTTACGTTTGCTTCGTTTTTTAGTGAGGATATGGCGCTTGCCGGCCTTCTTACGCTTAATTTTACCTGAAGCGGTTTTCTTAAAGCGTTTCTTTGCCCCACTATTTGATTTCATCTTTGGCATAATGAAAACACCTGTTTATAAATTTTTTGAAAATTAAAGGTTTCAAAGATAAGGATTTAACTTTACAGATTAAACACAAAGATAAAAGTTATTTCCACTTAATCTGAAACTCGGTAAGCCCGTATAGAGAAGAAGTTGCATGTTCTTAAGACTTGCAACTTCTAACAATGTTTTAAAGAAACTATGAACTACCTTTGCCCTTGGGAGCCAGCATCATAATCATACGGCGTCCCTCCATATTAGGCTTGGATTCAATTTCGCTAATGTCATCCAAGTCTTCGGCCAAGTCTAAAAGTAGTTCTTCACCCCGTTCGGTGTAAAGCATGTCACGACCTCGGAATTGTACAGTTGCTTTTACTTTATCACCGCTTTCAAGAAACTCACGTGCATGCCGTGTTTTAAACTCCAGGTCATGGTCATCCGTATTGGGTCGAAAACGGAGTTCTTTGACCTGAACGGTGTGCTGCTTCTTTTTAGCTTCTTTTTCTTTTTTCTTCTTTTTATACATGTATTTGCCGAAATCAAGCACCTTACATACCGGGGGGCGGGCGTTAGGCGCGACTTCGACAAGGTCTAACCCATACGACCGCGCTATTTCCCTAGCCCGCTCGATAGGTACAACTTCATGTTCTTTGTCAGCATCTTCCGGATGAATAACTCTGACTTTAGATGCTCGAATCTCTTCATTCGCATTGGGACGATCATCGTTGCCCCTTGGACGTGGTCTTCTGCTTCTTCCGATAAGTAACCTCTGTCTTTTAATTAAGATTAAATGAGTATTCTAATGTTTGGGAACTTCTTTATTGTCAATCTCAGTAGTGAGATTAGAAATAAATTCAGAAAAATCAAAAGTCCCTATATCGCCTTCCTTATGACGACGAACTGAAACCGTTTCTCCTGATTCTTCTTTCTCACCCACAATTAACATATAAGGAATCTTGCTCGTTTCAGCATCCCGAATTTTTCCACCTACTTGTTCACTTCGGGTATCAACTTCTACACGAACATCATGTTGCTTAAGTTGTGTAGCACATTTGTAGGCATAATCATTAAAATCATCGGATATCGGGATAATTTGAACCTGAGTTGGTGCCAGCCATACCGGAAAATCACCGGCAAAATGTTCGATCAAAATACTGGTAAACCGTTCCATGGAACCAAAAGGGGCACGATGAATAATCACCGGTCGGTGCTTGCTGTTATCAGCACCAATGTATGTCAGGTCAAATCGTTCGGGCATCACGTAATCTACCTGTATAGTGCCCAGTTGCCATTTACGACCGATTGCATCGCGAATAATGAAGTCAATTTTTGGTCCATAAAAACTGGCTTCGCCGCGGGCTATGGTATAATCGAGACCTTCTTCATCTACGACTTCTTTGATTTCGGATTCTGCCCGATCCCAGAATTCGGCCTTACCTCCATATTTTTCTTCGTTGTCATCCCGGTACGAAAGTCGTATATCTACCGGCATATCAAAGGTACCGAAGACTAACTGGGTCAGTTCAAGAGTATTTTTGATCTCATCCTTTAACTGATTATGCATGCAGTAAATATGAGCATCATCTTGAGTAAAACCTCGAACACGAGACAAGCCGTTCAGTTCACCGGATTGTTCGTAGCGATACACGCTGCCAAACTCTGCCAGCCGCAGTGGCAAATCGCGATAACTGCGCATGTCGTTCGAGTAAATTCGGTGATGGTGCGGACAGTTCATCGGCTTCAAAAGATAACCTTCCTCTTCATCCCCCATATCAATAGGATTATATTGCGACTCACGATAATAGGGATAGTGTCCTGAGGTACGATACAATTCCAGATGACCGATATGAGGAGTGATGACCTCTTTATATCCGCGTTTCCTCTGTTCCTCTCGTAAAAAAGCTTCGAGGTTACGGCGGATGATCGTTCCATTGGGGAGCCATACCGGCAACCCCTGACCAATCATCGGGTCTATCATATAGATACCGAGCTCTTTCCCAAGCTTTTTATGGTCGCGTTTCTTCGCTTCTTCAACCCGCTCGAGATACTCGTCGAGAAGCTTCTGCTTGGGAAAAGAAATTCCATAGATCCTGGTAAGTTGGTCGCTGTTTTCATCTCCACGCCAGTAAGCTCCGGCCAGACTCGTCAGCTTCACAGCTTTAATAAATCCCGTATTGGGGATATGCGGGCCGCGGCACAGATCGGTAAAATCACCCTGTTTATAAAAAGTTATATTTCCGTCTTCAAGATCTTTAATCAGGTCGATCTTATATTCGTTGCCTACATTTTCATAATAATCCAAAGCCTCTTTTTTGGAGATAGGAACTCTCTCGAATTCCGATTTATTGCGGGCTTTTTCAATAAACTTCTGTTCGATTTTCTCCAGATCATTCTGTCCCACGGTTTGATCTCCGAAATCAATATCATAGTAAAAACCATCCTCAATCGGTGGACCAATTCCAAACTTAGCATTGGGATATAATTCCTGTACAGCTTCAGCCAGTACATGGGCCGAAGAGTGCCAAAAGGTATATTTGCCGTCTTCACTATCCCATGTATTAATCGTAACAGTTCCGGAATGTTTAATAGGACGATCTAATTCAAGGATATCATCATCTAGCGTGATGCTGAGTGCTTCTCGTGCAAGTCCTTTAGAAATTGATTCTGCAACTTCGCGCCCGGTAATTCCTTTTGGAAATTTTTTTTCACTTCCATCAGGGAAAGTAATTGTGATTTGTTCAGCCATTCAAAATGAAAATGTGCTTTGAAAAGAATTAATGCATGTTGTAAAGCCCCTTAAGATAAAAAAATAAAAAAAGAGGCACAGGCTTATTTTAATCCTTTTTAGTAATGGTTATTAAATAGTTTTTTTTATAGAAATAGAATTATAGATTAAACTCAAATTTTGTAAAAAGGTTTTAAAGCGGTAATAAATAAAACAACGGATGGACAAAAACGGCACTTCCTTTTTTAAGGAACAACCTATTTTTATTTTAGAACACGACTCACTCGATATTATCGATGTCAATGATTGTGCGGTGAATAAATATGGGTATACCCGCGATGAATTTTGTTTGATGAATGTGAATGATTTAGGCATCAAACGAAAGCGCACTGAAGTTATCGAGGATTTGAATAAAGACGGCAGTGCAGACAAAATTTGGACCCATGAGTCGAAAGATGGAGAGCAGTTTTATATTCAATTTACCTATCATGTATTCAATTATCAGGGACGCCCGGTAAAATTTGCAATCGCTCATGATGTTGACGATCAGGTTGAGCAACAGGAAACAAGGCGTATAAAATTTCCCAAATTTGTTATCCATGAGTCTGATTACCCGCTGGCCGAAATTGAATGGGATAACAATTTTGAAGTTCGCAATTGGTCGGAAAAAGCGGAAGAGCTTTTCGGATGGCGGGAAGATGAAGTGGTGGGCAGGAAAAATTTCTTTCGGAGGATGATCTCGGATGATGAGTATAAGGCAGTATTTGATAATCTGAAAAAGGCGGTCAGTAATCATGATGCTCATTATACGACTGAAGTTAAGATTGAGACAAAAGAGAGGGAGGTCATTACTTGTAAATGGTATAATTCCCTGATCTATGATGAGCATCGGGATTTGTATTCGATTCATTCGTTAATAACTGACATTACAGGTCAAAAACAGTCGGAAAATCTTTTCCGTGCGCTTTCCGAAGAGTCACTGGTAGGGGTTTATCTTATCCAGGATGGTATTTTTAGGTATGTGAATCCGAGATTTGCCCAAATTTTTGGTTATGAACGTGATGAAATCATAAATAAACTGAAACCTGCCGACCTAACGTACCCGCCAGATAGCGATTTGGTATTAGATAATTTACGCCAGCGGATGGATGGCGAGGTAGATTATAAGGAGTATGATTTTAGGGGGTTGTCAAAGCAGGGGGATGTTATCCATGTCAGTGTTTACGGTTCGGCGATCAAGTACATAGGGAAGCCTGCTGTCATCGGCACATTATTGGATATTACAGAGAACAAAGAGACGATGCAGAAATATCAAGCCAGCGTCGAAAGTTTTCAGGATCTGTTTGATTCGATTAGTGATGCTATTTATATCCAGAATAAGGAAGGACAGTTTTTAGAAGTCAACCAGGGCGCCGTAGAGATGTATGGCTATGATCATGATTCTTTTATTGGCAAGACGTCCGAAATGCTGGTTGCGCCCGGCAAGGTGGATTTGGCGAAAACGGAAGTTCATATACAGAAAGCCCTTGATGGTCAGCGACAAAGTTTCGAATGGTGGGGCAGACGCAAAAACGGGGAAGTGTTTCCCTTGGAAGTGGTTGCCAACCCCGGAACTTATTTTGGAGAGGATGTGGTCATAACCATTGCCCGTGATATTAGTGATCGCTACCAGGCTGAAGAACAATTACGAGAAAATGAAGAAATGTTTCGACAGCTTTTTCAGAATGCTCCCATTCCAATAGCTTTTATGGATAAACGCCAAGAGATCCGATCCGTTAATACGGCCTTCAGCGAGACTTTTGGCTACGAAACAGAAGAAATCAGAGGCTTGGATATCGATGAGCTGATCGTTCCAGAAGGAGAGACAGAAATTGCACATGGAATCTCTGATACTATTTTCGGTGGTGAGACCGCATTTTATTCAGGGAAACGTCTTACTAAGAATGGCTCCCTGTTGGATGTTCTCATCTATGGGGTGCCGGTTATCGTCAACGGCAAAACAGTGGCTATTTATGGGATTTATGTGGATATCACAGATCGAAAACAAGCCGAAGAACAGCTAAAAAAATCACTGAAAGAGAAAGAAGTACTGCTGTCGGAAATTCATCATCGGGTAAAAAATAATTTAGCCGTAATCACAGGATTGCTCGAGCTGCAGGTTTATAATACTAACTCTGATGAGGCCACGGATGTTTTACGGGCCAGTCAGATGAGAATTAACTCTATAGCCCTGATTCATGAAAAGTTATATCAAAATGAGAATTTGTCTGAGATTTCTTTTGATATATATCTGAAACAGCTTGTTGAGGCAATTATTCAGTCTATGGAAATAGTAGGCACCGACGTTGAAATAGAAATTGATGCTGAGCCTATAGAACTAACCGTTAATCAAGCTATTCCATGCGGACTTATCTTGAATGAACTGATAACTAATGCCTACAAGCATGCGTTTGTCGATCGAGAGACCGGAAATATTAAAGTTTTACTCACAAAAGATAACTCCCGAATTACCTTGCAAGTCCAGGATGACGGTGTAGGAATACCCGAAAATACCGATCTGGAAAACCCAAAGTCTTTAGGTGTAAAGTTGATTAGGACGCTTTCCGAACAGCTCAGTGGGGAGGCTGAGTTTATCAATAGTAATCCGGGAACAACTTTTAGACTGGAATTTGATTTAGAAGATTAACTTCAGGAAGTCAAAAGCCGATCACTTTAAGGTATTTCCTTAATGGAATATCATGGCTATTGATTATCGCTGTTCTTATTCAGCATATCTTCAATTTGTTTCATCTTCTTGCCGAAATCTTCCCACTTACCATTTTGTAATGCTTTTGAGGCATCTTGCCACAATGAACGGAATTGGTTTAAGCCCGGCCCTGTAGTTTTTTTCACCACGGTATCAGGCACAGCAGAGACCGGAAGTGATTGGCCCTTCTTATTAAATACGCCACGAATTGCCCCCTGAAGTGTGGGAGCCATGGAAATCTGATCGCCATCAGTGGCTATCACGCGCTGTAGCTGTGGTATCTCCACGCCTTCTGCAATCAAGAATACAGGTTCCACATACAAGAAAGAATCTTCGAGGGGGACGACCATCAGGTTGCCGCGAATAATTTTTGAGCCCCGTTGATCCCAAAGCGAGAGTTGTTGCGATATATCGGTATCCTGGTCAATTTTGGCTTCGATCTGGGCCGGCCCGTAGATTAGACGTTCTTTGGGCAATTTAAATACTGAGACTTCTCCATATTGGGGAAAGTCCGATTTGGCAGCAATCCACGAGATCATATTGTCCCTGTTTTGGGGCGTCACAGGGTTTATCAATAAATATTGCAATTGGTCTTCACCGGGCAGCTTGCTGAGCAAATAGTAGGGCTGCATCTTAATTTGTTGTCCGCCGTATTTTTCAGTGGGACGCGTCCAAAGGTCCTCGTTATTATAAAAGACCTGTGGATCCGTCATATGATATGTGTCATATTTATCAATCTGGGTGCTAAATAAATGCTCCGGATAGCGAAGATGTTTTTTGAGATCGCTCGGCATCTTATCCAATGATTTGAACATGTTAGGAAATGCATCCTCATAGACACTGAGAATAGGATCATTATCCTTCATTGTGTAGAAATTTACAGAGCCGTCATAAGCGTCTACCACTACTTTCACAGAGTTTCTTATGTAGTTATACTGGCCGTTCCGAGCAGGCTCGGAGTAAGGATAATCCGGAGAAACGGTATATGCGTCCTGAATCCAATACAATTTTCCGTTGCTAAGTACCAAGTACGGCCTATCCTCAAGTCGCAGGAAGGGAGCAATGTGACGAACTCGATTCTTAATGGTCTTCCAAAACATGATTTTGCTGCCCTTGTGGATATAGTTACTCAGCAGGATGTTGATATCCCCGAAGTGCCAGGCAAATAGTAGTTTTTTAAAGAAATTATCCACGGAAACGCCACCGGATCCTGCATAATTTGTGTAAACATTTTTATCGCCTTGCGGATAATCCAATTCCTTGACGTCGGTATTGACGATTTTATAATCTGAATTGTGTTCGCCGTAATAAATTGCCGACTGGTTAATATTGAGTCCCATTTGTGAAACAGGAGGGAGGTCTTTAATAACAAGCTGCGGATCTCCCTGGTTGCCTTGTTTGGCCACCGGGCTCATGACCATTCCATAACCGTGCGTGTATTGAAGCTTTTTATTTACCCACGTGTTGGCTTTTTCGGGCAGTTGATCCGACAATTCACGAGCGGAGAGCATCATTTGAAGGTACCCATCATTGGTGTGGTAGCGATCTACATCCACATTATAGAACTGGTAATACGTTCTAATTTCCTGCAGTTGTCTATAGGTCTGGATCAGTAGTCTCGGGTCCCAGAGGCGAATATTGTCGAGAGTAGCCTGGTTGTTACTGATTTTAGGCCAGGTAAGCGTATCCGAAGCGTTATAATTGCGTACATGAAACTTATCCAGGTTATACGCACTGCGTGTCATACTGATATTATTTTTTAAATACGGCTTTTCGAGCTGCAATTCGTTTGGTTCAACAACATAATTTTGGACCAAGCTCGGTAAAACACCACTGCCGAGTGCTCCTACTACAAAGGTGGCAATACCACCGATGACCAGCCATTTGAAGCGGCTTTTATAGATTTGTGAAAAGGCAAATAAGGCCAGTAACAGGCAAAGTATACAGAGAATCCAGATGACCGGCAGTTTTATGTGAATATCTACATAGTCGGCCCCGTAAACCACGCCATTTTTATTGTAGAGAAGGCTATAACGCTCCAGAAAATATCCCCAGGAAAGCAACAGCAGCCAGATACCAACATTAATACTTATCTGTTTTTTTACGGCACTGATGGCGTTTATTTTCTTATTTGATCCCAGCGAGAGTGCACCGGAATAAATATACAGAATGATCATGGCGATAGTGACGAAGAAAGCCAGCGAAACCAGGCTGTTCTGTATGAGTTCGATAAAAGGGAGGCGAAATAGATAGAAGCCGATATCGTGACCAAACACAGGGTCAAGTTTACCGATGGTTTCATTCCAGTGAAACCGAAAATATTTATCCCATTGCATAAAGAAAGCCAGTGAGAAGAATACACTGACTGCACTTCCTACGATGTAAAAGAAATTCCGGAATGTTTTGGCATTAATTTCATGAAGGTTGAGTTGCGAAAGCGGTGATTGCCCGAAGTTCATATTTGCAAATCGCTTCGACAAGAAATGCATGTTGGGCAACACATAAAGCAAAGCTACTGCCAGAGAACAGACAAGCAGGATGGCCTGGGTGGCTTTGATCGTCCAGAAAACTTGTGAATATCCCAGGTTTCCGAGCCAGAGCCATTCAATGATCCAGTCGGTAAAAGCGCCCACCAGCAAAAGCGCCAAAATGAGAATTGCTACAATTCGAAAGAGATTCCGTTTGGATCCAAAATTATTACTCATGATAGGATAAATTCAGTAAATATTATTGCATTCGTGGATCAAATAAATGACTAGCTTAAAATAGTAACCTTTTTCCAGAAAGAAGAATCATAAAATTTGCGGACAGTTGTAAAAATAATTTATGCTAAATCTATAAAAATCAGCAGTTTTTACATTTATCTTTGTAATAAATAGGCCCATGCATCGTCTAACGATAAAGAGATTGATATCAAAATTGAGAAATTGTATTGCGGTTAATTAAAATGGGAGGAATGGCATGGAAAACAGGAGCAAGCCGGTAAGAGATCAGCTTCAAAATGATCCGAATTCATTCGGATTTTATCATGATAAAAATGAACATGTGGAAATGTTTGAGCAAAAGCGAACATTTTGGAATTCGCTTAGCTATGGGGTGCGAAGTGCGCTGGCCATTTTCATCTGCCTGGTTATGCCGGCGGTCTGGTTTTTTGATTTGCGGCCTGTCAGCACGATACGTCATATTTCGCAATCGCTTAGTGGTTTTTTTGGGGATGCCATACATCCGCCGCTGCCCAATGTCGTGGCACCGCCTGCACCTTACACAATTAATATGGATGTGATTGATTACATGTCGGGGCTTAAGGATGTCGGATTAGGGGAGCAATTTTCCATGCCGGCTATTCGGGCGTTCTATGAGAATCATATTCCAATTGATTTTCTTCAGGATCTTCAAAAGGCGGGTCTGCTACAAAAAATTTCTTTCCCGGCTGTGATCGCATTTTATCAGAATGGCATTCCACTCTCATATTTAAGCCGGCTTGCCGATGCCGATTTGCTTGATGCATTGTCATTTCCCGCGGTGGTCTCCTTCTATCAGAATAAGGTAACAATTGATTATCTAAATGAGCTCCGTCAAGCAGGTTTATCGGATGCCTTCGCTTTTCCCGGTATTGTGGCTTTTTACCAAAACCAGGTGCCGGTTTCTTTCATACGGCAACTTAAAACTCAAAATTTGCTTAGTTCCCTTTCTTTTCCTGATATCATAAACTTATACCAGACGAATCCAAATAATCTATAAATTCAACCTATTCAGTTGAAAAATTATTTTTTCAACCATATTGGTTTAAAATTGATTTTTTCAACCATATTGGTTAAATAAGATATGTGTTAAGAGGTTTATTCGACGATAACACAGTTTTTTAACGAAAAGCAATGGGCATTTTAGATTCATGAATAAATCGCTTGTATTGATAGCAGATATCGAAGCTTCCAAAGAAGTAAAACAGGGCAAACGGGAGGAGCTTCAGCAAAAATTAAAAAAGGTTCTGGAAACACTCAGTAGAGAAAACAAAGGGATAGTTTCACCATATACTATTACGCTGGGAGACGAATTCCAGGCGGTTTTTAAAAATGCTGACCACCTCTTCAAGGATATCTTCAAGATACTGGCCACACTGCATCCGATAAGCGTACGCTTTTCATTGGGCGTGGGCGATATTTCAACGCCTATAAACAAAGAACAGGCCATTGGGATGGATGGACCGGCTTTTCATGAGGCCAGGGAGGGCATCAAGCAGCTTAAGAAGAGCGGTTATCTTTTTAATATCCGAATAGAAGAAGAAAATGACATGATATTCAAAATCATCAACAACAGTTTACAATTGATTTCGACCGAAATACGCAGTTGGAACAAACGTCGTTTGTTGATCTTTCACTTGTTGAGAGAGGGCCATGATTATAAATCAATTACCCAAAAGTTAGATATTTCCCGTGCGGCTTTTTACAAAAATAAGGAGATGGGCGCATTGGATATCATTGATGAGCTAAGCGATAATATCGCTCAAATCATAAATGAAAAGCTGAAGTCATGAATTATATCATTTTCCTTAGCATCCTCAATTTGATACTTTTTTCCCGGCTGCGGCTGATTCTTAGGGATGCCGGAGTCAGCAGGAAAGATTTACTGATTATGGGAGGAATTCCGCTCTTGTCACTTCCTTTCCTGCAGGTGAACGTCAGTTGGTTTGTTCTACTGATCTATTTACTGGCTTATCCATTTCTCATGAATGTGGTAGAAAGGTCGCCCGAGAAGCTGAATCGAAATCGATGGCTCATTCTGTTGCTGCATGTTGTGGTAATTGGAATTTTATGCAGCCCGCTATTTAATTTGAAAGCCGATATTTTGCCGGGCGCTATCCTTCGTTTTGTGGACGGGATTATGATTCCCGGAAAAGATATTACCGGGTCGGATGTTGTGAATGGACAAACTCTCTTATTTGGATTATTGTTGGTCCTGAATGAAATGAATATTGTGTTACGATACATACTGGGAATTTTGGGATTAAAACCGCTGGCTTCGGAAGGAGAGGAGGCCAGCAGGAGTGAGTACAATACCGGTCGTCTAATCGGCTTACTGGAAAGAATCTTTGTATTTCTGTTTGTCCTGCTCAGCCAATATACCGCAATCGGTTTTATCCTGGCAGCCAAAGGTGTTGCCCGATTTCAAGATTTCAAGAGTCGCACTTTCGCGGAATATGTTTTGATTGGTACCTTGCTATCAACGTTACTTGCATTGGCTATTGGTTATTTTGTGAAGCTGGTCATTCAGCTATGATAGTATTCAAAATTCATTGCAAACTTATAAAGTGAAAAATTATTTCTGATTATGAAATTTCGATCGTTTAAAGGAACAGAAGTTGCTGAAGTAGGACTTGGGACATGGCAACTCGGGGGAACCGAATGGGGAAATGTATCCGAGGAAGAATCGATGAGAATTATTCAGGCGTACGTGGATAACGGGGGTAATTTTATTGACACTGCTGATATTTACGGGGGCGGTCGATCGGAGAAATTGATTGGTAAGTTTTTAAAATCTTGCGACAAGGACATCCACGTAGCCACCAAGCTTGGGCGACGCGAAGATGATGGAAACGGATGGCCACAAAATTTTACCTATGATGCTATTAAAAAACACATTGAAGATTCCTTGGAACGCCTTGGCATTCAACAGGTATTTCTGGATCAATTCCATTGTATTCCACCGGAACAGATGGCATCGGGAGCAGTTTTTGAGCACATCGAAAAGGTGCGGGAACAGGGATTGATTAAACACTGGGGGGCCAGCGTTGAGACCATCGGGGAAGCTTTGACTTGCTTGAAATATGATGGATTGGCATCGCTTCAGGTTATATTCAATATCTTTCGCCAACACACAGCGGACAAACTTTTTAAGAAGGCCAAAGAGAAGGATGTAGCTATTATTGTACGGGTTCCTCTGGCAAGCGGACTTTTAACAGGCAAGTTTTCCAGGGAAACCGAATTTTCTGCCAAAGATCACCGGAATTTTAATGCCGACGGCGAGGCTTTTAATGTAGGAGAAACTTTTTCGGGACTCCCCTTTAAAACAGGTATACAGCTTGCTGATAAGGTCAAAGAGCTTCTTCCGAAGGTCCCTATGCCTCAAGCCGCACTCCGGTGGATTCTCGATTACCCGGAGGTAACAACGGTTATTCCCGGAGCCTCGAAAGTAAGTCAGATTGAAAGCAATGTTCAGGCATCGGAATTAAAGCCGCTTTCAGATGACGTACACAAAAGATTACGCACTTTGTATGATAAAGAAATAAGATCAATGGTGAGGGGGGAGATATAGCTTTGCGTGTACTACAGGCGGTCGGATTTTATCCTACAGCATAAAGTGACATTTATGACGATTATCAGGAAAGGTTTTTAAGTAAATTATTATTAATCATTTTGGGCAAGATTTATTGCCCGATTATGAGGGCTAAGCTTTTACCACAAAGATAATAGCTGAGGCCAAAATACCAGTGGAGACCCAAATGGATCCCAAAAAAGGAAAACAGGAAAAGAAAGCTGAAAAGAAACATGCTTCCTCAAGCAAAAAAGAAAGCATGAAAGCTAATCCCCGTAAAAAATAATGTTCCGAAAGATTCAGGATTTTCTTTGATCCTGAGTAATAATAGGGCACCGGATTTCACCCGGCAAAATATTGTTGTCAGGGTAAGGTTCGGTGCTCTTTTTGTTTTGAACAGCCTTTATCTTTAAATAATTAATAAAACATTGTAAATATTAAACTTATGCATAAGAATAAGGGTTGAATGCCTTTTAAAATATGGTTTATATAAAATACAACAACTTATTGTGCCGCAATATAATAAGGTATTTTATTTAAAAATAGACTTAGTACTCTAAAAGAGTAGATAATTTTTAAAGATAAAATTACACCCATTCCTAATAGAAAGGCTTCTGTATTAGAATTTTTCGGATGTTTTTCTGAGAGACAGGTTTATCCGGGGTTCAGTTAAAAAAACGACTTTTAGATTTAAAGCCCAACCAAATCGACCGCTGCCATATTAATATTCGGTCCGGATTTTCATTACCAGGCCAAGGAAGAATAGTCCGAAAAGTATACCGATCATTCCTTCCATGGTCATTAAATGTTGAAAAATAAAATGGATACCGAATTCAAAATAGTAAGCCAAAAGATGAAGCATTTTATCTAACATGAGAATACCCCCGAATTGAATTCATAAGATGACATTTACAAGCCCGTTTACTGTTATAGGGAAGCGGAGAAAAAAAGTTCCCTGAATGAAAAGGCCGATCCTAAAGCATCGGCCTTTTTCTTCGCGGTTTATTTTGTGACTAACTGGGGTTTTATATTTTGATTCATGTGGAAGATATTCCCCGGATCATATTTGGTCTTTATTTTAACCAGTCTATTAAAATTCGAACCGTATGCTGCAGTCACTCGTTCCTGCTCTTCTTCCGTCATGAAATTCACATATGCACCTCCCGAGGAGAAAGGTGCTGCATCTTTGAAGAAATTTCGCGCCCATTTAATAACCTTTTGGTCGTCCACAGATTCTTCCCAACGCCCGTGTACATTCATTATGTATTTGGCATTACGGGCATTGTAGGCGGTCGCTTCCTGATGTATGCGATTAGGTGCCCCTGCTATCAGACCTATGAAAATTTCGCACTGCGGGGAGGGCATTTTCCCTGCATATTCAATAATTACGTCCAAAACACCATCTTTCAGCTCGGTAAAATTATGAGATTTCCAGTAATTACGGGAGCCCGGGGTCAATAACGGGTCAAAAGCCTGTTGCCAAACCGTGTAGGGTTGCGGACCGACATGCTCTCCAACCAAATCGCCAAAAGTCCTGATTGCTGAGATTAACTTTTCTCCCTGTTCAAAATCTCCGTCATAAAAAACCGGGATAACGAGGACCATCTTGCCATGTACTTTTTCCGGAAGAAAGGGCAGCGGTGGCGCATGTCTAACAACACCCCAGGCATTAAATGACTCCGGCGTATTTAAAACGAACTTGCGATATTCCTGCAGGATTTTTTTAGCCTGTATAAAAGGAAATACCAGCAATCCGGCTAAAATTTCCGGTCCAACAGGATGCAGGTCATATTCAAATTCGGTAACGACGCCAAAATTACCGCCTCCACCCCGTATTGCCCAAAACAGATCCGGATGTTCCTTTTCGCTGACATGCAGTTTTTTCCCTTCGGCGGTGACTATCCGTGCGGATCTTAGATTGTCGATAGTCATTCCATATTTACGTGTTAGCCAGCCAAAGCCGCCTCCGAGGGTCAATCCCGATATACCTGTAGTAGAGTTAATTCCAGTGGGAGTGGAGAGACCATATGCCTGCACAGCTTTATCGAAATCGCCCAGTGTAGCACCGGGTTCTACAAAAGCTCTTCTCTCTTTGGTGTCAACGCGAACATTACGCATTTTTGAGAAATCAATAACCAGGCCATCATCACAAAGCGAGTTCCCGGCAATGTGATGCCCGGCTCCAAGGATTGAGATTATGAGATCATTATCGCGAGAGAATTTAATAGCCGGTGGGACGTCGTCTGCATTTTTACATTGCACGATTACCGCCGGATGGCGATCAATCATCCCATTCCAGATCTTTCGGGCCTCATCATAATTGGTATCACCTGGGAGCAGAACGCTCCCCTTTATTTCCTTTTTTAGTTTAGATATAGTTTCTTTGGTTATATTAGCCATGACGGTATTCCCTGTGAGAGTTAGTATTAATCAATAAGTGGTTTTTACGTGCCACATTTTAATGTAGCATCATGACGATAATAGACGAGAGATGATTTCAAGAGTATTGTTGTTCTCTTGATTACTATTTTATTAAACCTAATATAAACAATTATTTAATAAGCAAAATAATTGTTCTTCAAACTTAATATCGCTGAATACAATTTTACTCAACTTGTAGCAAGTGGTTCCCGAATGCTCAAATCAAATGGTAAAACGAATTACCGACAGTAATTCCCCACTTTTGAATAGCGATTTTTTTATGCCTGCCTTGGTATGTACTTTCGGGAATGTGAGTAGCGTTTTTTAGGACTTAGATGCTTTATCTATTCATATTAATGGTCATCAGACTCCCATTTTACTTGATTCAATAAGTGCCTTTAATTTCATGCATCAGAATTCTGCAGGGCTATTTTTTATTATGGGTAAATAAAATGGTAACCAATAATACACTATTAGTAAGGGCTTGCAGCGAATGAGGCTGATTGCGTTTTAGATAAAGCCAGTCACCTTGGCTAAGTTCACTTGCTTGGTTGTCAACTGCGAATGTGACCTTGCCTTTCAGGCACTGCACTGAGATTTGTCCGTTAACGCTATGTTCAGTGACTTCTTTACCTTTGGGAAGCACCATGCGGATAACTTCCATATCATCCGTCTTCATTAAGGCAAGCGTAGCATCTTTCGGCATTTCATCCCGGAGATCATAAAGATTAAGAACTTCTCCTGAATTTATCTTTTCCTGGGCCATCTGAATTCCCCTCTAATAAGTTAAAACTCATAATTAAATTAACATTCAAACATCGAACTACAAATTTATATGATTATTTACAGCGATTTTTAATAGCTGCGATATCATCCTTTGTCAATGACAGATTAAATATATCCTGTTGGTCCATCATAGCATTCATAATCGACTTGGGATTGTCGACATGGCCAAGCCCCATAGCGTGGCCACATTCATGTGCGAGCACAGTTTTCAGCTCTGCCCGGTTCGAAAATTGAAAAATGTTTATTTTCTCCTGTTCGCCATTTCTTATATACCGTCCCTGGTCAAACTTTTGAGGATTAGAAAATCGATCATTATAGTGCGAGATCATCTGGTTTCGCTGGTCAATAATCGAATTCAGGTGATCCGACTTTGAGTTGATCCGTTTTCGCAGTGATTCAACATCCGATCGTTTTTTATTGATTTGGGATTGGAGATAGGAAATTTGATGCTGCATTTTCTCAACTTCTTGTTCTTTGCTTTTGGGGATTCCCCCGGCGGTTTTCCACCTGGATATATCGGTGTTATAACTTTTTACTACTTCTTCGAAATGTGACGTTCTTGTTTGAAGGTCACTTTTTTGAGCCTGATATTTTTTCATCAGCCGCTGATATTCATTCTTTCGAAGATCTACTTGTTTCTTTAAAATTTGAATCCGGTTGGAAAGAGCTTTTTCTTCTTCCGTTCGTTTTTGATCTTTTCCATATACCAGGTTAATGACGACCTCGCCGTTTGGATCATAATCAAGCAGATCACGTCCCATGGCCGTAGACCATAAAGCTTCTACTTCTTTCATTACATTTTTAAGTTCGCCTATGGATGTATTGAATCGTGGATCAATATGGCCGAAGCGATAGGTTAGAGGTCTTTGACAGGGCACAACAGGTTTCGGGGTGCCCAAAAAATTAGAGCCATCACTCTCAGCATACGTAAAAATGCCCATAAGGATGACTAGAATGACCGATATTGATAGAAGTTTCTTGTTCACAAGTCCAAAATCAGTTTAACTATAAATTAACACTGAAAAACTGAACTGCAAACAGCAGAAGTGATTGAAATGGAATTATTTCAGCTTGCTTTCGACTTTTTTTGGGCTGCGTTAGCAAGCTCCAGAACAGCTTTTGTATACAGGTTGCTCGGATTGTATCGCAATACCGCTTTTCTTACGCTACCGGTACGCTTTTTAAAATAAGAAAGGTAGTTGGCAACAGACATTATATTGTTGTCCATATCCAAAATGTCATCACCAATAAACCATTTATTCATGGAATAGGGGATGAATTGTCCGAATGCCATCGCACCGGCATAACTGGACTTTAAATCAAAAACATCCAGGTTTCGGTTGCGGACGAAAATAAGCAAATGCTTGAGTTGATTGTAGGCAAACTCCCTGCGATAGTTTTCGGCATACATCGAAACGTACGTGTTGAAGGGGTTGTAACTGCCCGTATTTTTTCCAAAATCCGATTCAATGCCGATGATTGCAGAAATTACATATTTGGGGATTCCATATTTTTTTTCCGCCTTTTCCAGTTCGGCCGAATGAGCGTGCATAAAGTCGACAATTTGATCCTTCTTTTTAGCAAACCCGAGTATCCGTTTATAATCTTCCAGATCCGGCGATTTTTTTTCTGCAGACTGGCGAAAGTGGTCGGCAATGCCATCATAAAGCTTAAATCGCGGATCATTGAGTAGAGAATCGATATGGAAACCCTGCTTTCGCAGCCGTTTAGCTAACCGGGTAAGTTTGTCATTAACCGGTGCCGCAGCCGTATTTACAGATTGAACACCGGATTGGGAAGGCGTTTCTGCAGGCGTCGGGGAAGTACTTGGTTTTTGGGCATATCCGTTAACAGAAATAAGCAGCACCAATACCAAAATATACACCGGATATGTGTGCTGAAATTTGAACATATTACTGCTTACCTGGTTACAAAATGATATTGCCTTTCTTTCATAATAAGAAATCTGGCTTTATTTCAAAGTCTCAGCTTCTCTTTTTTCATTAATTAATATTTTTTTAGAAATGCCGATATTGGGCAATTTCTTAGAAAAAGAATTCGGTATAGGAATCATTAACCATTGACCGTCCACTTCTTATGATACCAGTAATACAAGCAACCTTACTAATATAGGGCTAGATTGCTTTAAAGAAACCATGCGATCGTATCCCGGATCTATGACTCTTTAATAAATTAAAAATTGCTTTCCAGGATCTTCGGGAGCAGTGAAATATCCTCAAGTTCAATATAACTTTTGTCCGTAGTTTCGTTTGTCTCGATCTTTTCATGTTCCCAGGTCGTATGAAATGGTATGTGGATCGCATGGGCGCCTATCTCGGTGACGGGCAGTACATCCGATTTTAAAGAATTTCCAACCATTAAAAAGTGGGAGGGGGATATACTGTAATGATTGAGAATATTCAAATAGGTATCGACCGTTTTACTACTTACAATCTCGAAATGGTCGAAATGCTGATCAAGCCCCGAACGAGCAATTTTACTTTCCTGATCGAAGAGATCTCCCTTTGTTATTATCATGAGAGTGTATTCTGCCTTCAGTTCACAAACGGTTTGTTCTATACAAGGCAGCAAGTTAACCGGATGTGTGGTCATTTCTTTACCTACATTGATGATCTCCTGAATCTCGTGCCCCGATATGTTCTGCCCTGAAAGTTCAACAGCCGTTTCGATCAGTGATAAAACAAATCCCTTAATACCGTAGCCAAATATTTTGAGATTTTTTATCTCCGTTTCATAAAGTTTTTCGGATAGCCTGTCCGGTTCAATATGATCACTGAGAATCCTTTTGCATTTTTCTTCCGCTTTATTAAAGATGGGCTCATTTACCCAAAGTGTATCATCGGCATCAAAGGCTATAACGTTAATATCGGGCACCGGGAATTTATTTTTGTGTGATTTTCAGTGCCCAAAAATACAAAATTATAGCATTTCTCCGATGATGGAAGGGGAATACGGGAGAAAAACCGGCAACCGGATTTTAAGTCATCATTTCGGCAACCACAATTTCAGGTTCCAACTTGATGTTCGTTTTGATCGAATTGGAGATCAGGCATGCCTCTTCTGATTTTTGAAGTATACGTTCAGCCTTTTCGGTATACTTTTCATCGTTGATAGTTAATACCGGGTGAAGCGTGATTTCGCTGAACATATATTTGCCATCAACCTTTTCCATCTTACCGGTCGCCTTGATATTCAAATCCTGGAAACTAAGTTTTGAATATTCGGCTATTGCCAAAAAGGTGGTCATCAGGCAACTGCTTACAGAAGCTACAAACAGATGTTCGGGCGACCATACCCCTTCAATCCCTTTATCAAATTCGGGAGGGGTCGCTACCTCGATTGGTTGATCCAACACGGTTGAACTCATCGTACCTTTTCGATCATGATCCCACTTAATAGCTACATCATATGTATGATTCTCACTCATAATGATTGATGATTAGTTTACAAATTGATCTATAACACTTTTTAGCTGATTTGCCTGAACAACACCGGCCTGGCGCCATTTTACGTCTCCGCCTTTAAAAAGCATTAGCGTAGGTACGCCCCGAATCTGATACTTTACGGCTGCTTCCTGATTTCGGTCCACATCAATTTTAATGATGGTGACATCATCCCCAACTTTCTTTTTCAGATCTTTAAGGATGGGTTTCATCATCTTGCAAGGCCCGCACCAGTCGGCATAAAAATCAACTAAAACAGGAGTCTCACCTTTGATAAGTTCGGAAAATGTAGTTGTTTTTTTCTTCGTATCCATGGTTCAGTAATTAGTTTTCTACTTCGGTAAATTCAATGGTTGTATATTCTTCATTCTTAACGCCGGACTCCTCAGAATTGTTGGTTGATACTGCATTCGGCTGACAAACTCCTACCATGCAGCCCCGGTTGGTAACAGCTTGATATAAAAAGAACAGTGACAGAAATCCTGAGACCATGTCCTGGTATAAAACGGCTTCATATCCCACAAACAAACCCAACCCAAGAGCAACCCAGCGCATCGGATGCCAACCGTTCAAGAGACGTTGTTTTAGATCTTCAATCATGGCTAATCGCTAATTTTTTCCTGTAAAGTAGCCCAGCCACCGCCATTATATACTTCATTGAATCCATTTGACTGTAAGATTCGTTTTGCCGAACTGCTCCGTGATCCGGATGCACAACACAAAATAATTGGTTTTTCCTGATCAATGCTATCCAGCCGGTTCACAAGTTTTTGTAGGGGAATGTTGATAGATTTTGATAGATGTCCGCTATGGTATTCCTGTTGAGTTCGTACATCGATCACGGTGGCGCCATTAGCCACTAATTGCTCGAAATCGACGCCGGAGTCAGCAGGATCCAATAGTTGTTTGAAAAAGCTAAGCATATAGAAAATTTCCTTCTTTGGTTTCAATTTTAACCAAAATAATCAGGAAATCAGTCAAACTCAGCAACTAAAGTTACAGAAGAGTAATTTTATTCCGTCCGAGTTCAACAAGCCCCTCATTTTCCATCTGTTTAAGCAATCGGGAGACTACCACTCTTGCGGTTCCCAGTTCGTTCGCCAGTTGTTCGTGGGTGATAGAGAGCGTTTTTGAGCCTGTGACGTTGCATTTTTTCCGGATAAACTGCAGCAGACGCTCATCCATCTTTTTAAAGGCAACAGCGTTTGTAACCTCCAGCAGTTCCTCGAAACGCTTGTGATAAAGTCGGAAAATATAATCCAGCCACTGGGGATAATCTTTTATCAGTGCGCCGATTTTATGTATGGGGATGAATAGGATTTCAGTCTCTTCTTCGGCTACAGCTTTTACTTTACTCGTATCGTGATGCATGCCTCCTAAAAATGACATAATACATGTTTCGCCCGGCTGTAGGTAGTAAAGCAGCATCTCACGATAGTCGTCATCCGACTGCATTACTTTAACACTTCCACGCAGTACAATGGGAATCGTGTTTATGTAGTCGTTTTCGTTTAGAATGACTTCACCCTCGGAAAATGTCTTGGTAAATCCAAGATCGGCCAGTTTCTTCCGCATATCGGGAGCAGAACTGAACTCATCAATATGGTCGAGCGTACTCATATCACATTTTGTAAGTCACAGCGTTAATGTTCATTCCGGCTCCGACCGATGCCATGATAAACGTATCGCCGGGATTTAATTCATGGCCATCCATTTTTTGGCGTAAAATCAAATCGAGAAGGGTAGGGATGGTAGCCACCGATGAGTTACCGAGCCAGGAGATGGTCATCGGTACAAGGTCGGAAGGCACGTCGCAACGATCGTATAGCTTAAAGAGTGCTTTCATAATCGCCTGATCCATCTTGGCATTTGCCTGGTGTATCAGCACTTTTTGAATATCATCCAGTGCAATACCGGCCTTATCGATGCTATTCTTTACCGTATTCGGCACATTCGAGAGCGCATATTGATATAGCCGGCGACCTTTCATCTTGATATAGAGCGTATCGTCCGCGTCTTTTTTGTATGAAGGTCCCATAGTTAAGTAATAGGCTTCGCGTTCTGTATCGGTCCGGGTAGCGTGAGAGAGAATACCTTTGGTTTCGCCGGTCTCTTTGGCCTCCAGAATTGTTGCTCCGGCGCCATCTGAGAAGATCATGCTGTCGCGGTCGTGGGGATCGCAGATACGAGATAACGTTTCTGTGCCTACAACCAGTACGCGCTGTACATCGCCGCTCTGAATATAATAATGTCCCTGAATGATGCCCTGCACCCAGCCGGGACACCCAAACGGTAAATCATAAGCAACACAGGAAGGATTTTTGA
>DATFLI010000496.1:0-2096 GCA_035267805.1 Balneolaceae bacterium | reverse complement strand
CAGGAACAGCTTGAAAAAGATGAAGCAAAAAGTAGTCTGATGAAGCATATAGCAGAACTTCCTGAGGAACAACGTCAAGTGGTGATGCTGCGCCACTATTACGAAATGCCGTTTAAAGAAATCGCAGAACTGACGGATGTTTCCATAAATACCGCACTAGGACGCATGCGGTATGCGTTAATAAATCTTCGAAAGCTTTTTGATAAAGAAAAAGAACAAGAAGAAAATAACTATGCGCAACGAGGATAATGACTGTATTCGGTATCTGATGAAGGAGATGGATCCTTCTGAAGAGTTACTTATGGAAAGGGCAATGATGGAGGATGAGGATCTGCTCATTGAAGTGGAGAGTATGCGGCAGACCTTGCAAAAGTTGGATAGACTTCCAAAAGTTAAACCTCCGAAGGAAGTGACTGATGCAATAATGGAAAAAGCATCAAAGCATGCGGCAGAACGGCGGAAAGCCAACCGGTCATTTAAACCGGTCTACAAGTATGCTGTCGCAGCAACCCTTGCTCTTACGATTACCGCCGGTGGTACGTGGCTATTTATAGGTACAGGTGGTAAAGATATATCCAATCAACAACCGACGGCTGACTCTGTACAGATCCAACCGCGGTCTAAAGCTGGTGCGACAGTTAATGATAGGCTACGGATGGCAAGCAGTGATGATATCCAAAAAACTTCGGCACATTCATCCGGTAATTATAAAGTTGAACCATGGGTCGATCACAACCAAATTCTACGATTTGGGGATCAGTTTTCGAAAGGGGATAATAAGTTTGACGCACTTCTTAAAAGCACGACCAAAAAGCTTCAATTAATTGATACCCCTGATTTCGAGAATCACAGGGTTAAACCTATTCAGCTGACCGGCGCCAGGCAATAATTATTTATTGGTTTTACAGCTATAAAGCTTCTATACTTCCTTTTTCAGCCACCTAATTCTTATATGTTGAAAGAGGAATGATTACCCACACACAAGCGATTATTTTTAGATCGGTCGATTACCAGGAATCCAGCAAAATTGTTACCGTGTTTACCCGCCAACACGGTAAAATTGCCCTGATGGTTCGTGGTGTAAAGAAGCCTAAAAGTAAGTTTTCGGGACTCATCGAAATCGGAAATGTGCTTGATGTCGTCTATTATTTCAAGTCTTCACGTTCCGTACAGATTTTATCTGAAGCAAGTTATGCTGAAAAGTTGATGAATCTGCGCATGGATTTCGAGAAAATGGCTACCATGACCTCGGCGGTAGAACTCATCAGTCAGATGTTGCATGACAATGAAGTCAATGATCCTCTGTTTGATTTTACTAAAAAAATGCTTTCCTGGTTAAATTCAGCAGAAATCCATCCTCCCGCCATCTTTCCATATTTGCAAATTCGTTTGGCAGAATTAACCGGAATTGGCCTGCAGATGGACCAGAATGATAATGATGATCGATCGAACTATTTAAATATCGAATCGGGTTTAATATCAACACAAAGTATTTCCTCTCATTCATACAAATTGACACAAAACCAGTTTAATTACGTAAAGATTGCTTTACAGGCGAAAAGTTCTACCTTATTTGATATACCTTTTAATACAGGTGAACTTAAAGCTTTGATTGAGCATTTGGATCGGTATCTTAAATATCACGTAGAAGGACTCAGAGATCGTAAGTCTGATGCCATCTTTGAACAAATTTTGCAGGAGTAATTATGAAAACGCGCGATCGATATTTAACCGGCATTTTACTCGTTTTGATTGGTGTGCTAATTGGGATGTCTTTTGTGGTATATCGGCAACAAAATGCAATCAATGATCAGGCCGATGTGAAGATGACAACCATAAAGCACAGTGATCAGCCGCTATTTACTGATGAAGAACTTTCAAAGCTTGATGATCGGTTTTTATTCAAAAAGGTTGCCGAGCGCGTTACACCCACGGTTGTTTATATTGAAACGGAAGTGACGCTCTCGGAACAAGATATGCCTGATGATGAGTATCATCATAAGAAAGGCGACGGCTTTTGGGGGGATATTTTTCCTCGTCGCGCACGTACGGCGGGTTCCGGAATTTTGATTAGCAAGGATGGATATATTTTAACC
>DATFLI010000495.1:0-2168 GCA_035267805.1 Balneolaceae bacterium | reverse complement strand
CTCGAACGAGCTCACAGGCTTTAGCCAGCGATTCTATCAGTTCGAACCCCAACGTATATTTCCTGGTACGAAATTCAAATAAGGCGATACCATCCCCAAGATCATATAAAGCAGCACTATCATTACTCATCACTTCCTTGTTTTGGGAACGCAGGGTCTCCGCCTGAATGGAGCCTTTAGCAGGCGGGCTTAGTAGTTCCACCTTACCTGTTGCCAAATTATAAACAGTCCCGTCTTCCTTGTTATAGAAATTCTTGCGTCCGCTTTTAAGCATTTTTAACACAGATTCCGGAACTTCGAATCCCTCGTTCTGCATTCGCTCAGCCGATGCTTCAACGCCCACAGCATCCCAACGTTCAAATGGACCGAGCTCCCAGTTGAATCCCCACTTCATGGCACGATCAATAGCTTCAACCGAATCCGAGATCTCGGGAATGCGATTGGCCGAATACAAGAACAAATCACGATGAACTTCCCACAGGAAATCGCCGACTTTCCCATCCTGTTTTACCAAATACTTCAGTCGATCACCGGGGTTCGAAAATCTCTTTTTTGCCTCGCTGGTACTTTCAAATTCCGGATCAATCTGCGATTCATATTCCAGCGTGCCAGGATCGATTACTTTGTATTCCTTGCCATTCTTCGTCTGAACTTTTTTGTAGAATCCTTCTCCGCTTTTGTTGCCAAATTTATGCTGATCAATCATCTCGTCAAACTCGTTGGGCAATTGAAAAACTTCTCTTCGCTCATCATCCGGTATTGCGGGATACAAATTATTGGCCACATGATGGATAACATCCAGGCCTGCCATATCAGCCGTACGGAAGGTTGCAGCTTTTGAAAAGCCCGTGATCGTTCCAGTCAGAAAATCGATTTCCTCGGCCCGGAAAGTACCATCAAAAAACCAAGGCATAATATTAGCCGTAGAAAAAATCCCAATTCGGTTGGCAATAAAGTTGGGCGTATCTTTACAATGAACGACCCCTTTTCCCAATTCCTTTTCACAGAATCGAGTCATATACTTTGTTACCTCATCTGCGGTAGAATCCGTTGGAATCAGTTCAAGCAACTTCATATAGCGGGGCGGATTAAAGAAATGCGTGCCAAGGAAGTGGCTCTTAAATTCCTCAGAGCAATCTTCACTGATCTTGCTTATCGGCAATCCCGAAGTGTTAGAACTGACAATGGTCCCTTGTTTCCTATGGCCCTGGATTTTAGCCATCATATCTTTTTTGATATCCATCTTTTCAACGATGGCCTCGCAAATCCAATCAACCTCGGAAAGAATATCCATATCATCAGAGAAGTTGCCCGGTTGGATGTGGTCAGCATACTCGGGCAATCCCAGCGGCGAGGGATTCATTTTCTTTAGTTTTTCGATGTTGTCACTAACCTGTCGGTTGGGATCATCACTCTTTTCATCTTTTAGATCAAGCAACCAAACCTGCAGCCCTGCATTCACGCAGTGTGCGGCAATTTGACTGCCCATCGTTCCGGACCCCAGTACAGCAACTTTCTGAATAGCAAATTTTGACGTGGACATAAATAATTATTTCGAATTCAAATTAATTTGTAATCAAATACTTTATTCGGGCGCTTCTGCCTTTTCTTCCTCTTCGTACATGCTATTTATCACATCTTCATAACGTTCTTGCACGACCGGTCGTTTAACTTTATGGGTAGGAGTGAGTTCCCCGTCTTCAATTGTGAATGGTTCTTTCAGCAGTACAAATTTTTTAACCGTCTCCCAGGGTGATAAATGCTTGTTTACTTTGTCCACTTCTCTCTGGATAAGCTTCCGAACTTCTTTATCATTACTCAAATCGTCGGAAAACGGTTTACCCCGGCTTTTTAATCGCTTTTTCACATTCTCGTAATTGGGTACGATCAACGCCGAACAGAATTTGCGACCGTATCCGATTACAACGGCCTGCTCCAGGTAACCGCTTTCTATCAGGCGGCTCTCAATAGTCTGTGGCGCTATATATTTGCCCGTTGACAGTTTGAATACGGATTTTTTGCGATCCGTAATAAATAAATAGCCATCCTCAAGTTTACCCACATCACCGGTCTTCAGCCAGCCATCATCTGTTAAGACTCTGGACGTTTTTTCTTCATCGTTAAAATAACCCCTCATCACATTGGGTCCTTTGGCCCAGACTTCTCCG
>DATFLI010000494.1:0-7128 GCA_035267805.1 Balneolaceae bacterium | reverse complement strand
AAGACCCATAAATTATACGGCTATATCGGTTCAGGCTGGTCACCAAACGGACGCGACCTTGCAAAAATGCAAGCTGAGGTGAAGGCTGCATATAAGAAGGCAGGTATGAAGGATAAGGGCGTTATCCCACTATTCGGTTCGCTTCCCGTCACGGTACCCGGAGTAGTCGATGCCTGGTTTGCGCTGCATAAGCGCTTCGGCAAACTCCCGATAAGTGAGGACCTCGCGCCGGCAATCCATTATGCCAAAGAAGGATTCCCGGTCACCGAAATCGTGGCCAATTACTGGAAAGGTAACTGGAAAGCGTTCCGGGAGAACCACGGACTGATCGAAGAATTTGCCAACGCGAAGAAGACCTATTTGATCGACGGTCACACACCGCAGCAGGGAGAAGTATTCCACAACCCTGATCTCGCGCATACGCTATCGATGATTGCCAAGGGCGGACGCGACGCGTTTTACAAGGGTAAAATTGCCCATACGATGGCGGATTATTTCAAACGCATTGGCGGAGATCTGCGCTATTCTGATTTTGCCGACTTTCACGGCGAATGGGTACAACCGCAATCGATTAACTACCGCGGTTACGACGTATATGAACTACCGCCCAACGGGCAGGGTTTTTCCGCATTGGAGATGCTCAACCTTTTGAAAGGTTTCAACCTTAAAAAAATGGGACTCGGCAGCGCTGATGCACTCACTGCAGAGATCGAGGCCAAGCGTCTGGCATTTGCAGATCTCTCGAAATATTACGCCGATCCCAGATTCTACGACGTGCCGATGAAAGGTCTGCTCTCGGAAAAATACGCCGACCAGCGCCGAAAACTGATTCACCTCGATCACGCCAACAAAAACGTCGATCCCGGCAACCCGCGTCTGTACAATGGTGATACCACCGACTTTGAGACTGCCGACAGTACCGGCATGATGGTTTCTATGATACAATCCAACTACGCCGGAATGGGATCCGGGTTGGTTCCCGACGGCCTCGGTTTTATGTTCCAGGATCGCGGAGCACTCTATTCGCTTCACGGTGACGCAGCAAATGTTTACGCTCCCCGGAAACGCCCCTTCCATACCATTATTCCGGCCTTCGTTATGAAAGACGGCAAACCATGGCTCGCCTTCGGCGTGATGGGTGGTTCCATGCAGCCGCAGGGCCATGTTCAGGTACTCACCAATATGATTGATTTTGGCATGAATGTTCAGGAAGCCGGCGATGCAGCCCGCTGGCGACACACCGGCAGTGCTACACCGACCGGTCAACCGGCGAATGGCATTGGTACGGTCTTATTGGAGTCGGGGTTTAATAAGGGCATTAAATCAAAACTGGAGAAGCGCGGTTATAACGTGAAGTGGGTGAAGCCCGGCACCGGTGCCTTCGGCGGCTATGAGGCAATCATGTACGACGCCGAACAGAACGTGTACTGGGGAGGAAGCGAAATGCGAAAGGACGGCGAAGTGATCGGGTATTGAGCTTGGTGCTTAGAGCGACTTTTCTAACACTATAACCATTTCCTGTCATCCCGGGCCCCGTCCCGGGATCTATTGCAATGACTTTTCGGGGACAACGGATTTGCTATCAACCGGAAATAGCATCAAAGACTTTTCGGTATATAGCTGTAGAACCATGTTAAGATTAAATTGGTCACTAAGGGCAAGTTGCAAACTTGCACCAGTTGAGGTCCTCATCCACAAAAGATTTCTCATCGCCAGCCGGGGGATCGAAATGACAACTTGAGTGTTGATAGAGATATGAATCCAATAATAATGAATTGGCTATTCCATCACGCCATCTTTACTCAGCACGATTTGCCACTGATTATTTTTGCGGGATCGAAAACTGCCGGCACTGCACATCAGGTAATATTCCCACATACGGTAAAATCGATCGGAATAGTGCTCTTTGAGTTGATTCCAATGTTGCTTGAAATTATCGTACCAAATCATCAATGTACGATCGTAATGCGGTCCGAAATTATCCCACTCTTCCATCACAAACAGATCTTCAATAGCCAATCCAATTTGTCGGACAGAAGGAATCATCGAATTCGGAAATATATATTTCTCGATCCAGGGATCGGTATTTCGGACCGATTCATTTCCGCCTATGGTATGTAAAACAAATAATCCGTCATCCTTTAAACAGCGAGAAGCCACTTTCATATAGGTGCGATAATTTTTAACGCCTACATGCTCGAACATCCCCAACGAAACAATTGCATCAAAATGCTCATCCAGCCGGCGATAATCTTGCAGGCGGATTTCAACGGGGAGTCCTTCGCAACGCTCCAGGGCCAATTGTTGCTGCTCTTTCGAAACCGTTACACCTACGACTTCTACATCATATTTCTCAGCAGCATACTTGGCAAAACTACCCCATCCGCAACCGATATCAAGGACCCGTTGACCGGATTCAAGCTGCAGTTTCTGACAAACCATGTCCAGCTTATTTTCCTGAGCCTCGTCCAGTGTTTCGGCTCCATCAATCCAGTAACCGCACGTATATACCATCCGTTTATCCAGCATGGCCTCAAACAGGTCATTGCCCGTATCATAATGGTGTTCTCCCACTTCGAAGGACTTTTCTTCGGATTGGGGATTTTGAACCCACGATTTGAAGAATGTCCAAACCATCGGCCAGCTTAAAGAGAATTTCTCCTCTAAATTGGCCTTCAAAATATGATTAAAAAATTTATCAAGCTTTTCCGCATCCCACCAACGATCCATGTAGGCTTCACCCAATCCCAACGAGCCCTGTTTAAGTACGCGCGAATATAAGCCATCGTTGTGTACCTGAATATCCCATGGCCGGTCGCCATTGATCTTAACATCGGCAGCATACAAAAGATCTTGTATCGTCTTCTTTAAATCCGCCATATCTCTCCTTCCTTTAAGTCAATAATAATTTTGTCCAACGGTGATTTAATAATAAATACTTGAAAACCAATATTATAACATGATTATAACCTGTGAAATTCACGTTAATTGGCTATGGGTTCACAGATCTTAAAGTTGTAATTATGAATTTGTAAAATGTACGGTTGAGGTTGTTGAGTTATCCCCGGGAGCCGGCAACACCAAATCAAACATTTTACGGTCCGGATGTAAGGTCAGTTTTCCCTTGTCGGCCGTAATTGGTTTATCATAGTAACCATGAAGGGTTAAAGACGACTCTCCGGGCGCAAAGACAACCTTTACTTGCATTGCATCCGGACCGGTCTTAATGTCCTTGATACGTTGTTTCCCGGTCGAAACAATCTTACCGGTATCCCCCAGCAAAGCAATGCCTGCAGATGTGACCGGGGCCACCTGGTACAGGGCATAACCGGCATCCCCCAACGTAGCTGAAAATTCATCTGATGCATCTGATACTATTAACGAATCAGCCAGCTCGTCATAAACCACAATTTTTCCCTGCTGGCCTAAAACCTCAGGACGGAAGGCAACCTTTTTTGAGGTGCTGTCATTCTGCATAAAAGCAAACACATAGTCAGTAGTAATTGTATGATGCTGAGTATGGGTAGAGGCAAGCATAGGTTTGTTTTCTCCATTCGCTTCATGGATATAATCGGAATCCATCGGCAGCAGCGACGCATCGGGTTTTACCAGCACACCGTCCGTACGACTTGCTCTCAGGATATTTGCTTTGTCCTCTTTACCCAGCGCATCACCTGTTCCAACAGCTCCACCGGATAATACCGATACAATCATATTCCCGGTCTCATGACTTTTGAACACATCACTCCAAGGCCAAATGCCCATTGCGCTTGCCAGCTGAGACGTATACAAAAAGTGCTTCCATTTGGCCGGTTCAAAACGGTCCCCGCTGGTCCGGATGGTGGTCAAATTGTTGTATTTGACCCCTTGCATGAAAAAGCGCGGCATAGCCATGCAATATTGCATATCTATACCTTGATTCTTAAAGGCTGCGGCCATCCCATCGGTAAAAGCATTGCCTGCCGTCAAGTCACTGGCCATCGCAGGCGTCTTATTATATATATAATTCAGCCAGTCCTGCTCGTATACCGCAATACCCGATTGTTTGAGATAACCGGCGATATCATTCCAGAATTTCGGGTCTGTAGCTGCATAGCCCTTGATTTCATAATTATCATGATAGGGACTGTGAGGATCAATCCACCGGTTGTGTACCACAATAGGCTTGCCTAGCTTGTCATGAAATCCTTTCATGCCATCAGGCAGTACAAAAGGATCGGGACGGTATTTCATCAGCCCGCCATAGCGGTTCCACTTACCTTTCGGAAGATTCTTATTTTTGTGACCGGCATCCGGTTTACCATTCGGATCGTAGATTGATTTCTCATACCACCAGCTGTCCAATTGCATATAACCCAAGGGGATGCCTTCTTTTTTATACTGATCTCCAACCGTAAGCAATGTATTTTCATAACCTTGGTTTTTTTCGTAATTGTAATAATAATCGGCCCCGTTGTCGGTCCAATATCCGTAGTATTTCAGGGTCGGATCTGCATCGTCGGAAGGTTTTTTCTTTCCGTATATGCTTTTCAATGCATTTCCCCACTGTTCCCAGGTGTTATGGATGCCGTCTCCCAGCACTAATATGGACCGGTGGGTAAAACTTTTGGGAAGATTCTGGAGTTCCGGATTTAGTCCACTGCCAATAGATTGTATTCCGTCCCCCTTCATCCTGGAAACAATAAAATCGGAGGCCGGAGAGAGGATAAAAGCCTGATCACGGTCATCAAAAAAGAGCCAGGGCGTAGACGTCTTTGTCAATCGGTTAAATGCGGGTGGAGCAAAAACATTATCCTTAAAACTATAATGATGCATAGATTTCGGGAACGTTTGGAAATCGGGAAAGGTCTCCTGAACCTTATCGGCTCCTTTGGGAGTAGTAAGCGAAAACATGACCACCGGAACTTGTTCATACCATTTTATAGAACCGGTGTAGGTGTTATCTGAGGTCCACTCGAAAGAGGTTTCGTGGAAATTTCCTATAGAATCCTGTCCCTGGGCGGACTTTACATTCGATAACTTCTTGCCGACACTTCCCGAGAAAGACCAATCCGACTCACTTGTGTGAATAGAATAATTCCCGGTTTGCTGATTAACCGACACCTCTATTCCCATACTCCCCTGCGGTTTTTGACTACAGGATATCATAAATGAAAATAAGACAGGAATAATCCAGTATTTGAAATACTTGCTGACTGATTTTACAGGAATAATCATAATGGTATTGAATTTTCTGTCATCCCGCGACGTTTAAAAATTATATTACAAAACTATGGTAATGTACATATTTGAGACTTTTTTGGACAATTTCGGCCCAACATAGTCAAAACCGGTAAAAAAAGTAAGATACCGCCGATTCAAGTCATCTCGAATGAGCACTGCCGATTAATTCATTTTTATGGATAAACAATTCCCAAAAGTCGCACTTCTCTTTTTTAGCCGATCCCCAGGGACTGAGGCGAATTGCAAGCATCTTACATACCCTTTAAAAAAACGTAGTAACACCCGGGTTGCTGAAGCGCTCATCCGGCATACCCAACAGCAGATAATAGAATCCGGCTTACCTTGTTTTATTTTTGATGAGAAACGTCAGCGGGGATCGACATTTGCAGAGCGATTTACCAATGCTTTTGAGGTTGTCTTCGCCAAAGGTTTTGAGCATATCATTGCTATTGGAAATGATACGCCGGGTCTTAAAACCGATCATCTTATTCATGCGACGCGAAGATTAACGTCCGGGAAAGCAGATATCGTGCTGGGGCCGGCAACTGACGGGGGCACCTGGCTGACGGGTTACAGCCGTCATGCTTTTGATGCGGATGCATTTTGTGGGCTCCCGTGGAATTCGCCGGATCTTCTGGATGAGACTCTCCGCCGATCCCCACAAAATTGCACGATTACCCTTCTGGAGGAGTTCGCTGATATCGACGATCATGCCTCACTTCAACAATTTGTTAATACCCTTTATGGGGATTGGTCACTAGCCGGGCTGGCAAGACTGATCCAATCCGTTTTATCTGGGAACGGTTTTCCTTCTGTTGAAATAGTCCATTCTCATTTTTTAAACCTTTTTTTCAAATCGCATCTTCTCCGCGCCCCGCCTCTTTGATCAACGGTACCTCTGAATTCATGGAAACTTAAAATGGAAGCCTCTGTTTGACCATAAATTCTTACTGTGAAAAGGGGCAATGCCACAGGACATATTGGGCTTGTATCCTTTGTCCAGTCCAAGCAAAAAAGACTGTCTGAAGTATAAAACAAAATCGTATAACGAAGATCAATCTCCCTAAGTATCTCTTACCGCCGGTGGTCGGCCGCGGCTCCAAGAGGGATTTTTGAGGCCTTTGCTTCACCGGTGTAATTAGCTACCAAATGGATAAAAGAGTTCCTCCTTGGAGAAGGAGGACAGGAGGATTGATCGTTCAATTTAGACTTATACCTTAAATTATGTGGAGTTACCTCTTTGTAAGTATGATTGAAGATGGCCAATTGGCCAGGAATCTTATTTCAAATTCATGCTAATTTAATTCAATGAAAAAACTACTACTTACCCTGGCCGGACTCTTGCTATCCGTTTCGGCTTTTGCACAAGTCAGCCTGCAGATCGCGGTCGTCGATAAAAAAAGCGGCAAGCCGGTTAACGGTATTCCCGTCACGCTGCAAAACAGAAGCATTGGCTATCAAAAAACGCAATTGACAGATAAGCAAGGCAAAGTCTATTTTACGGGCTTATCGACTTCAGGCAGCTATGAGACTACGGTCACGGCCTCCGAAAAATACTACCCGTTAACGGCTAACGATCTCGTCTTTCGTGCTGATAACGACAAGAGCATCACCATGGCGCTCATCCCCAAAACCACTCGGCAACTTAAAGAGATTACGGTAAAAGGCAGTAACTCTGTCGCACGTATTAATACCATCGACGCCGAAGTGTCATCCGAGTTGCAAGAGCAGGAAATCAAAAATATACCCATCCGGGGTAGGGATTTCACCAACTCGCTGTATCGGCTGCCGAACGTCACTCATTCCACCGGCTTTTATCCCGAGGCACCCAATGTGACGATCAACGGGGCGAATTCGCTGTATGTCAACTATCTGATCGACGGTATGGATAATAACGAGCACTTT
>DATFLI010000493.1:0-4103 GCA_035267805.1 Balneolaceae bacterium | reverse complement strand
GCTTGTGAAGGCCATCTTCAGAGATGATCTCCAAAACGGCTTGCTTGATTTGTTCCTGTCTGACGGATGTCGGTTCTCGTTCCATTATAATTTTGTTAATAAGTAATCACTTACTTACATATTAAGAGTATCCAATTAATATGTCAAATAAAAGAAAAGATATTTGTTATTTATCGGTTGTTATTTGATCCCAGACATCATTTGTTAACCTTAGCCCGAAGGGCTTTAATGAAAATAGCCACCCGTGAAACGGGTGGTAAATGGTGATGGATATTCCCAACCCCGAATGGGGTTGAATAATAAAGGTAAACAATAGGACATATACACAATTATTTTATCATATAATGTTATTTAAAGAGTAACGCTAATGATTTCAGACAAAACTCTCCATTCAACCCTTTCAGGGTTGGTATAAAACTGTCAATCTTTCACCGGGTTTTCACCCGGTGCTATTCATGTTTAAGCCCTTTGGGCTTGGTGAAAGACTTCGTTTGACCGTTCCATTTGTAGAGAAGCTTATTAGCTCGTCATTTGTATAAACTTATCTCAAATTTATGGTTGGGTGTTTAATGCAAAATATTTCACTCACCAACCTTGTACGATCGTTCTGTATGTTTTTTCACATCTTTACGGTAGAACCAGGCTTTTTTAAACTTTTCCTTTGCATAAAGTGGTGCCTGATCAAAAAAATGGGGCGATTTCGGATCGGCGCTTTGTCCAAACTCGATGACCGAACGTGACCTGATTTGGGGGCCGAAATCTATTACTTTCACAAAGGAATTTCCTGATATCCCGTAACGTTGGCCGGCAGACCAGTTGCTCAGTTTGGGTGATTCTCTTTTGTATTCCTTCATCGAGAGTTCCGGGATCTGCAGCGCCCGGTCCAGGTAATCATCACCTATGGTTTTCTGCCCAAAAACCTCAGAGGCACGACCGATAGACCTGAGAAAATTTTGTTCCACCAACTTCCAGTTTGCATTGGCTTCGACCCAGGCAGAGGCGTAAATCACGCTGGCATCCGTCGGTCCATAGATGTGTGGGACACCGTAATGGTCGAGATAGACGGTGGCTTTGCCGTAGGAGTGGATATGTGGAACCTGGGCTTTCGAATATTGGATTCCTCCAATAATTGTCCCGAATGATATCACAGCAATCATAATACAACTTCTGATGCTGATGCCAAATTTATTAACCGTATTTTGTTTCATAATTTGATTATTTAGTTGCCTTATTGCCTTTTATCCCGATAGGCTTAATCTCAATTCTTTTCAATAGATTTAAATTGTAACGGTGAAATTTTCGTCACACATGCCGTATCCGGTTTTTTTGAAGGATTATTGAGGAACTTGCCAACCAGCAGTCGGAGACATCCTATCGTTCGGACACTTGGCTCACTATGAGTACCATCTTTCAACATCACATGTCGGGCATTCGAAAAACCATTCAATACTATTTGTATTTTTTCGGGAGGTGTGATCGGATCCAAATACCCATTTATAACCATAACGGGGATATCACTCTTCACCGGCCTTAGTTCTGCCGGTGTGGCATGTTCCGGCTCCCAATATGTACAGGCATCATTCCAAAATCCTATTGCTTTCAAATCCGGATGTGCTGCGGCTTCAGTTTCCCACTTCGAGCGTGAAGCCGGTGCATCATAACATACATCTGAAAGGAACATACCTTCCGAAATTTTGTAATCAGCTCCCATTCCCGAACTTATAATCTTACTTACTGTTTTCTTATCCCGGCTATAGAATGCATTCACAGTAGCTGGGAAATAGGATATCCCATTTTCATTATAAAGCATCTCAAAAATGAGATGAACAAAATCCTGTGAATTCACCACATAACTTTCAGTTCCGTTATCTCCCGACTTAAGATAGACTTTTAATGGATGCAAGCGCAGGGTATCTATAGTTGCATAAAACTTTTTCTTAAGATACGGATAGGTTTCTGCACAGCTCTTATTGCTACTACACAGCTTAAATACTTTATCAAGTGATCGCGCAAAAGACGAAACATTATCACCGCCAAGCATACCTATTGGCACCGGACTGAACAGAACAGCCGACCTGACGCCAGCCGGGAAGTCTCTTATTTCAACCTGCTCGAGCATTCCCCCATAGGAGCCGCCGGCCAGATTCCATTTAGTGTAACCCAGAGCCTGGCGAAGATCGTTGATATCGGCCGCATTTTCAATTACGTTATAGGCTCCCAAATCTATACCTTTGGCTCGCAGCTCGTCATGACAACCTCTTATTGCTCCCCTTATCATAAGATCGGCCTGCTTCCCGGTTAAATTCATCGCCCGGATATCTGAAGCTGACTTATCAAGCCATGAACAGAGGTTGGGTTTAGAGGATCCTGCTCCACGTTGATCGAGAACAATGACATCACGGCCCGGCAACAGCATGTCTGACAATTTCAGGAAACGGGGTGATAAGGCCCGGTCACCCGGTCCGCCGGTCAAAACGACTACGGCCGATTTCTTTATTTTCGATTTGGGAGCTTTGATCACCGCAACGGCGAGTTTGATGGTACGACCGTTATTCTTTTTCCGGTTTTCCGGTACTGTCAGATAGCCACATTGAAGATTTCGTATGTTCAAGCCAACAGTATCAAACGGACATCCGGAATTTGTATAACTGAAATCGTTTCCATTGGATACAACAGGCTCATTAGCCGTGATCGACGAAATATTTAACGACGCAGTTGGGCCATTTACAGATTGTCCAACTGCATTCTCAATGACAAAAAAAGATAGAATTAAAACCAGCAAAATAATCTGATAGCAAGCACTATTCTCTATTTGCTCTATTTCAACCAGTAGCCTCATCAGGATTCCTCTATTCTAATTATTTATTTGTTAAATCTTTCAAATTCTTTTT
Organism: Balneolaceae bacterium; assembly: GCA_035267805.1. Classification (GTDB taxonomy): domain Bacteria; phylum Bacteroidota; class Rhodothermia; order Balneolales; family Balneolaceae; genus Fodinibius. The sequence continues at coordinate 1,212 of DATFLI010000493.1, read as the reverse complement.
AAAGAAGTAAATCATTCTTTCAAACCAGTATGGGTCCTGGTAAGTAACATGGTTGGAGCCAGGAAAAACAGTGTAATCATATATTTTCCCCGCTTTCTTCAACGCTTCTATCATCTTGACCGATTCTCCAAAGGGAACATCCTCATCAGCGGTTCCATGCATGATGAGCAACTTGCCTTTTAGCCTACCCATAATTTTCGTATTGGACCCTCGTTCATATGCTTTCGGACATTCAGACGGAGTGCATCCCATGAAAGGCTCAATGGGTACCCTGAAATCTTTTAAATCGGCATCGCCTGAACTCACCACTCCCACTTTATATAAACCGGGCCTTTGCAACATAGCCCTGAGTGCAAAGTAACCACCCCAGGAATGACCGAAAACACCGACTCTTTTCATGTCCATATAAAGGCGACTTTTGCTGATTCCCCTTAAAACAGCCGCATGGTCGGCTATCTCATGCTGACCAATCTCACCGTAAAAAGCATCCTTGAATGCTTTACTCCGGCCGGGTGTACCCCGTCCGTCATCGGCAACAACTATATACCCGCGATTGGCAAGTCCCTGGAGCAGCCAATAAATGGGGGTTAAAACGGAACGTATCGAATTAATTTCCCCGGGACCTGCATAGATTTCTTCAATTACCGGGTATTTATGCGCAGGATTAAAGTTATCCGGTTTAAAGATAACCCCGTAAAGATCTGTTTTGCCGTCAGCGGCTAATGCATGAAATGATTCGGGTGCCGAATGCTTGTATGCATTTAAAAAGTTTGAAACGATAGGTATGCTGTCAATCAGCTTCCCATTTGAAGCGTGTATTTCCATAACAGGATGCTCATTGATCCGGCCATGGATAACCCAAAAGAATTGCTTATCAGGACTCATTTTGACGTTTTTTTCCGGTGCCCCTGTACTCATTTCTGGGGCCTCAGCCAATTGTTGCGGTTGTCCTCCCTTAAGTGACACCCGGTAAAATTCATTATTGTAAGGATTCCCATGAGCAGAACGGGCCGAATAATACACCCATCCTTTTGATTGATCCACATCTACCAGGTTGGTCACCACATTATATTTGGGAGTGAGTGGGTGCAGAAGCTTGCCATTTTTATCATACAGATAAAGCCTTCGCCAGCCATCCTTTTCCGAAGTCCATATAAAACGGCCATCTTTTAAAAACGTAACATAATGTATTGATTCAAGCCGTTTATTATA
>DATFLI010000492.1:0-7599 GCA_035267805.1 Balneolaceae bacterium | reverse complement strand
ACTTTATTGCCTATTGGATGATTGGTTTGCCCCTCGGCTATTATTTGGGCATTATCCGGGGCATTGGCCCTCAGGGTTTGTGGATGGGGCTCATTGCCGGGCTCACCACCGCTGCCATCCTGCATAATGTAAGATTCTACCTGAAGACGAAAGGTAGTAGAAGGTAGAAGGTCGTGAGTAGTGAGTCAATTCATGACTCAAGGCTCATTGCTCAAAACTCAAGACTCAAGACTTTCATTAGCATTTCGGAATTTTTACAACAAAATTTAGGTATAGATATACTCTACCTAATCCTTTAGTTAAATTACATGCCAGCTTATATTCACAATATTGCTACTGTTGTACCCGAACAGTCATATGAGCAACAATTTCTGCGGGACCGGATGAAGGAATACATCACCGATGAAGAAAAAGTACAGCGTATAATTCATCGCATATATTCTAATTCAGGTATCGAAAAGCGTCACACTGTAATTCACGATTTTAACAGCAACGGTGATCCGCGTTTTTTCTTCCGGAAAGATGGCTCTATGGCCATGCCTTCTACCGGGGAGCGTAATGCACTATATGCCGAGAAAGCCAAGAAGCTTTTTGTGGATGCAGCACGTAAAACGATAGAGGATAATCCCAATATTAATGCCCGGGATATCACTCATGTGATTACGGTATCCTGCACCGGATTTTTTGCCCCCGAGCCCGGATTTGAAATCATCAAACAATTGGGATTATCCCCCGCTACACAGCGTTTCCACTTGGGATTTATGGGATGCTTTGCAGCCTTTCCGGCCATGAAAATGGCCAAAGCGTTCTGTGAGGCGCAACCAAATGCCAAAGTTCTCATCGTATGCCTGGAATTATGTAGCCTTCACCTGCAAAACTCACAACTTACCGATAATCTTATTTCAGCCTCCGTATTTGCGGACGGCGCCGCGGGATTAATCGTCTCGAATCAAAGATCAACGGCATCTCCAGATTATCAACTGTCCCATTTTTCGACCACGATCGCCGAACAGAGTGAAAAAGACATGGCGTGGACCATTGGCGATACGGGTTTTAAAATGGTTTTGTCAACCTATGTCCCGGCAATTATCGAAGCGAATCTCGAAGAGGCCATTTTACCCTTGTTCGACGAATACGCTTTGGATTCCAAACAGGTAGAACATTGGGCCATCCATCCCGGCGGACGTGCCATCCTCGACAAAGTACAACAGAGCTTTTCGCTGCAGGATAGACAATTGACTTCTTCCCGGAAAGTGCTTGCCAATTACGGGAACATGAGCAGTGCTACCATACTTTTTGTATTGGCAGACTTACTTCAACGCCCAACAGACGTGGAGGAAGAATCCGTCTTGGCAATGGCTTTCGGACCCGGGCTCACTATTGAAAGCGGACTGCTTAAAAAAGTTCGGAATTGAGCTATGCCTTTCTTTCTCAGTGAACGAAATACCACATCTGTTGAGCGTATGGATGACCCGCAGTGCAATCTGGCTGATTTGGAAAATACTTATCGCCAGTTTGGCACACTCAACAGCCTGATATCAGGCTGGCGGACCATTTACCGAAATGAAATACGACCTTCATTATCGCACAGTCATCAATGTTCACTTTTAGATGTTGGCTTCGGGGGCGGCGATATCCCAAAAAAAATAGCCCAATGGGCTACTGAGGATGATTATAATCTTAGGATTACAGCTATTGATCCCGATCCCAGGGCATTTAATTTTGTCCGGAAACAAGGCCGCCACCCAAATATTGAATTCCTGCAATGCAACATATCGGAGCTCGATCCGGCCGAAAACAAATTCGATTTTGTAATATCAAATCATTTACTGCATCACCTGAGCCCACAACAGTTATCCCAAATCCTCAATGCATCACGTAAATTGAGTACCCAATCCGTAATTTTTAACGATATTTGTCGAAGTGATTGGGCCTGGCTGTTTTTCAATTTACTGTCGCGACCGGTATTTCGGAGCTCATTCATCACATATGACGGTCTAACTTCCATCAAACGGAGTTATACACCACAGGAACTCAAGAAATCAGTCCCCGCTGATTGGATCGTTGAATCCTTTTTTCCATTTCGATTACTGTTAAAATACCATCATGGTTAACGAACCCGAGAAATACCAAGTGGTTATTGTTGGAGGAGGTCCTGTAGGCCTTTTCCTGGGGATTTGCCTTCAAAAAGCCGGGATATCTGCAGTAATCCTTGAAAAAAGAGGTGAAGTACAACATGGCTCGCGCTCTCTGGGCATTCACCCTGTTTCACTGGAATTATTTGATAAATTGGGAATCACAAACTCTTTCCTGGAGTCAGGGATCAAAATCTACAATGGCCACGCTTTTGCAAATAACCAACCAATGGGCATCATTTCATTTGAAGATTGTCCTAAACCGTACAATTTCATCCTGGCCCTGCCGCAGGATAAAACCGAAACGATCCTCGAACAATACGTCCATAAGCAGAATCGGGACCTGCTGATTCGTAATGCAACAGTTAGCTCCATACATCAAAATGAGGATTCTGTTGAAGTGGTCTATTCGAAGCAAGGAGATTCTCATATTATTGAGGCCTCTTTTTTAGTGGGAGCCGATGGCAAGGATAGTTTTGTGCGCGAACAAGCCGGCATAGCATTCGAAGGCCGACGCTATCCCGACACGTACATCATGGGCGACTTTTCTGATAATACATCATTAAAATCGGATGCGGCTATTTTCCTTTGTGATAACGGAGTCATTGAATCTTTCCCCCTGCACCATAAAAGGAGGCGATGGGTTGTCAAAACCTCAGAATATGTATCCGACGTTAGGCGAACCGATATTGAAGAGCGTGTTGCGAGGCGTATCAACCATAGCTTAATAAAAACCGATCATTTTATGCTTAGCAGCTTTGGGGTCCAAAAACTGACAGCTCGCCCTATGGTAAAGAATCGTATTATTGCCGTGGGAGATGCTGCCCATGTGGTAAGTCCCATCGGGGGTCAGGGGATGAATCTGGGTTGGCTGGGCGCCTGGGATCTGGCGCAGAGCCTGGACGGCATTCTAAATCGGCATGAGTCCCCGGCCCAAACGCTTGGAGATTTTGAAGAACGCCGGCAAAAAGCCGCGCGAAATGCGATAAGAAGAGCCGAATTAAATATGCGCCTGGGAAGAAGATCCAACATTCCCCAACTTCGGAACAGTCTTGTTTACCTGATGCTGCACACGCCACTGTCAAGATTGATGGCCCGCATTTATACCATGCGGGGAGTCGAAAAATGGCTGATTTAATGACTCATTTCTCAAACTTAATTGAAAATGTTGTCCCTTCTTTTTGATTGATATCTACGGAGGCTTTCAAACGTCGAAGCAACACATTAATCAGCCAACTACCTATGGATCCGGAATCATCCAGACTAAAATTCTCTCCTATACCTGAGCCATTATCGGATACCATTAAATTTACAACACCATTATCCATTTGTTTAAGCTTGATGAATATAGTCCCCCCCTCCTGCATTTTATTAAATGCATGCTTATAAGCGTTAACGAGCAGCTCATTCATTACCAACCCGCAGCTCATAGCCCGTTCCGTATCAATTTCTATCGGGTCCGCGTCAATATCAATCGTTACCTTTTTGGCAGGGTCAGAAAGGGTATCTTCAATTTTCCCCGTCAACCGTTTCAGGTAGGACCCAAGATTTATACAATAGGAGAGTCCGGAATTATGCAGGAGGTCATGCACTTCAGTCATCGACTCGATACGAGAACAGGTTTTCCGAAGTATATGCTCTGCATGTTCATTATCTATCTCGGTAAATTCCATTTCAATTAAAGCAGTAAGCGTCGATAAGTTATTTTTAATCCGGTGATGAACTTCCCTAAGCAACAGTTCCTTTTCTTCAATCTCTTGTTGCAGATGCTCCAATTCCCGGGTGCGTTCGATAGAGATGGCCACATGATCAGCAAGGGTTTCAAAAATTCTTACATCCTGACCAGAGAATACTTCATTATCAAATCGATTGATAGCTTGTAGAACACCGAATACAGCCCCGCTTTTGTTATACAAGGGGGAGCAAATGATATTTCGACTCGTAAAATCCTCCGAAAGATCACCACCGAATTTTTCATCCTCCTTTACGTCATTGGAAAAATACGTTTCTCCATGTTCCAGCACCCATCCTGCAATTCCCTCCCCTTCAGAAAGTCGCATTCCTTTAATTTCTTTTTGCACCGGCCCGGTGGGCATACTCACGATCAACTCTCCGTTCTCTTCATCCACAAGCATCAGCGAGCTTGCTTCGGTTTTCATCACATTACAAATTACCTCCAGGCTCTCATTTAGCACCGCCTGTAGCTCAACAGCCCGATTCAAGCTACTTATATTCTTTAGCAACAGCTGTAAGCTATCGCTTTTTATTTCATTAAAAGCTAATTTTGCCGGCTGCTTTTCCTTTTTGGCTTGCATAATAATAACCCCCGAAGAATACGATTCATAATCTCTTTGTTTATCTATTTAAGGTTTTTTAATGATATTTGAAAGCATAGTAAAAGTTAACAATTCTTTAGACCTAAAATATTTATTTCTCATTTTCCTATGAGGATTTATATGCGCCCTTGCCAATAGACCTTCGCCCAAGATGGGTAAATAAAAAAAGGCCCGATATCATAGATATCGAGCCTCAAATCTCGCTAAGGATCCAACCAACCTTAGACTTTCTGTTCAGCACGGTGATATTCACGCAATACGTAATGCAGAATGCCGCCATTGCGATAGTAGTCGATTTCTACCGGTGTATCAATGCGGTTGATGGCCTCAAAAGCAACAGTGGATCCGTCGGCTTTCCTGGCTTCCACCTTGACCGGCTGCCGAGGCTTCAGATCGTCTGATACGTGGATATCAAACTCTTCCGATCCGTCCAGCCCGAGAGTATCAGCCGATTCACCTTCCTTGAACTGTAGCGGTAATACTCCCATACCGACCAGGTTCGAACGGTGAATGCGTTCATAAGAAGTAGCAATTACCGCTTTTACGCCTAGGAGAATCGTACCTTTGGCAGCCCAGTCACGGGATGAGCCCGTACCGTACTGCTTACCGGCCAGTGCAACAAGTGGGGTGTTGTTTTCCCTGTAACGCATCGCTGCATCATAAATGGTAGTGATTTCATCATCGGGAAAGTAATTAGTGAATCCCCCTTCCTTGCCGGGGGCCAGCTGATTTTTAAAACGCACATTGGCAAAAGTACCGCGGGTCATCACCCGGTCGTTGCCCCGTCGCGATCCATAGGAGTTGAAATCACGCTCTTCTACGCCATGCTCAACCAGGTATTTCCCGGCGGGGCTGTCTTTTTTGATGTTCCCGGCCGGAGAAATGTGGTCGGTCGTTATCGAGTCGCCAACTTTAACCAGGGCACGGGCCCCATTTATCGGCTTGATCGGTTCCGGTTCTTCACCCATACCTACAAAGAACGGCGGTTCCTGGATGTAAGTGGATTCTTCTTTCCACTCATAAAGCTCTCCGCCGCCAACGGGAATCTCGTCCCATTCTTCAGATTTGAAGATATCGCCGTACTGTTTATTGAACAACTCCGGACGAATGGCACTGTCCAGATGCTCGGCAATTTCTTCGGATGAAGGCCAGATATCCCGCAAGTAAACATCATTACCGTCTTTGTCTTTGCCCAGCGGTTCATGCTCCAGATCAATATCCACCGTACCGGCCAGCGCATAGGCAACAACCAGCGGCGGCGACGCCAGGTAATTGGCTTTTACATAGGGATGAATTCGCCCTTCAAAGTTTCTGTTTCCGGAGAGAACGCCCGCAACAATCAAATCGCCTTCCTTGACGGCCGTTTCAACGGGTTTGGGCAGCGGTCCCGAGTTACCGATGCAGGTGGTGCATCCGTACCCAACCAAGTTGAAGCCCAACTTATCGAGATAATTGGTAAGGCCGGCTTCCTCAAGATAGTCGGTCACAACACGAGATCCCGGTGCCAGTGAGGTTTTAACATAAGGCGGAACCTTGAGTCCCTTTTCTAAAGCTTTCTTCGCAACAATTCCCGCACCCAGCATCACGCTTGGATTTGATGTATTCGTACAGGAGGTGATGGCAGCTATTACCACATCGCCATGCTTCATTTCAACTTCCTGACCATTTTTGTAGGTCCCTTTATTCGCCAGTTTCTCCTGTGCAAGATCAAAGCCCATCGTAGGATCATCACTCGTCAGACTTTTCTCGAAAGTCGACTTCATATTGGGCAGCGTGATACGATCGTGCGGCAACTTGGGTCCTGCAAGGGATGTCTCCACGTCGCCAAGATCCAGCTCAAGAGTATCCGTAAATTCGGGATCCGGCGTATCATCGGTACGGAACAGCCCCTGCTCTTTCATATAGCGTTCGACCATTTCCACATGCTCCTCGTCACGCCCCGTACGTCTCATATAACGCATCGATTCACTGTCCATCGGGAAGAATCCCATCGTCGCGCCGTATTCCGGCGACATGTTCGCGATGGTGGCACGGTCGGGCAGACTCATATTGCTAAGTCCATCCCCGTAAAATTCAACAAACTTGCCAACCACGCCATGACGACGCAGCATTTGAGTAACGGTTAACGTCAGGTCGGTGGCCGTGATACCTTCACGGAGTTTACCGGTCAGCTTCATACCAACCACTTCGGGTACGAGCATATAAATAGGTTGTCCCAGCATCGCTGCTTCCGCTTCGATACCGCCAACGCCCCAGCCGAGAATGCCGAGTCCGTTAATCATGGTCGTGTGTGAGTCGGTGCCGACCAGCGTATCGGGATAAACAACAGTGGATCCGTCATTTTCTGTTCTGCTAAAAGCCCCTTTGGCAAGATACTCGAGATTCACCTGGTGCACGATACCACGTCCCGGAGGCACAACCCGGAAATTGTCGAAGGCCTTTTGTCCCCATTTTAGAAATTCATATCGCTCGCGATTCCGCTCAAATTCTCGTTCCACATTATGCATAAATGCATACTTCTGGCCAAACTCATCGACCTGTACCGAGTGGTCGATCACCAAATCCACCGGTACCTGCGGATTGATCGACGTCGGACTTCCGCCCATACGATCCATAGCTGAGCGCAAAGCGGCAAGATCAACCACCGCCGGAACGCCGGTAAAATCCTGAAGCACAACCCGCGAAGGTTTAAATGGAATTTCTCCTTCCGGGTTTTTGGCATTATAGTTTGCCAGCGTCTTTATATCATCTTCAGTAAACACATAATCATCATGCTCTCTCAGCACAGCTTCCAACAATACGCGAATAGTAAAAGGAAGTTTACTTATGTTTCCGTATCCCAGCTCTTCCAATTTTTTTAGACTATACAGGTAAGCTTTTCCTGCCCCCGTATCGAACTGTATCTTTGTTTCTTGAAATTTATTTTCGTTGCTCATCTGGTTCTTGATTATCGGGTTAAAACTACATTTCAAATATCTGTGCGTCCATTTTTGATGTTTCAAATTTACAACTTTATTTGCAGAATTTCGTCAAAAAATCTGCATACTTTTCATTCCTCAAGAGGTAGCCGCCATATACATAGGTTATACCTGCCTTTCCTTATAGCAAGTAAGCAATGCCCCCCTGTA
>DATFLI010000491.1:0-28405 GCA_035267805.1 Balneolaceae bacterium | reverse complement strand
TTTTAAACGCTTCTTTGCGGTCTTTAAAGACACTGGCGCCAAGTCCGGCCCCTATCGCAGCCCCAAGCGCTCCGTTACTGTTGTATAATTCGACGGTGGCTCCGGTCACATTGGTAAAAACCTCCCGAAAAAGCGGACTCTGAAACATATTATCGCTGCCTACCCGGATTGTATCAATACTCATCCCCATTTGACGCATCACCTGTAGACCGTAATTCAATGAAAAAGCAATGCCCTCCTGCACCGCCCGCATGAGATGGGCATCTCCATGACGATTAAAATTAATATTTCGCAGCATTGCCCCAATATCACGGTTTTGCAATACCCGTTCCGGACCATTTCCAAAAGGTAAAACCCGGACTCCCTCCGAACCAACCGGCACTTCGGCTGCCCGTTCATTCATCTGGTCATAGCTATACCGATCATCAAACACAGTATTCTTAAGCCAGCTATTTTGGATGCCCGTCCCATTGATACAAAGTAATACCCCATACCGTGGGTGACCTTTGTCATTATTGACATGCACAAAGGTATTTACGCGTGATTTAGCATCGTATAACGGCTTGTCGGTGACGCCATAAATCACACCCGAAGTTCCGGCAGTGGCTGCTACTTCTCCCGGATCCAGCACATTAAGCGATAACGCATTATTAGGCTGATCGCCAGCCCGGTAACCGATCGGGATACCGGACGTTAATCCCAACTCATCGGCTCCCTCTTTATTTAATTCACCGGTTACAGCAAAATTAGGATCGTATTCGGGCAGCAATTCAGCGGGAATGCCATAATGCGCCAGTAATTTATAAGCAATATCATTCGATTGATAATCCCAGAGAATGCCTTCCGACAATCCTGAAACCGAAGTGCGGATATCACCGGTCAGTTTCATGGCAATGTAATCGCCGGGCAGCATCACTTTATGGATTTTCGAAAAAATTTCCGGCTTATTTTCCCGGACCCACCGTAATTTGGAAGCGGTGAAGTTAGCCGGCGAATTGAGATAATGCTCCAGGCAGAATTCGGATCCCAAATCCTTAAAAGCCTGATTGCCAATTTCCACAGCACGTCCATCACACCAAATTATAGCGGGATGTAAAACCTTGTGCTGCTCGTCTACTATTACCAACCCATGCATCTGGTACGAAATACCAATTCCGGCAATATCTGCAGGGTTGGCAGCCTCAGAGTCCAGGATCAACGCCGTAGATTTCTTGATATGATGCCACCAGACCTCGGGATCTTGCTCAGCCCATCCCTTTTTTGGGGATTGAATAGCAAGCTCTGTTTTGGGCGAAGCGGCGGAAGCAATTACGTTACCGGTGCTTGCATCCAACAAGCAGGCCTTTATACTTGAGCTGCCTACATCATATCCCAGTAATTGCATTACTAATAGGATCTATTGATTAAATTTATGTTTAACGTTTTCAATTATTTCTATTCAAGGTATGCTTAAAAAAATAAAATAGAGAAAAACAATAATTATGCAAACGATTGTATAGAATAGACAATTTTTTTTCTAAAAAAGACAATTTTATAGCAAAATACTCTTTTTATGAGTAAAATTGTTAATCATTTCGACTTATTAAAATTGCTCCATACTAACAATAAAGCTTATATGCTTTCCTGTCGCCTCCAATATCGAGAAGGATGAATATAGGACAAAAAGTTTCCGGCATCCCGAATTTGAATTAAATCCGGCTCCCCAAGTCATCTCCTAATATTTTAACATCCTAACACATAAAGATTATGATTTTAACGGTGTGGTTAGAGGCTTTCCATGCCTTCCCCCCTTTTTTGAAGTCACGCTATTGCAGTGTGAGTTTGTGATTTATTGGGCCGTTATCATCTTCAGACAAACAGGCATCGAAACTTTGGCTTCAGTGCCTGTTGGCGTGATCCCTCCTGTAGTCTTATCCCGCTTGAATACAACAATATTATCGGAATTCATATTGGCAGCCAACAAATATTTGCCGGTAGGATCGATCATAAAGTTACGCGGACGCACGCCCTCACTGGAATGCCGCCCGACGTGTGTCAACTTTCCACTTTGCTGATCTATCTTGAAAAAAACAATCTGGTTTAGATCTTCCCGCATCGAAACATACAAGAACTTCCCATCCGGCGACACATGAATGTCCGCGCCTGCAATTTTTCCATTATAATCTTTAGGCAAAGCAGATATGGATTGCAAGGGATGCAACTCATTATCCCGGTATTTAAAAGTATAAACCAATCCCCCCATCTCTGTAACCAGGTAAGCATACTTTCCATTAGGGGCAAAAGTTATATGCCGCGGTCCGGCCCCCGGTTTTACTTCGTATTTATTTACCGGTTGCTGATGGAAAGCCCCGCTGTCGGCAGAAAAAGCATATTGATACACGTGATCGGTACCCAGATCATCCACAATCAAAAACTTGTTATCGGGCGTTAGATGCGTGCAATGCACATGCGGGGATGACTGCCGATCTTTATTTACGCTGCTGCCATAATGCTGAACGGTCACGCTGGCCGAATCCAGGGAACCGTCGCTATTGATCGGGAACATAGAAAATGAACCACTACTGTAATTGGCGGCAAAGGCATAGCTCCCTGTATGATCTACCGACACATAACAAGGCGAAGTGCCATTGGTTGATTCGGTATTAAGATGTGTGAGGGAGCCATCTTTTTTATTGATCGTAAAAGCACTCAGCTCTCCCCCACTGTGATCGCTGTACCGGTATTCATTAACGGCATATAAATAATTATGATTGGGAGAGATGGTCAAATACGAAGGATCGGTAACGCCTTTAGTCACCCCAACCTGTGATAAACTGCCGTCACTGGCATCAAACTTGTACTCATAAATTCCCTGGCTCGAATCACGAGTATAGGTACCAACATAAAGGTAATATTGTGAATTTGATTTTTGAGATGATTGGCATCCCGTCATAATCGCAATAAGCAGTATAACAAGGCCAAGAGGTTTCAATAATTTCATAGAATTTTCTGTTATCGGTTAATAAGTTACCATCCCTTCTTAGATTCGCTAAACTAACAGTTAATCACCTCGAATGCTACGTTATTTGATTTAAAATTTATTATTATCAACGCTATGGATATAAAAATCATCGGTGCCGGTCTAGGGGGACTTACTGTTGCTTGCTTGTTGGCTAAGAAGGGACACGATGTTACTATTCTGGAAAAGAACAAACATCCCGGAGGAAAAATTAATGAAGTACGCGCCATGGGATTTCGTTTTGATACCGGCCCTTCCCTGCTTACCATGCCTTTTATCCTGGAATCGTTATTTGAGTTTTGTGATGCGGACATCAACAATTACTTAGACATTCAACCTGTTAACCCTATCTGCCGGTATTTTTATTCCAATGGAACCCGGTTTGACTGTTTCCAGGATTCCAGCTTGAATATTGCTCAACTGCAGGAATTTGCCCCGGATGATATAGAAGCTTATCAAGATTTCCTGGATTATTCGAAACAGCTTTACGAACGCACCAAAGAAGCCTTTCTATTTAATCCTTTGTATGGGCTATCGGATTTACGTTCACTCAATATTACTGACTTTTTCAGGATTGACGCTTTTAAAACGGTTGCCGGTCGCGTTGACGATATGTTTGAATCCACAGAACTCCGACAGTTTTTTAAACGATTTACGACCTACAACGGCTCTTCTCCTTTTCAGGCTCCGGCAACGCTGAATGTAATTCCACATGTCGAACTAGCTCTTGGAGGTTATTACCTCGACGGCGGGATGTATTCTCTGGTAACTGCCTTAACAAGGCTTGCCGGGGAATTGGGTGTTGATATTTCCTACAACACAGATATAACACACATTAATACCAAGGGCGATAAAATATCTGGCCTGACTGATCAATCCGGGAATCGTATTCCTGCTGATCTGGTTGTTTCCAATTCGGATGCCAGTGAAACCTTTTTACATCTTTTAGACGATGCTCAAATTTCAACCCGGAAACAAAAACATATCGCCAACCTTGAACCTTCCTGCTCCGGTTTTGTGATGTTGCTTGGCATTGATACAATCTATGAGAAACTATCTCACCATAACATTTTCTTTTCTGAAGATTATGAGAAAGAATTTTCTCATATATTTTCTAAAAAAGTCATGCCTGACGATCCTACCATTTACATTGCCAACACCTCTTATTCGAATCCCAATCATGCTCCCGAAGGATGTTCCAATCTTTTTGTACTGGTAAACGCCCCTTATCTAAGTGATGCGTACGACTGGCAAGAGAAAAAAGAATTGTATTCCAACAGGGTAATTGAAAAACTGGAAACGCATGGTTTATCCGACCTCAAAAATCACATCGTTTTAAAAAATTGTATCACACCACGAGATTTCTACACGAAGTACCGAAGTAACAAAGGCAGTATTTACGGCACGTCGTCCAACAGTCAGCTCTCGGCTTTTATGCGCCCTCGAAATAAATCAAGATCAGTAGACGGGTTATATTTGGTGGGCGGAAGCACACACCCGGGCGGAGGCATTCCGTTGGTTACTCTATCAGCGTTCCATGCCGTCGAACTTATAGAAAGATTTGAAGACTAGATGCTGGATGCTGGATGCTGGATGCTGGATGCTGGATGCTGGATGCTGGATGCTGGTAGGTTGGGGATTTCAACCACTGTTGTCAAATTCATTTTAAGCATTCAACCTCTAATCTCTGCCTTTCTACTTTTGACCTCTCATGACTCAAGACTCACAACTCACGCCTCCTCTTCTCCCCTTTTGCCTAGATTGATAACCTCAAAATCTTTGATCTTACCTTTATCAATATTAAAGCGCACACAAGTACGATAAACCTGGAAACCGTGTCGTCCTGCTGCGCCCGGATTTATAAAAAGCATTTTATTCTTATCCTGGTCTCTTCCTATCTTCAGGATGTGCGAGTGTCCGCATATAAATACATCGGGAGTATTTTTTTCCATCTCTTCCCGAATAGGAATGCAATAACGACCCAGTGTACCACCAATATGCGTCATCCAAAAATCTATCCCCTGTCGTTCAAATCGTTGATGTAAAGGATATTCACGGCGGATCTCCTGCCCGTCAATATTACCATAAACTCCAAGCAGCGGGGCAATCTCTTTAAGCTGATCAGCAATTTCCAAAGTGCCAAAATCACCGGCATGCCATATCTCATCCCGATCCTCAAAGTATTCTAATACTTGGGGATCCAAATAACTGTGGGTATCTGAAATTAAACCAACTTTAATCATAGATGAACTTCACTTTTCAAAGATTATATGATAGGAATGTTTTCTGCCTATGTAAATGACTATAGATATTAAATTCCATTAATCTGAAAGTTAGCTTCAAGAATAAATATTTCTATTCATTAGACCAACGGGAAATATAAATCCCCTCATTTTGGTGAAATTCAATACTAAAATTTCGCTGAGATTTAATACAATGCTTATTTAACATACATTTAACAATTTTTAAAGGTATTTAGTTGATTATGTCAACTAAATATTTGTTCTTGTGACCCTTTCAATAATTCTTACAAGATCTATGAATGAAAAAAATCCATTTGGTATCCGAATTGGTGTTACTGTTAAAGCATTGGTCCGTAAAATAAACGCAAGTTTTTCGCAGCATGAGATTGATTTGACGGTTAGCCAAATGGTAATTTTAAACTTATTGAATAATGATGATGGATTATGCCAACACTCTCTTGCGGAGATGCTTAATAAGGATAAATCAGCAGTATTACGGCAAATCAACTGCCTGGAAAAAAAACATTTTTTGATAAAAATACCTGACCCTGAAGATAAAAGACGAAAGAAATTAGTTCTAACCAAACCGGGACTGAAAGTTTTAAGAAAAGCGTTAAATGTGGAAAATGAATTATTAGAAACAGTTCTTGGTGATGTAGGAGAACAGGATTTGAAAACTTTTTATAGGGTACTTGAACAAATTTATAAAAGTATTCAAGAATACTCTTATTGTTGATAGAGTCAACTAAATTTGAATTTACATAAATGAACGATATAAAAAATCAGATGTACAGCAATTTATTATCTATGCACAAAAGATTTTTATCAATCATAATCGGCTCACTGGTTCTTGCTTCCTGCGGAGGCCAGCAGGGTGCGCGTGGCGACAGCCAAACTCCGACGTTACCGGTTATCACTTTACAGCCAAGATCTACAGTTATTTTTGCAGAATACCCTGCTACGTTGGAGGGACATCAAACAGTCGAAATCAGACCACGTGTCAGCGGTTATATTACAAAAATGTATGTAGATGAGGGAGCCGAAGTTCATAAAGGAGAAAAATTATTTCAACTGAATAGCGAAGAATACGACCAACAGGTTCGCTCTGCCAAAGCCGATGTAGAAGCGGCCAAAGCCGCGGTGAATACCGCCAGCATGAACTTAAAGAAAACGAAACCACTGGCAGATAAAGATATTGTCAGTCAATATGATGTTGAATCAGCGCAATATAACTTACAATCCAAGAAGGCAGCACTTGCCCAGGCGCAAGCCAACCTGATCAATGCTCAAACCAACCTTGGGTATACTACGGTTAAAAGTCCGGCCGACGGTGTGATTGGCAACATCCCTTACCGGGTGGGTAGCTTAGTCAGCAGCAATATTACCAAACCGTTGACGGTCGTCTCAGACATCGATAAAATGTATGCTTATTTTTCAATGAGCGAACGCGATTTATTGGGTATGATGAAGCAGGCACCGGGCAATGAACTTCGTGAAAAAATAAAACAGATGCCGCCAGTCAGTTTTATTATGGCTGATAATACGCTTTATCCCCACAAGGGATCACTTGAAATAGCCAGCGGACTCATTAATCAATCCACAGGTTCCGCTAATTTCAGAGTCACTTTTCCCAATCCTGAAAAACTGTTGCGTAGCGGCGGCAGCGGAACGATTCGTATTCCCATCCCAAAAGATTCTGTACTGATGGTGCCCAAGAAAGCAACTTATGATCTTCAAAATAAGCACTTTGTGTACTTGGTGGATAAGAATGGAAAAGCACGAAGTACGCCCATCCAAATCAGTTCTGTGTCAAATGCTAAAACGTACGTAGTTACCGGTGGTTTATCGACCGGTGATAAAATCATTATAAACGGACTGCCCAGTCTGCAGGATGGCATGCAGATCAAACCGAACCCGGTAAATACCGATAGCGTCTTTGAAAGTCTTGGCAGCGATTCGACCGATCTATAAAACTAGAATTTATACCTGTTACTGAATTTAAAAACGATTTAACGAGCTTTTCTTATGATTAAAAAATTTATAGAAAGACCGGTTCTCTCTACCGTCATTTCTATCATTATTCTTATTCTCGGCATTCTCGGTATTGTTGCCCTACCCATAACCCAATATCCCGAAATTGCCCCACCAACCGTGCAAGTGTCAGCCAACTACCCGGGTGCTGATGCCGAAACAGTTTTGAAGAGTGTTGTAACTCCGCTGGAAGAACAAATCAACGGAGTCGACAATATGATTTATATAAACTCCACCGCTTCCAATAACGGTAGTGCCAGTATCAGTGTTTATTTTAAACTTGGCACGGATCCCGATATTGCTGCTGTAAACGTGCAAAATCGCGTCTCACGAGCAACCAGTCTACTTCCGGAAGAGGTTGTACGGTCCGGGGTAACCACAACCAAGCAGCAGACTTCTATGCTTATGATCTTCTCGATCTATAGCCCGGATGATAAATATGACGAGGCTTTTCTGGATAACTATGCAAAAATCAACCTGGTACCCCAAATTCAGCGTGTCAACGGAGTGGGACAAGCTCATGTTTATGGCACCGGCGATTATGCCATGCGGATCTGGCTGAAACCGGATGTGATGAGTCAATATGGTCTCGTCCCCTCTGATATCCGCCAGGCACTGAATGATCAAAACCTGGAAGCGGCCCCGGGAGAATTCGGGCGTAATGGAAAACAGGAATTCGAATACACCATCAAATATTCGGGTCGGCTCAATAAGGTATCCCAATATAAAAATATTATTATACGAACAACGGACGACGGAGATATATTGCGACTTAAGGATGTTGCTAACATCGAACTCGGTTCGCAATCTTATGATGGCATTCATGAAACGAATGGGCATCCTAGTGCGTCGGTGGCCATTTATCAATCTGCAGGCTCGAATGCCCGTGATGTAATCAACCGCGTTAAGGATGTGGTAAAAGAGGCCCAGCCCGACTTTCCACCCGGCATGACCTATACCACACTGGTTGATACCAATTTGTTCCTCAATGCATCCATCAGCAAAGTTATTGAAACCCTCCTGGAGGCCTTTGTTCTTGTATTTATTGTAGTGTTCGTCTTTTTACAAGATTTCAGATCAACCCTCATTCCGGCCGTGACTGTCCCTGTATCTATTGTCGGTACATTCTTTTTCCTCAATCTATTTGGCTTTACTATCAACCTGCTTACACTTTTTGCACTGGTTCTTGCTATTGGGATGGTAGTAGATGATGCCATCGTAGTCGTCGAGGCCGTTCACGCCAAACTGGATGAGGGCGAAACATCGGCCAAAAAGGCGACCATAGATGCCATGCATGAAATTACGGGTGCCATCATCTCAATTACACTGGTGATGTCAGCTGTATTTATTCCGGTGACATTTTTGGGGGGATCGACCGGCGTCTTTTACCAGGAATTTGGGATTACCATGGCTATTGCTATCCTGATTTCAGCGGCTAATGCCCTTACCTTGAGCCCAGCTCTCTGTGCCCTCTTCTTAAAACCGGAGCACAAAGGACCCAATGGTAAATCGGGAATTCTTGATCGCTTTCATCACAGTTTCAATGTGGCTTTTAAGACTACGCTCGAACGGTACCAAAAAGTGCTGGAATTTTTGAACGACCGAAAATGGGTAGCTGTAGCAGCCGTTATTGTTTTTGCTTTGGCCTTCTGGGGATTTTTAAAATACACCCCAACCGGTTTTGTACCGCAGGAAGATCAGGGGTTCTTATTCACTGATATTCAATTGCCCCCGGCGTCTTCACTGCAGCGAACCGGTGATGTCGTCGGAAAACTTGACAGCCTCACAAAGTCTATTCCAGAAATTAAAACAAGGTTATCACTGACCGGGCGAAGCTTAATAAGCGGAGCCGGCAGTTCTTACGGTTTTGAAATATACCGTCTTAAAAACTGGGACAAACGTACCGGAGAGAACCAGGATATTAACAGCGTTATTGCTAAACTGAATAAAAAAGCAGCTCAAATTAAGGCTGCCAACATCCGATTTTTTGCTCCCCCTTCAATCCCCGGATTTGGTCGTACCGGTGGATTTACAATGCACTTGCAAGATCGATCCGGAGGTAGTTTTAAGTCGCTTGACGACATGAGCCATAAATTTATTCAGGCGCTGAACAAACAGCCTGAAATCGCGTTTGCCACCACTTCCTTCAATACTGATTTTCCACAATATCAAATCAATGTGGATGTGGCCAAATGCAAGAAAGCCGGCATTGGCGTGCGGGATTTGTTAACTGTGCTGCAAGGCTACTATGGCGGTGTTTATGCCTCCGATTTCAATCGTTTTGGAAAACAGTACCGCGTGATGATCAAAGCTGATCGGAAATATCGCGCCAGTAAAGCCAGTCTCAATGACGTATATGTAAAAAATGACCAGGGAGACATGGCCCCTGTCAATTCCTTTGTTACCTTGAATAAAGTCTACGGCCCGCAATCCGTTTCACGATTTAATCTTTACAATGCCGTGTCTATAAATGGATCACCGGCGCCCGGCTACAGCTCCGGAGATGCTCTCGATGCCATATCCCGGGTCGCAGACCAAGTACTGCCGGCAAAGTACAGCTATGATTATTCTGGAACAGCACGGGAAGAACAAGCCAACAGCGGTCAATCAGCCATCATCTTCGCACTTAGCGTCATTTTTATCTATTTTCTGCTGAGTGCCCAGTACGAGAGTTACCTGATTCCTTTTTCAGTATTGCTTCCACTGCCGATAGGTCTCTCGGGGTCATTCCTCTTTGCAAATATGGCTGATATAGCCAATAATATTTACCTGCAGATCTCTCTGGTCATGCTGATTGGACTCTTAGCGAAAAACGCCATACTTGTAGTGGAATTTGCCCTGCAGCGTCGACAAGAAGGAATGGGTATCACTGAAGCTGCCATCCGAGGGGCAAAAGTTCGACTACGTCCCATTCTGATGACCTCCTTCGCTTTTATCTTCGGCCTGCTGCCACTGGCTCTTTCGACAGGAGTAGCCGCTAACAGTAACCAATCTATTGGCCTTGCTGCCATCGGCGGAATGCTTGTGGGTACGCTCATTGGAATATTTGTAATACCAACACTCTTTATCATTTTCCAAAATCTGCAAGAAAAGATAACCGGAGTTCAAAAAAGATAGTGCGATTATTAGTCCTGTATCATACTGCGTGTTAAAAAGTAATATGAAATCTATGAGATCTTCTCACTTACAATCATTATTTATTACCATCGCCAGCGCCCTGCTTATAACCTCCTGTAGTGTTACAAAGGATTTTAAAAAGCCGGATGTTAAGACCAAGCCACTTTACCGGCAGCAGGTTCAACTGGATAGCACCACACTTGGAAATATGCCATGGCAAGAGCTGTTTTCTGATCCCCACCTGCGAGATCTGATTCATGAGGCTCTGCAAAATAATCCTGATCTCCAAATTGCTATCCAGCAGATCAAAGAAGCGCAAGCTAACCTTTATCAAAGCAAAATGTCGTTCATCCCCAGCTTAAATGCCGATGGCAGTGCAAGTTATAATGAACCTTCGGATAACGGAAGTAGCTTTGGCGGCAATGGCCGATCTATCAAAGCAACTGAGCAATATAGTTTGAGTCTGTCCTCAAGCTGGGAAGCAGACATATGGGGGAAACTCAGCAGCACCAAACGCGCGGCTTATGCTCAATTATTGCAAAGTGAAGCGGTACGCCGAGCTGTTCAGACCACTCTTATTGCCGATGTTGCAAACTCATATTATAACCTGATGGCCCTCGATGCCAAACTCCACATCACACAGCAAACAGTTGAAAACCGTAAGCAGGATGTAGAGACGATGAAACAGCTCAAACAAAGTGCCCACGTAACCGGTGCCGCGGTTGTACAGAGCATGGCTAATCGGTACTCGGCAGAAGTAACGATTCCCGACATCAAACAACAGATCCAAGAGCAGGAAAATGCGCTCAGTATCTTGCTTGGGAGGACCCCGGGAAACATTGAACGGTCTACGCTGACCCAACAATCCGTCCCAGACACTCTGGAAGTAGGCGTGCCAGCTCAACTGCTCAGAAATCGCCCCGACATTATCGCCGCAGAAAATGCATTTCGTGCCGCCTTCGAGACCACCAATAATGCCCGCACATATTTCTATCCGTCACTGACAATCTCTGCTCAAGGTGGATTTTCGAGCCTCAACTTTAATGACTTACTTAAACCCGGCTCTATCTTTGCCAACATTATCGGGGGTTTGACCGAGCCTATTTTTGCACAGGGTCGCAACAAAGCGCGTCTCAAAACCGCTAAAGCACGACAAAAAGAAGCCCTGATAGATTATAAAAATACGGTCCGCAACGCCGGGCGTGAAGTCTCAGATGCTTTGAATTCCTACAAGCATGCGGAGCAAAAAATATCATTGAGGAAACAACAGATTGATGCACTTCAAAAATCTGTACAGTACTCCAAGGATTTGCTCGATTATGGCAATGCAACCTACACTGATGTGTTGACCTCCCAACAAAATTTGCTTGCCGCTCAATTAAGCCAGGTCAATGATAAGCTCCAACAATTAACCTCGGTCGTATCTCTTTATCGATCCCTGGGCGGTGGCTGGAAGAAGTCTCTTGACGGAGATTAATTTGTGACAATGGAATAGCAAAAAGCTCATTTCATTGGCAAGCCAAGGCAATCGTCTGAATACACCAGAATTTTTTGGGATTAGGGAATACACTTCATTATAATCCCATGATTTACAATCTACAATAGACCTAATGTCAACTGTGCCTCGAATAAGCATCATTATTGTCTCTTGGAATGCCCTGGAGCACCTTAAGAACTACCTGCCGAGCGTAGCCGAAACAGAATATGAAGACTTCGAAATTATTCTAGCCGACAACGCCTCCACAGATGGATCCAAAGCATGGGTAGAAGCCAATTATCCGAATATCAGGATTGCAACTTTTGATAATAATTATGGCTACTGCGGTGGAAACAATCGAGCTGTTCCCCATGCTACCGGTGACATCCTGATATTTCTGAATAATGATGTGCGGGTTGAACCGAACTGGCTGGATGCTATTGCCCGGTGCTTTAAGAATGAAAAAATAGCTGCGGCACAGCCCAAGATGTTATCTGACGAACGTCGCGAATATTTCGAATATGCAGGTGCTGCGGGAGGATACCTGGATCGATTTGGGTACTCCTTTTGCCGCGGACGTATTTTTGATACCGTCGAAGAAGATGTGGGACAATATGATAATCCTGCTGATATTCTGTGGGCAAGCGGAGCTGCCTTGGCTATACGAAAGGAAATATTCGAAAAGTTGGGGGGATTCGATGAAGATTTTGAATTCCACATGGAGGAAATAGATATCTGTTGGAGGATCTGGAACAATGGGTACAAAGTGCGCTTTTGTCCCAAAAGCGTGATTTATCACCTGGGCGGTGGTTCGTTACCAATGGGATCGCCCCGAAAAGTTTATTACAATTACCGGAACAACTTGCGGATGATATGGAAGAATTGCAGTGCCGATACTATTGCATGGCGATTTACAGGACGTTATGTGCTGGATATAGTTGCCGCTTTTCGAACCCTTTTGCGAGGCGAATGGAAAGAATTTCAGGCGATTGTCAGGGCGCATTATGACTTTTGGAACGCCTTCCCTTCTACCCAGGAAAAGAGAGCGGATCTTCAAAATCGACGCAAAATTGATGAAGATCCAAAAGCAATGCTCCCTATTAATCTGATTGTTGAATATTTCGTTAAAAAAAAGACAACCTTCCGAGAAGTATTTAAGCGTTTTGCCTTCTGATTGAAGATGAAATCTGTATCAGTTCCTAAATCACCATTCCAACAATAAATATTAACACTCCCACAACTTTTTACTTTACAATTGTTTAGGCTTTTTTAAAATTATTATATAGACTATAAAAAGAGTTTTATCGTAACCAAAGGGAGAAAATTATGAGTAATGCTACTATGTCATTCAAGCAGAAGAGGAAAAAAATCGTCAAGGATTTCGGAGGAAAATTACTATGGGGGATCGAAAAAATAATGGAGAAATATTCCAAAGTTCCCACCACTCCATTTCTGGACCCGACAGAGTTTCCCTGGACCAGGAGGCTTGAAGATAACTGGAAAGTAATAAGGGATGAGCTGGATGAAATTCTCAAGAATAAAGATGCCATCCCTAACTTTCAGGATATTTCGGAAGATCAGAAGGCTTTAACCGAAGACAATAACTGGAAGACCTATTTCTTGTATGGATTCGGCTATAAAGCTGAACAAAATTGTGCCAGATGTCCGAAAACAACTAAGCTCGTCGAAAGTGTGCCCGGTATGACCACCGCTTTCTTTTCCATTTTGGAACCGGGAAAGCACATCCCCCATCACCGGGGCGTTTATAAAGGGTTTATGCGTTATCACCTCGGGTTGCTGGTTCCCGAGCCAAAAGAGCAATGTCGCATCCGCGTGGAAGATACCTATGCACATTGGGAGGAAGGTAAAGGCATCATGTTTGATGACACCTATGATCATGAGGTATGGAATGACACCAACGGCATACGCGTGGTTTTATTTATGGATGTGATTCGACCGATGAGTTTCCCGGCTTCCCTGATTAATAAAGCAATTATTGGCGCCATTAAACATACAGGTTATATTCAGGACGCTAAGAAAAACCAGGAAGCTTGGGAAGAAAAATTTGTTCAAAAATCCCAGGAAAAAGTGTATAATTAGTTCGTTCGAAAAAGCGGATGTAGTTCAATGGCAGAACGTGAGCTTCCCAAGCTCGAGACGGGGGTTCAATTCCCCTCATCCGCTCATTATTTTCAAACGCTGTACTTTCTGCATCTCTTCCTTTGAAGTTTCCGATTTTCACGTATCTTCTTTTTTAAGATAATCATACGTGATGAATCAGGATCAACTCAAACAGACGGGGATAAAATTACTTAAAAAATGGTGGTGTTCGCTTTTGATGCTGCCGTTTATTTTCTACTCGACCCACCAGATTTATTGGGCTCTACGTTATAATATTTTCTTTGCGGTAACCTATAAATATCCCTTTCCATTGAATATAGTCCATTTTCTTGTGGATAATTTTTTGTTAATCGTTCACGAAGCGGGACATACATTCTTTAGAATATTTGGCGTACGGTTTATTACGATTCTGGGCGGATCATTATTCCAAATCTTGTTACCGGCTATCATTCTAATCTTCTTCTGGTTCAACCGAAAAAGTATCGGGATGCAACTTTCGCTGTGTCTGATAGGCTACAGCTGGTTGGATGTAGCCGCTTATGCCGCTGATGGCGGTGCCCGTCAGCTGCCACTAATTGGGGGCCTCGATAAAAATGCACATGACTGGTATAATTTACTCGTAAGCATGCATGCCCTGAAATATGATATGACCGTTGGAATTGTCTTTACAGCAACTGGTATTCTTTGCTACCTTGCCGCTTTACTCATTCCTGCAATTTATCAAAGGTATGAAGAAATTTCACCGGATCTTCATTTGGATTAACAATTAAAGATTTGACAGCTTGCTAATGAGTTCCAAGGCGGGTTTATGTTCCGTTGCCGGGGCGATCTGCACATATTCTTTGAGCCGACTGATAGCCTCGGAATATTCATGAATCTTTACAAGAATGAGTGCCAAATTGAAATAACTGTTTGAAAAGGTGGGTTCCATTTCAATCGAAACCTCGTAATGGATTTGTGCCAACGGGGCATTTCCTATTTCGGCATATATATTTGCCAAATTAAAGTGCGCCTCATAATGACGGTGATCATACCTCAGACAAAGCGTGAGATAGTCTATAGCTTTGGCATAATTTTGATCCCTGAAAGCGATAATACCCAGATTGCAATAAGCATCAGCCATCGAATCTTCCATTTCAATAGCCTTAAGATAAAATCTTTGGGCTGAACTATAGTCGCCGGATTCATCTAAACGCAAAGCTTCATCAAAAGGGGCAGACGATTCCATTTGTAAAATTCGTCCCGAAAAAAGATTGAGCTGACCATGTTTTTCGAGGGTACGGTTGCGTCTCGTTTGTGCACGTTTGGGACCAAACTTTTGGGGATCGGATAATGGTAATCGATGGATCTTCATAAGAGGTTTCAAATACTAACCTGTTTTCTTTTTCGACTTTTGGGCGGTTTGCTTTTTAGAGGATCCTTTTGCCTTCTCCATTGGTTTTTTTGCCGAGTCGATACTGGCCTTCAATGCCGTCATGATATCCACCGTTTCAGGTTCGGCTTCGGACACCGTAACCACTTCTTTACCTTCAATTTTGGCATCAATTATCTCTTTCATAGCCTCGTAATAATGATCTTTCAACTCGATATCGGCAAAGGACTTGGTCATGGAATCGACAAGTGTTTTAGCCAGTTTTAGCTGATCTTTATTCACTTCCCGCTCTTCTATGAATGGTACATCCTTGATATTTCTCACTTCACTAGGATACCGGAGCTTATACATAATCATCCCACCATTCATGGGGGCAACCAAAACTGGCGATTCCCGATCACGCAGTACCACCTTTCCCACCCCCGTCATGCCTGTATCCCGTAACGTTTGGGCAAAGAGTTTGTAAGGCTTGGAAGCGATTTCGTTATCGGGGCCCAAAAAATACGGACTGTCAAACAATGCGGGAGGCACCTCCTCTCCATCCACAAAACCTTCAATCTCAATAACCTTTGTGCTCTTCAGCTTAACTTTTTGAAAATCTTCATTTGAGACAATCACATACTGCCCTTCTCCGTACTCATACCCTTTAACAATATCCTGGCTTTGCAACGGTTTGCCCGTCACTTTGTCTTTCTTTTCATAGCCAACCGGATTATGACCCTCTTTCGATAACAGACTGAAGTGCAATTTCTTGCCGGAATCGTAGGCGTTATAAACCCGAATTGGAATAGTTACCAGCGAGAATTGAATATGTCCCTTCCAAATGGATCTCATATTTTTGAGAGTAATTATTGACTACTTATAAGATACTAAATTTTATAATCTTAACACTCCATTTTTGCTTTGTATAAGAATTTCGTTTTGAACATATAGATTAAGCCTCTTCAGCCGTAAGGTACCCTCTTTTGATTTCTCCCTTCCTGTAGGGAGAAAAACTCCCGAATTAAATCTTCTCTTTGTTTTTGTAAAGCAAGATAACATTGATCATCAGCCGGACAGCGGCTTCAGTCAGCGATTCCCTGCTTTAGAAAAACGTCTCCCTCCTTGCTTGAAGGGGGGGCAAAAGAGGGCAATTCCAAGCATTGCGCACTGCAAAATACGTTGAGTCTTTAAACAGCTTAAGCCACTTCAACCGTAAGTCGGAGACTTACCGGATCCTAATCCAGCCGCCCGAATCGTCGTAACTCTAATCCATCAAATCCGGACGGAGGCGTAAAAATACAGGCTCCCGTAAAATTTTATCCGGTGTTAATCGCGAATAACTTACTTCAACGATCAGCCTCGGTTTAACCCACGTAGTATCATTCTCACCTACGATTTTATTCTCCACCGGTTTTTTAATTGTTTTGAGTTTTTTAATCTCTTCGTTAATCTCTTTCATGGTGACCACAGTAAAACCCGTTCCCACTTTGCCGCGATACTGAAGATTACCATTTATACGCTCGGCCAGATGCAGTGCCCCGAAATAATCCCGACGATCCCCCTGTCCTTGTGTATAGCCCACGACCAAACAGTCAGCCGTCCGGCGTACTTTGATCTTCAGCCATAAGTCAGATCGTTTCCCCGGCATATAAACACTATCCCTTTTCTTCGCCATAATCCCCTCCAACTTATGCTCCTTGGCAGCCCGGAATAAGGCCTGTCCATCCTCGAAATGCTCACTAAACCGGAACGAACTGCCGTCCCGCAAACTGTCATTTAACCACTCTTTTCTTCGCAGCAACGGCTCATTGACAACAGCCCGCCCATCCAAATACAAACAATCGAATAAATAACAGTAGGCGGGGTTACGTCGGGACAAGGATTGTATGGTTGATTCATCCTGGCTCAGCAGTCTGTTTATCACCTGCTTGAACTGTGGTTTCCCTGACGGATCCAGGCATACAATTTCACCGTCAAAAAGCCCATTATCAGCACGGAAAGCACTACCGGAAATCTGCAGCTCCGGGAACTGTCGGGTAATATCATTCTGATTGCGACTTCGAATACGAAGCTGCCCTTCTTCCATTGCAATCATAGCCCGAATGCCGTCCCATTTTACTTCATAGATATAGTTTATATTTTTTGGGATAGATGAACTGCTCGCGGAAAGCATCGGCTGAATTAAATCAGTAAGCCAGTCAATTTGCGAATGCTCCACTTTTTCCAACAGCCACTCTTTATCCTTCATCCGATGTAACCGGTATTCCCCACTCAAATCGGCGCTCTCCAGTCGAAAATACATGCCATCGGTTTTTTGTTTGGTAATTTCATACCTGCCGGTAGCAAAAACCCACATTTGTCCGGCGCCATATTCTCCCTTGGGAATGGTTCCCTCAAAATTTAGGTATTCAATCGGATGATCTTCTGTTTCAACGGCCAGTCTCTTGATTCCCGGACGATGGGGCATGCCCTTGGGGACGGCCCACGATTTTAACACTCCGGCCTGCTCCAGTCGCAAGTCATAATGCAATCGCGATGCATGATGACGATGGATGACAAACCGATGCCCGCTCACTGTCGTAACTGTAGCTTTCGGCTCAGTGCTTTTTGAGAAATCTCTCTTTTGCGTATATGCAGCAAGCTGATCCGGTGTTTTAACATGCTCGGTTTTTTGAGATTTTGTGACCGGAATCTGAGTGGATCGCCGGGTATGCAAAACCGTGGCATAACCTCCTATTCCTTCCCAGGCATCCCCTTTTTCAATCAATTGATCAAACGCATTTTTCAAATGAAACTGGTCCGGATGATCCACAGATGCCAGCTCGTCCCATCGAATCGGCATTGAAACCGGTGCGCCCTCCCTTCCCCTCAAACTGTAAGGCGATACAATACTCTGCCCATTCCGGTTACGGTAGATATCCACCAAAATACGTCCCTTCCGAGCATTTTTTTTAATTTGTAGCGTAACAATGT
The DNA here is from genome assembly GCA_035267805.1 of Balneolaceae bacterium. GTDB lineage: Bacteria > Bacteroidota > Rhodothermia > Balneolales > Balneolaceae > Fodinibius. The sequence goes on along the minus strand of DATFLI010000491.1, from coordinate 10,091 downwards.
TGCTATGCTTTTGCACGAAAGGTTGAGCCATTTCTTTGGTAGCCTCAAAAACAGACTGGAAATCCCATTTGGGCTCTACCGGCACCACAATATGCAGTCCTTTGCCCCCGCTCGTCTTAACGAAAGGACAATAACCAAAATCCTCGAGGTGCTCTTTCAGCAGCAAAGCAACTTTCACTACCCTACCGAAATCCTTTTTTTCAGGAGGATCCAGATCGAACACAAAATAATCGGGATAGTCAAAATGAGGTCTTCGGCTGTGCATCTGGTGAAGTTCAAGGGCTGCCAAATTAGCCAGCCAGACCAGCGTAGCCCGTTCGGTAGCCAGGATATAGTCTTTTTTCTCCTCATCGCCCAGCCTTATGAACTCAACCCAATCAGGAGCCCACTCCGGCCGGTTTTTCTGATAAAAATGTTCGCCAATTATGCCGTCGGGATACCTTATCAATGTCAACGGACGCCCTTTAATGTGATACAGAATCGTCGGAGCCATTTTTAAATAATAGGCTATCACCTCTGCCTTGATGATACCATTTTGGGGAAATAGGATCTTATTAAGATTGGTGAGCTCCAACTTACGTTTGTCGACATGGGTCCATTGAGATTTAGCACTCATACTTAAAGTTAGCAAAGACAGAGAATAAAGACATGCCTTTAGAACTTTTCGCAGTAAAAATAGAATTTATTAAATTCAAAGCTTTAACGATCAATCATAAATACTCTTGTTACAAGCAATGAATCTTATCCCTAAAAGATTAAGCCAATTTATTTCGGGAATAACCCTCCTTGTTCTTATCAGCTCGTGTGGTCACAAGAATCAGCAAATAGAACACGATAAATATATTACCGAGATCAATCAGTGGCACCAGCAGCGCATCCATTCGCTTAAACAAGAAGACAGTTGGTTGAGCCTTGCCGGGTTGTACGATATTAAAGAAGGCACGCATACTTTCGGTTCCGACTCTTCTAATAATCTGATTTTTCCACCTAAAGCAGCGTCTGAACTGGGTACCATCACCCGACATGACAGTGTGTTTCAATTTACCATTAATCCAAAGGCAGAGGTTACGAATGGGAATGGTGAACCAGTTTCCGAGACCGTGATGCATCCTATCAACGGGGAAGGCAGCCAAACTAAACTTCGGTATCATTCGCTTTTCTGGTATATCATCAAGCGAAGGGATCACTATTTTATTCGGCTGAAAGATGCTCAAAATCCAAACTTTGATGCTTTCAACGGAATCGAGCGTTTCCCCATATCCCAAAAGTGGCGTGTCAAAGCCACCTTTCACCGGTTTGATAAACCCGAAACAATTTCAATTCCCGATGTTTTGGGAGAGGTTTTCCAGGATTCGCTGTACGGTAGGCTTGATTTCACGATCGAGGGACAAGGATACAGCCTCGCGCCGCTGGGTAACCCGGATACTGATGACCAGTTTTTCATTATCGTTGGCGATAAAACAAATGGCAACAGTACTTACGGTGGCGGGCGTTTTATCTATTGCGCGACTCCTGATGAGAATGGCGTCACCTATATCGATTTCAACAAAGCATACGATCCGCCCTGCGTATTCACCGAATTTGCCACTTGTCCCCTGCCTCCCACACAGAATCGCTTGCCGATCAGGATCACAGCCGGGGAAAAAATGTATCATCCTCTAAAACAATTATGATCGTCAAATGGCATTTCATTCGAAAGGAATCAAAATTTTCACTCCTAACCTCCTATCTTGAAATCCATTAATAAAAGCTTTAAAGCTTCCTAAACCAACAATATTCTTGCAATGGCAATATTGCCATTGCCGTTGATCCATGCAATTGCCATATTGATTACGTTATCTATTCCCAAATAGATCTCGAAGACTTCCTTGGATTACTTAGAGTTACTAATATCTATAATTTAAGTGAGGCCTTTTTTAAAGATCATCACGAATAAAGGACACTGGATAATGCGGATTTTATAAATATTAATGAGTGTCTGTAAGATCTGCACTAACTGACTATGTCCTTATTCGTAGTCCTTACATGAAAAATCCCATAAGGAGGTGAGTATGGAACGAGAAGAAATACGTAAACAATGGGAAAGTGCAGCTCCCGGGTGGGCGAAGTGGGAAAGGACATTCGCCAACTGGATGTCCCCTGCTACAGAAGCAATGTTAGAAATGGCAGGTGTCGTTTCAGGAGCTCATGTTCTTGACATTGCCAGTGGCGCCGGAAGCCAAACCTTGATCGCAGCTCAACTGGTTGGTTCACATGGGCATGTGGTTGCAACCGACATTTCCGAAATGATGCTGCATTACGTACACGAAAACGCCCGCGCTGCCAAACTTGATCACATCTCTACTTTGGTAAGTGCTGCAGAAGATCTTGATGTGTCTGCCGAAAGCTTCGATGCGGCCATCTGCCGTCTTGGGTTGATGCTTTTTGCCGATCCCTCCAAAGCCCTTGCTGCAGCAAAGCGTGCACTTAAACCCGGTGGCAAGATTGCCGTTGTGGTCTTCTCCACACCAGAGGCCAATCCGTTTATGGCTAAACCCATGCAGGTTTTACTGCGACATGCCAAGAAAGAACCGCCAGCTCCGGGACAGCCTGGGATCTTTGCACTCGGCGGAGCAGGAGTTCTCAAACGATTGTTCACCACAAGTGGATTTACAGATTGGGAACAACGTACTTTTAACGCGCCGTTCCGTATGCCATCTGCGATGTACGCATTGAACATATTGCGGGAAGCGGCTGGAGCTTATCGAGCTGTTATAAGCGATTGCTCTGAGGCCGTTCAGACAGCTGCTTGGGCAGAGGTAGCAGAGGCACTGGAGAGCTTCGAAACAGAGGAAGGATTCCAAGCACCTGCCGAAATATTGGTGGCAGCCAGCCATAAACCTGTTTGAGAATTTATCTGCATGGCGCTTCAAGGATCTATTGAATCCAAGCATCATAGCCTAGAAAATATTACTGACCATTATTAATTGAATACTTTGTTCTTGTTTAAGAGATTTTTTTATTCTACTTTGAAATAAAAAGTACTTTGTATGAAAGAAGAACAAGATTATATAAGGGATATTGCCGAAATACGCTCCATGATGGAGCGTTCTACCAAATTTTTATCACTCTCGGGCTGGGCTGGCATCATGGCCGGTATTTACGCATTGGCCGGTGCTTACGTTGCCTATCATTTTTATGCTTTTAATCCTGATGAGATAGGTTATACATCCCCGAACCTGATCCGGATTATATTTTTAGCCATTTTGGTTTTGATACTGGCAATAGTCACGGCCATTATTCTTTCCTATGGAAAGGCCAATAAAAGGGGTGAAAATGTGTGGAATGCCACCTCAAGAAGGTTGTTGGCTAACATGACCGTTCCTTTACTGGCGGGTGGCATCTTGATCTTGCTATTATATTCAGAAGGCCTGGCAGGATTAATGGCCCCACTGACGCTGCTTTTTTACGGTCTGGCTATCTACAATGCCAGCAAATTCACCTATGATGAGATGAAGTTTTTGGGATTAACCCAGATTGGATTAGGATTGATTAGCTCTTGGTTTATAGCTTACAGTCTACTTCTTTGGGCTATCGGTTTCGGAGTGATCCATATCATCTATGGTATTTATATGCATTTTAGGTACGAACGGTGATAAGCAGTGAAAATATCAATCGATGACCTCCATAAAGCATTCGAGAGCCGTGTACGACTGGGAATCATGTCGGCTTTGGCAGTCAATGATACACTTGATTTCACATCCCTTAAAGAATATCTGGATGTGACTGACGGAAACTTAGCGAGTCACCTTAAGACCCTGGAGAAAGAAGAATTTATCGGTGTTGAGAAAACCTTTATCGACAGAAAGCCCAACACCAAATATTATATGACTGAAGAGGGTAAAAAGGCGTTTGACGAACATCTTAAAGTCCTGGAGCAAATCATTAAATCCCAGAAGTAATCATGCTCCTTAAAAAAATTTTTATATTTACTTTGAAATACAAAGTACTTTCAAAATACAAATTCAAGCAAAGGCAACATTGATGAGTAGAGACCATAAATTAATCCAATCCGTAGCTGTATTGGCGCTTATAACAGGATTTATCTTAATGATACCGTTCATAGCTATGCAGTTTACCGGAGAAATCGTTTGGACACTCAGCGATTTTATCGTGGCGGGAATTCTGCTGTTTGGTACCGGGCTCACCTATATCCTGGCAAATCAAAAGTCGGGTAATACCGCTTACCGGGTTGCTGTCGGTCTTGCACTCGGTACAGGGCTTTTTCTCATTTGGGCAAATCTTGCCGTTGGGCTCATCGGCTCGGAAGACAATCCCGCCAACCTGATGTATTTTGGGGTGATTGCCGTCGGAATCATCGGTACTCTCGCCTCACACCTTCGTCCACGCGGAATGGAATATACCTTGCTCGCTACGGCTTTTGCTCAAGGGTTGATCGTCGTAATCACAATTATCATTGGCATGCAACAGGATCCCGTTATCCCTGTCTTCCAAATATTGTACGAAAATGGCTTCTTCATCGCTCTTTGGATCGGATCAGCCTTGCTATTCCGACGAGCTTACAAACAATTACCTTCTTCCTAAAGGGACTAACTAATGTTTACGTTTTTACACTCGTTTTGAAATACAACATACTCTTGCATAAAAAATCATTTAATAAGCATTGATGTCGACATCATCAAAAACCATAACCCTAGCCCTCTTATTATGAAAAACCTAAAACACTCATTAGGTATCCGGTTATTTATTATCGGATTTCTTGCACTTATTCTGCTTATTCCCTCTTTCCTGATACAGGCTTTAATTTCGGAGCGTCAGGATCGCAGGGATTCCGTAGCCGATGAAATCAGTCAAAAATGGGGGAACAAACAAGCTGTTGTCGGTCCTGTAATAAGCGTTCCTTATAAACATTATTACAAAAATGGCGATAAAACGGACTATACCATAGGATATGCTCACTTTTTGCCAGAAAACTTGAATATTGAAGGATCCATAACCCCTGAAGTGCGCTACCGTGGGATTTACAAAGCGATTGTTTATAACAGCAAATTGTCTATCTCCGGAGATTTTCCATCACTGAATCTGAATGGATTTAACGTTCCTGCACAAAATTTTAACCCGGAAGACGCTTTTGTTTCGGTTGGTATTTCTGATATGACCGGTATCAAAGATTTCATCAAAATCAATTGGAATGACAAAGAATACTCAGCAAATCCGGGCATAGAATCGAACGATGTTTTAACGTCGGGGATTTCGATTTCACCCGGTATTGAAGTCGGGAAAAAATATCACTTTGATTTCAATCTTAATCTGAACGGTAGTTCGGCCTTACTATTCTCCCCGGTCGGCAAACAAACCAATGTTCAACTATCTTCTGGCTGGCCTAATCCAAGCTTTACCGGAAATTTTTTACCGGTTGACCGAAAAGTAGACGCGTCCGGGTTTCAATCCACATGGAAAGTATTGCACCTGAATCGCAATTTTCCGCAGCAATGGTTGGGATCCAATCAAGAAGTATCAAAATCCACTTTTGGAGTCAGTCTTTTGCTCCCGGTGGATGAGTATCAGAAAACCATGCGAACCGCTAAATATGCGATCATGTTCATTGCGTTGACCTTCCTGACGTTTTTCATGATTGAATTGCTCAGCAAAAAGGTTATCCATCCTCTTCAGTATCTGTTGATTGGCTTGGCGCTGATAATCTTCTATACCCTTTTGCTGTCGATATCAGAATACATCCTATTCAAATTTGCTTATCTCATAGCTTCGGCCGCAATCATTTCAATGATCACCATATATTCCTACAGCGTCTTATCAGACAAACGTAAAACAGGAATCGTATTCGGAATTTTGATCACCTTGTATGGATATCTATACATATTGCTGCAATTACAAGATTATGCGTTACTCATGGGGAGCATCGGATTATTCGTTGTCTTGGCCGTTGTTATGTATTTAACTCGAAATATCAGCTGGTTTGAAATTATGAGCATTCAAGATAAGGATGCCAGTAATTCAACATCCGGCGGCTGATGAGTCTAAACATCACTAGATTAATTAATAAATGAGAATACAAAATGGATGGAAAAAATATTGTGAGAAAATGGAGTACATTATTTCTTAGTATTTTGTTTGTAGTTCTAAGTGTTCTGAATTTTGAGAGGATTGACGCAGTTTCACATTCTGCCAGTGATACCCTAAGACCTTTTTTAATACAGACTGTAATTCTGATACTGCTACTGTTAATAGTTTATTATTTTATAAATAAAATAATAACACTCCACCATGGCTCATGAATTTTCCAAACAGGCAAAACTGTATGCCAAATACCGGCCGACTTATCCGGATGAAATGTATGCCTTTATTTTTGACCGCCTGCAAGCCATGGATTGCGCCTGGGATTGCGGGACCGGATCCGGTCAGGTCGCAGCCTACCTGGCAGATCACTTTAAGCAGGTATTTGCCACCGATATTGATGAAAAACAGCTTAAATATGCAATCCCAAAGACCAATATAACCTATAAAAAAGCACCGGCTGAAAACTCTGGTTTATCGGATCATTATTTTGATCTAATTACCGTGGCTCAAGCTATTCACTGGTTCAATTTTGAAAGGTTTTACAGCGAAGTTCAAAGAGTTGCAAAAGATCAGGCGCTTTTAGCGGCCATCAGCTACGGGATGATCGAGATAAATAATAAGGTTGATCCCATTTTGCGTGAGCTGTATGATGAAGCATTTGGGACTTACTTTACCCAAGTTCGCGAATATATTGATCAACAATATCAAACCATTCCATTTCCATTTGAAGAGATTCCTTCCCCGATTTTTGCCAGTACTTTCGAATGGACATTAGAGCAGCTGGAGGGATTCTTTAATTCCTGGTCGCCGGTGCAGAAAATGAAATCGGAGCAGCATTATAATCCGGTGTCATCTATGATGGAAAAAGTCCGTAAATTTATAAGCGAAGGAGAAAAATTTAACGTCACCTTTCCCGTGTTCATGCGTCTGGGAAAAATTGCTTAATAGTGTCAAATACGGCAACATCAAGCAGAAGAATTAAGCATATCTTAACTCTTTTCAACACCTGCGAGATTATGTAGCAATTCGATTTCCTTAGCCCAATTTTCTTTATTTGGCGTTTCCAAGATCATAGGAATATCATCAAAGCGCTCGTCCTGCATAATGTGCTCAAAACCTTTAAGCCCAATCTCTCCCTCTCCAATGCTATCGTGACGATCCACCTGGCTACCCAACTCCCGTTTGGAATCATTAAGATGCATGCCTTTCAGGTACTTGAAACCTACAATATCAGCAAATTCATCCACCATTTTTTTGTAGCCTGATTCAGAAACCAAATCATAACCGGCGGCATAGGCGTGGCATGTATCAATGCAAACCCCTACCCGGCTTTTATCTTCAACCCCGTCAATGATGGCAGCCAACTGTTCAAATTTAAAACCGGTGTTGGTTCCCTGTCCGGCCGTGTTTTCTATCACTGCGGTGACTCCTTTCGTTTGGTCCAATGCCCAATTCAAAGATTCCGCATTCCTTTTCAGGCACTCATCCAAACTGATTTTATCAAGATGACTGCCCGGATGAAAGTTCAACAACATGATGCCAAGTTGTTCACATCGTTGCATCTCGTCAAGAAAAGCATTGCGGGATTTCTGAAGCTGTGCTTTCTCCGGGTGTCCCAGGTTAATCAAGTAACTGTCGTGCGGCATTACATAATCCATGGAATAACCCAGTTCTTGGCAATTCTTTTTGAAACCGGCAATATTTTCCTTGCTCAACGGTGGCCCCTTCCACTGCCGCTGATTTTTGGTGAACAAGGCAAAAGCTTTAGCCCCAATTTCATTAGCTCGCAAGGGGGTATTTTCCACTCCTCCTGCTGCACTGACGTGCGCTCCGATATATTTCATAGACTGACTGCTAAAATTTGATGATGTTTGGGATACTTATTAAGCTATCCTTAGAGACCCACGTTAGGAAGTATTACAACTTCTCGATCACTTTTTTAAGCCGTCCCTGTACTTCTTTGGCTACTTCTCCCAGCTGTTTATTAGTAATGGCCGACATAGAGGCCACAGGATCTACAGCCGAAATTTCCACCTTCCCTTTTTCCCGCTCCTGCACAATCACATTGCAAGGCAACATGGTCCCTATTTTATCCTCGGCTTGTATTGCCTCCCAAGCCATCGGTGGATTACAAGCACCCAGAATACGATAATTGTATATATCTTTATCCAGCTTTTTCTTCATCGTTGCCTTAACGTCGATCTCGGTGAGCACTCCAAAGCCCTCTTCCTTTAAAACTTCCGTTGTTCGTTCGATAGCATCTTCAAAAGTAGTATCCAGCGTTGTTGTGAAATAATAACTCATTCTGTCCTCTGATGTTGGTTCATTTAAATATTGCACATTAAAACTATTGACACTTTTTATAAAAGACAATGGTTGACGAAGCTTATTTCCATAATCCAAGAATGAGCCCCATAACTGTAAGAGAAATGGTCCAGTAGCCACCGTTGATCAGCACATATTTCCATGAACGTTGCTCATACAAACTGGTCACTGCAATAGCGAAGAAAATCCACCCAAAGCCGGTTAAAAATCCATAAAAAGCACCCGTCCATGTTGTGATGATAGATCCACCGCCTCCTCCGCCGTAGAAAAACATTGCAAGATTAAAAGCCATGATAAACTCAAAAATAAAAGCCAGACCGAATATCTTGGCCATATTGCCTTGCTGAAGCTGCTCTTCGGTAAATCCCACGGCGCTCATCCAGGCTTTTCCAAACAAAGGTCCGTACCAAAGCCATCCAACCACAAAGGTTGACAAGGTAGCTACTATAACGGCAAAGAAGTTAATATTAGATAAGTCCATTTTTTATATCCCGTTTGATGTTAAGAGAGATTGGCAAACCGCTCTCAGTTTTTTTTAATAAAACTTTATTTATAAATAGTAGATAAATAATACTCTACAGTAACCTATTACATAACAATTAATTACCAAAAATATCTAACTAAATTTGTAGGTGAATTACCTACAAAAAATATCATCGATTCGTTACAGCTCCAAAGGGTCATCCCGCCACGGTAATACCACATTATGATCGTATCCTATTGGTGACAAGCTTTTTAAGCCTAACCAATAATTGGAGTGCAATAATGAAAAAGCTCATCACGGGAGGATTGTTATTTTTACTGCCTTTATTAGCACTGGCCCAGGGGTCCACCTACAAATTCGGTCCAACGATACGTATAAACAAAAGTGATTCTATCGCCAATAATGTCTTGGCAGGAGGTCAATTTGTAGATATCTATGGTCACCTGGGGGATGATTTTTATGGCGGTGGCCGTAACCTGGTAATCAATGGCTCGATTGATGATGATGCGATTGTAGCCGCCCAAAATGTGACCATGACAGGCACAATCGGTGACATGCTGATAGCAGCCGGAGAACAAGTGCTTATCGATGGCCAGGTGTATGGGGATCTGTTTGCGGCGGGATCGGAAGTCCGAATTGCTCCTAACGCTCATATCCACGGTAACGTTGCCGTAGCCGGCAATCAAATTATCCTCGATGGAGGAACTATTGACGGTTGGATGCGCGCTTCAGGCAACGAAATAAAGCTGGATGGCAGAGTCAGTAATTATGTGGAGCTTTACGGTAACCGGTTCAGTTTTGGGGAGAACTATCGTCCGGCTTCAGGTACTACCATCACCACAACCCATGATATTGACCGAACCAAACTGGGTAATGCTCCCGACGATCTGCAGATCGTCGTTAACAAAGAGAATACCTGGGGGGCCGCCCTTATCTTCAGCATTTGGTTTTACGTGTCGCTGTTAATATCAGGAATATTGCTGATTCTCATTTTCCGCGAAACGACCAACGATCTGCAGCGATTTTCCATTGAAAACTATTTTCGCAATACCGGTATCGGCTTCCTGCTTTTTATTGGGGTTCCCATTGCTGTCGTCATCCTGCTGATACTCATGCTTACAATTCCTCTTTCGTTACTTCTGCTTACGCTTTATGGAGTGGCCTTGTTTATCGGCTTGCTGCTTGTAGCATTGACGCTGGGCAC
>DATFLI010000490.1:0-6776 GCA_035267805.1 Balneolaceae bacterium | reverse complement strand
CCCGGATCGGCGATGGGGCAATAGAGTAGATGACACCAAATCCGAGTTGCTTGGCTTCTTTGTATGTTGGATTTTCCGGTGCTTCTCCATCTTTACTTTTTCCCGACAAATCGGGACTGATGACATCCCAGTGGTCTCCATCATCATTTGATTTAAATAATACCTGTGAACCCATGTACATCGTGTGTTTGCCGATGGGGGAGAAGACCAGCGGTGCAATCCAGGTGTAGCGATATTTTACTTTCGTGGGATTGGCGCCGTAGCTCGATACCGGCCATGGCGATACGCTGGCCGATTGTCGGGTATCCTCATGAAAGCGCGAGACATGCCCGCCGAGGCCGCTGCCGAATACGATATCCGGGTTGCCGGGCTTAGGCACCATATAATCGCGCTCGTCGCCGCCTACGGGATGCCAATCGCGTTCTTCAATCACGCCATAGGGACCGCGATTCTTAATTTCAACCGTTCCATTATCTTGCTGGCCGCTGTAAATATGATAGGGAAATTGATCATCCACCGCGATATGGTAAAACTGTCCTGTCGGCTGATTGTACCAGCTTGACCATGTAGCGCCCCCATCCACCGAAACGGCAGCCCCCTGATCGGCGCCGGAAATCATATATTCGGGATGCTTCGGATTAATCCAGAGATAATGATAATCGTCTCCGCCGGGTGATCCTTTAATAATCCTGAAATGTTTGCCACCGTCTGTTGAAACATGCATTGAACGAGCCATTACCCAAACTTTCCGGGGATTATCCGGAGAAACAGTAATACGGCAAAAGTAGTCGTTAGGCAATTCAGCGTCATCATTAACCAGCGTCCATGAATCGCCACCGTCATCCGAGCGATAAAATCCGCCCTTCCCATTGGAAGTAGTTACCACGGCGTAAACGGTCTGTCCGTTGCTTCCGGATGGCACGCCCAGCCCGATACGTCCCACACTGGCTCCCGACGGAAATCCTTTGCCGGGAATTTTAGTCCAGTGGGCCCCGCCATCGGTACTTTTGTAAATGCCGGATCCCGTCCCGACGTGAGGCTGAAAATAATCGAGCCAGGGGTGCAGGCTCATTTGCCAAGTGGATGCATAAATTATTTTTGGATTCTTAGGATCGGCGGCAATATCAACAGCGCCCGTGCTATTGTTTACAAATAAAACCTTTTGCCAATGTTGCCCGCCATCCATCGTTTCAAAAACCCCCCGCTCCGGATTTGGACCAAACATGTGTCCCAAGGCCGCTACCAGCACATGATTGGCATCATTGGGATCCACTCACACCTTGCCGATGCTGTGGGTCTCTTTCAATCCAACATTTTTCCAGGTCTGGCCGCCGTCTGTTGATTTGTAGACTCCGTCTCCCGCCATATCATCGTAGCGAATAGTCACCTGACCGGTGCCGGCATAAATAATATCCGGGTTGGAAGGAGCCACCGCCAGCCCTCCGATAGCTGCAGATTGTTTATGCTGCATGAGCGCCTGCCAGGTTCTTCCGGCATTGGTTGTTTTCCAGACACCGCCGCCTGCTCCTCCAAAATACAAAGTGTTCGGTTTATCGGGCACTCCGCTGGTCACGGTTGCCCATCCTGCACGAAAGGGACCGACAACCCGCCATTTCATTCCCGCATAAGCAGATTGAGGTACGGTTTGGGCCCGTGCCTGATAGGAGATAAGAAATAGTGAAAAAAGTGACAGAAGAATCGTGGATGCAAATTGTTTTCGATTCATTCTGCCAATGGGGTGAGAGACAGTTTCCATAGTTCAGTTATTTTATTTCGTTTAAGACCTTGTATCACAAACTATCCAAAGGTGGGAATTCAATGTGTAAAATGAAAGAAGGGAATGAAATTTTGGGAATAGGGTATCAGGAATTAGATGAGGTTATTTTTACATATACTATCTTTACCCTAAACCCGAATAGAATTCTGCAGTCGAAGATATTTTGATACAGTTGTCTCCTTTAAAATATTGTAAATAGGAATTTGCCGCCCTATATGTCATGCTGAACTTGTTTCAGCATCTATTGTACTGGCTCTTTAAACGCTTTTAACGAACCTTTAGCAAAAGACCCATGACGGCAGACAGAAAACACCGGGTTTTACAGTACCCTCATAGAGAAAAGAACTAGCCTGCTGCCTTCTCATAACTTTTAACTGTTTTTTCGATAATGGAAATACAATCCTGAAGTTGTTCTTCATCCATCACCAGTGGTGGAGCAAACCGGATGATATTGCCGTGGGTCGGTTTGGCAAGCAGTCCATTTTCTTTGAGTTTCAGGCAAATATTCCAGGCCGTATCGCTGTCTTCGGAATCATTGATCACAATGGCATTGAGCAATCCTTTGCCTCGAACCAGCTTTACAAGCTCGGTTTCTTCAATCAATTTGTTCATTTCCTTGCGAAAAATTTTGCCCAGGCGATCGGCATTTTCGGCCAGGTTTTCGTCCTGAATCACTTGTAAAGCTTCCATTGCCACCGCACAAGCAAGAGGATTTCCACCATAGGTAGATCCGTGCTCCCCGGGACGCAGGCAATCCATAATTTCGTTGTCGGCCAGTATTGCTGAAACCGGATAAGCGCCGCCGGACAAAGCTTTGCCGAGGATCACAATATCCGGACGTACATCCTCATGGTCTACACAAAGCATTTTGCCCGTTCGGGCAATGCCGGTCTGGATTTCATCCGCAATAAAAAGAGTATCATATTTATCACAAAGCTCGGCTGCCTTTTTCAGGTAACCATCGCTGGGTACTTTAACACCGGCTTCACCCTGAATGGGCTCTACCAGGAAACCGGCTACATCTTTTTCTTTCAGAGCTTCTTCAAGTGCATCCGGATCGTCATAAGGTATAGATACAAATCCCGGGGTATAGGGCCCAAAATTCCTCCTGGCAACCGGGTCATTTGAAAAAGATATAATGCTTGTTGTTCGTCCATGAAAGTTACCTTTAGCCACAATGATAGTCGCTTTCTCGGGGGTCAGCCCTCTTTTTTCATACGACCATTTCCGACAAAGTTTGATGGCTGTTTCCACTCCTTCGGCTCCCGTATTCATGGGAAGCAGTTTGTCGTACCCAAACAAATCGTGCATAAATTTCTCATAAGCCCCCAGCTGGTCGCTGTAGAATGCACGGGAAACGAGGGTGAGTTTCTCTGCCTGTTCCTTGAGCGCGGCAATAATTCGCGGATGACAATGTCCCTGGTTTACCGCCGAATAGGCAGACAGGAAATCGTAGTATCTATTGCCTTCGGGATCCCAAACAAAAACGCCTTCACCTTTAGACAATACAACAGGTAAAGGATGATAATTATGGGCTCCAAACCTATTTTCAAGGGTAATGGATTCTTTGGTAGAAGTCATGGCAGTAAATTTCAGTTTGATATTTGCCTTGAAGATATGATCTTAAAGGTGGAAGAAAAATCAATTTTTGGAAAAATAGGTTTCGCGTTAGCTAGAGAACTGGGGTTCAATTTAGGAAGATGACTGACTATACTTTTTTTGATAAAGACACTAATGTTACAGGTGAACTGGAGACGAATGAACTGATTTTGGAAGGATGTTTTGACGGTATCATCAATGCCAAAAAGAAAGTTATACTTAAAAATACGGCTAAAATTAATGCGGATATCAGGACCTCAAAGTTTATGATAGAAGAGGGAGCGATTTATAACGGAAAAATAACTTTAACTGGAGCACAAGAGTAGTATAAAATTCGTAAAATTTGGGATTTCCGCCTATATAAGCCTATATTAAAGCAACTGAAATTTAACCCTTGAGTTCAATACTCAAGGGTTTTTTTATTAGATAGAAGTCCAATTAAGTTAGAGATTTTTAGGATTTATGGATTGGATAGACCTAGCGATTTTTGTCGGCTATATGTTGACAATGCTCGGCATTGGTTTTTTCTTTCTAAACAAAAATGAGGGAGCTGACGACTATTTCGTGGGAGGTCGTGATATGAGTAGCCTCCATGTCGGGTTGTCGGTTGTAGCTACCGACGTTGGCGGTGGATTCTCTATCGGGCTCGGTGGCCTTGGCTTTACAATGGGTCTTTCCGGTTCGTGGATGCTCTTTACCGGCCTGCTTGGAGCTTGGATCACGGCCGTGGTACTTATCCCCAAGGTAAAGAACAATCCGGTCTTTGATAAAGCTTATACCTTTCCGGATGTTTTTGAACATTATTTTAATCCCCAGGTCGCATTACTGGCCGGTATTATTTCGGCCATCGGATATGCCGGATTTACCGGTTCGCAGATTCTGGCCGGCGCAAAATTAGCTACCGGCACATTTGCACATCTCAATTTGCAAACGGCTCTATTTATAATGGGAGCCGTGGCCGTGGGATATACCGTCATGGGGGGCTTAAAGGCGGTCATTTATACCGATACGGTACAGTGGGCCGTACTGATGTTTGGTCTTATCTTTGTAGGGATTCCAGTTTCTTACAATGCCATTGGCGGCTGGGACGCCATCGTCAGTACCGTTGATCCCGCGATGCTTTCCATGACCAATTTAACCTGGCAACGGGTCGTTTATTGGGCCGTCACTATTTTCCCTATCTGGTTTGTAGGAATGACGCTCTACCAGCGTATTTATGCTTGTAATGATGAGAAAACGGCAAAAAAAGCCTGGTATATGGCCGGCCTCTTTGAGTGGCCCATCATGGCCTTTATGGGTATTGCTTTGGGTTTGTTTGCCAAAGTTGCCGCCGACCAGGGGATGTTCGACTACCTCGGAGCAAGCAATATTGCACAAACTGATCCCGAAACCGGGCTTCCGATGTTATTACGCACTGTGCTGCCGGTAGGACTTTTGGGAATTATGATGAGTGCCTATTTTTCGGCAATACTTTCCACTTCAGACAGTTGCTTAATGGCAGCATCGGGTAATGTAGTTTCCGATATTATTGGTTATTTTAAAGATATAGATTATGAAAGTGATTCATTTTTGAGAATGTCTCAAATTACTACACTTGCCATAGGAGTCGGAGCTTTACTTTTTGCCAGTCTAATGTCGAACGTATTGCAATTGATGCTCTATTCTTATTCATTCATGGTAACGGCCCTTTTTATCCCCATCCTCGGTGCATTTTATTGGGAAAAGAGTAGCAGTACCGGTGCCTTATGGGGCATGATTTTAGGCGGGGGTACGACAGTATGCCTGGAGATTTTTGCCACTCATTTGCCGGCCGGGCTCGATGCAAATGTATTTGGAATTGCAGCATCAGCAATTGCGTTCGTTGCTCTTTCGATACTGTTTCCTGATGTCGAGGAAACAAGCCGGCAAGATTCCCGGAAACTTGAAACGGCAAATTCAGTTAGTAACTAACTATGGAATACGATATTATACATTCTGATATAGAGAACCCCACATCCTTTAGTCGGGATGATATCGCCGGATTTCTGCATCAACATCTTGATGAATACGGTGACGAGAAGAAACATATTCTATCTTCGATCGGCTACGCTTATGGCGATCATGCCGGCCAGGGCGGCTTTATTCTGGTTGCCCATGATGACGACCAAATTGTAGGAGCAGTTGTTATCAACCACACGAATATGGGCGGATATATTCCCGAACATATTCTTGTCTATATCGCTGTTCATGGTGATTATCGTGGACAAGGTCTTGGCAAAGAACTGATGGAGCGGATCATTGAGGGAACAACCGGAGATGTTGCTCTGCATGTTGAGCCTGACAACCCTGCTAAACACCTGTACGAGAAATACGGGTTCACAAATAAATATCTTGAAATGCGACTTAAGAAATAGGGAATGGCC
Source organism: Balneolaceae bacterium (assembly GCA_035267805.1). Taxonomy (GTDB): domain Bacteria; phylum Bacteroidota; class Rhodothermia; order Balneolales; family Balneolaceae; genus Fodinibius. The sequence continues at coordinate 998 of DATFLI010000490.1, read as the reverse complement.
TATTTAAAACTATATCGCGACAAACTGCGTGATAATTACGACTTTCTTGATCAGCTGTTTAAAGAAAATGATATCAAGTGGGGCATAACGACCAAGCTGCTCTGTGGTCATGAGGAATACTTGAAAGAAGTCGCGGATCTCGGCATTGGTGATATGCTGGATTCCCGTATCAGTAACCTCAAAAAGATCAAGGAAATTGATCCGGATACGCTCACAACGTATATCAAGCCACCGCCCAAGGATATTATCGAATCGGTAGTCAAATATGCCGATATCAGCCTTAACACTGAGCTTTCGACACTGCATGCCCTTTCTGAAGAGGCCGGGAAACAGGGCAAAGTTCATAAGGTTATTATTATGATTGAGATGGGAGATCTCCGTGAGGGGGTGGTCCGTGAAAATCTCATCGACTTTTATGAAAAGGTGTTTAAGCTGCCTAATATTGAAGTCATCGGTATTGGGACCAATCTCAATTGCATGCATGGCGTCTTGCCCGATGAAGACAAGCTGATTCAGCTATCCCTTTACAAGCAGATTATTGAGCTTCAGTTTAATATAAAAATCCCGCTCGTTTCGGGAGGCACTACCGTGACCATTCCGTTGCTGCTTCGGAATCAACTTCCAAGCGGCATCAACCATTTCAGGGTGGGAGAAGCACTTTTTTTCGGTAAAGACCTATTTTCGGGAGGCACCATCAAGGGGATGCATAATGATGTGATGGAACTTTATTCTCAGGTTATTGAAATTGCCGAAAAGCCGAAGGTTCCGAGTGGCGAGCTGGGCACCAATCCCCAGGGAAAGACGGCAAAAATCAACGAAGAAGAGTACGGCGAGACATCATACCGGGCCATCCTCGATATTGGTTACCTGGATATTAATCCGGATCATTTGATAAATGTGCAGGATGATGTAAAGATTGTGGATGCAAGTTCCGATATGCTTATTTTGGATGTCGGTGAAAATAAAGCCGGCTATGAAGTAGGGGATTTTATCCGTTT
>DATFLI010000489.1:0-2178 GCA_035267805.1 Balneolaceae bacterium | reverse complement strand
GAAACAGCTAAAGGGATTGCCAAAGAAATCAAAGATCTGAAATTGAAAGTTCAACCGGCAATTCAGGACAACCAGGTTCGGGTATCCGGCAAAAAAATCGACGATTTACAATCGGTTATTAAGCATTTAAAATCGAAAGATTTCGGCATACCTTTGCAATTCGTAAATATGAAGTAATTTTGGGAGTGGTTATTGTTTAAGAAAGCATTTCAAAACTATAAGATGTAAAATTATCATCGCGTCTGCCAGCCGGCGGATGGAGGGATCTCTTTACAAAGAGAGATTGCCGCATTCTGTTCATTTCAATCGCTACATTCGCAATGACACAATTTTTTTAAACACTCTGGCTTCCAACAGACCGTTCGTGCTGGACCATGATGCACTGATTTTCGACATAAGAAAACCCGGCATCCTCTGCCAACGATTTGGCTTCATCAGAAGAAACAGAAAGCTGAGTCCAAATTACAGGTTTTTGCCTCGTTTTTTCAGACCATTCGAGGATCTCTTTAACCATATCGGCGGTGTATTGGGAATCCCGGAAAATATCTACGATATCAATTTTAAATTCCTTCGGCAGATCCAAAATACTGTCATAGCATTTCAACCCGAGAATTTCCTCATAATTTGGATTGATGGGAATAATGCGAACACCGTTTTCTCTCAGGTAACTGGCAATGTGGTAGCTGGTTCGATATTTATTAGCGGAACATCCGATGATGGCAACGGTATCCGCTGTTTGAAGTATTTTAGTAATATTCGTGTGCATATTGAGCTGTTCTTTGGATAGCTTTGATCAAAGTTACACATTATGAGATTTAAATCATTGCTTTTATAAAGTCTCATTTTAAAATTTTTATTCGTTCAATTAATGTTATCCGCAATTAAACGCTTTTTACGGAAACACGGTAAATATGCACCAATCGTATTTTTCGTCACCGGATTTATTTGGGATAGCCTAACTCTCACACGAATTGATGATTGGTATAGCAATACGGTGCTATTTACGCATATGAGCTGCCTGACTATTTGTATTTATATTTTTAATCTAGCAGACGACGGCCGCTGGAATGATACGTTTCTGGAACCTTATGAGGAATACGCTCCCCTGCTTATTCAATTTTTCCTGGGGGGCCTGTCCAGTGCATATGTGATTTTCTTTTTCCAAAGCGTCAGCTTCACAAAAACCATGGTCTTTTTCATGATCCTGGTTGGACTTTTCATATCAAATGAGTTCCTCAAAAACCGCATATCCAACAAATACTTGCAATTCGGGGCCTACTTTTTTGTCAATTTTACCTTTTGCACCTTCTTTCTACCGGTACTCATCGGTAAGATGAATACAACGCTATTCGTCATTTCGGGGCTTTTCAGCCTGGTTTTTACATTTTCTTTTATCTTTTATCTCTACTGGATTAGCCCTTCGACACGAAAAGAAATTACGGGCTGGAAAATCAGCATATTGATTATCTCAATTTATCTATTCATAAATGCATGTTACTACTTTAACCTGATTCCCCCCGTTCCGCTTTCTCTTCAATCCGGAATAGTTGCCTATAACATTAACAAAAAAGACCGTGCTTTCCGGGTAACTTACGAACAGACCTCACTTTTTAGATTCTGGAAAACGTATAACAATACATTTCATTATACCAAAGGCGATACCGTTTTTGTATATGCTTCTATTTTCGCTCCAACAGATTTGAAAAAATCGATAGAGCATCAATGGAAATGGTACGATGACAGTACCAAAACCTGGAACGTAACCGATAATATTGCTTATAAGGTGATAGGAGGTCGTAGAGGTGGATATCGGGGCTACACTTTTAAAGAAAATATCTGGCCGGGGAGATGGAGAGTCAGTGTAAGAACCAATGACGGACTGGTTTTGGGAAGAATTGATTTTCATATAATTCCGGATAGCACCTTTGACAAACGTCGGTTATTGACGCGAAACTTTAACTAGACCCACAGTCTCAATTTTCCGTTAAAAGTGTTATATTATGTAACTTCATAAAAATCAGAAATAAATTGATAGTATTTTGTCAAAAGTAAAAGACGGTGACACGGTAAAAGTGCACTACACTGGAAAACTAACTGAAGAAGGAACTGTTTTTGACAGTTCCCGTGAACGAGATCCGCTGGAATTTACACTTGGGGATGGTCAGTTGATCCCCGGAT
>DATFLI010000488.1:0-2788 GCA_035267805.1 Balneolaceae bacterium | reverse complement strand
GATCTGGATACACAGTTGGGATTAGACCAGACGGATATGCCTAATGGCCGAATGCATACAGGTTCCGGAATACAGAGATATCCTTTGCTCAAATTGTCTAATAAAGTATATCGCAACAATCACGATTTGACATTTTCGAATAAGAGCACTTCCTGGGGTTTTGATAAGAAGGATGTTTCCCAGGGAATGGCTTTTGCGGATTTGGATAATGATGGAGATCTGGATCTGGTAGTGTCCCGGATGAATGAAGCAGCACTGATCTATGAAAACACCGGCACAAATTCACGTATTGCAGTTCGCCTGAAGGAAGATAGCCCGAACACTCAGGCGATTGGGGCAACAATCACCTTGAAAGGAGGTCCCGTTGAACAGCGTAAAGAAATCATTGCCGGTGGGAACTACCTTTCAGGATCGGATCCGTTAGCGGTATTTGCAGCAAATCCAGAGAATCCTGACCATATAATTACTATCAGATGGCCTGATGGAAGTCACACAGAAATCGACAGCGTAAAAGCCAATCGAATGTATGAAATTCGCAAATTGGATAATAGTGTTAAAACGAATTCGACTGCGGATGATAGGGAAGGAAAAACGGTTTTTGAAGATGCTTCAGGTAGGCTAAACCACCGTCATTTTGAGAGCACATTCAACGATTTCAAGCTACAGCCGCTGCTTCCCTACAAGCTTAGTCAATTGGGGCCTGGAGTGTCTTGGATTGACTACGATCAGGACGGTGATGACGATCTCTTTATCGGATCCGGGAAAGGAGGACGACTTTCTATCTATGAAAATGTCGGTGACGGTCAGTTTAAGCCCAAAACGCTGAGCGAAATAAATGCAAAAGCACCCGGCGATCAAACAGCGATTATCGGCTGGGCCGAAGGAGATAAGACAAATATTATTGTAGGCAGTGCCAATTATGAACAGGGAACGGCCCGTGTGCCGTCGGCTTTTCAATATGTGCTTCAGCCGTCTGGTGAGATTACCCAAAAAAAGATCCCCGGCATTCTTTCTACGACGGGTCCCTTGGCCGCTGCCGATTATGACTCCGATGGAGACATTGATCTTTTCGTCGGAGGACGTTTTAATCCCGGAAAATATCCTGAGAGTGCTGATTCCCGGCTGTTTAAAAATGAGAATGGTCAATTTTATCTTGATAAGGTTAATTCTCTTAAACTGCGACACATCGGCCTGGTGACTGGCGCTGTCTTCTCGGATTACGACAGTGACGGCGACCAGGATTTGTTCATCAGCAGAGAATGGGGGTCGGTTATTTTGTTTGAAAACGAAAATGGTATTTTTCACGATATTAGTTCGCAGGTTGGACTCGACCGGTACAAGGGGTGGTGGAACGGAATTGCAACTGGAGATTTCAATAATGACGGCCGACCGGATGTTGTTGCCACCAATATCGGTCAAAACAGTTCCTATCAGTTGGATTCGGATAAACCTCTGAAAATGTATTATGAAGATTTCAATATGGACAATCGTATGGACATTGTTGAGGCTTCGTTTGATCAGGCAATGAACGCCTATGTACCCAGGCGTCACTTGTACGAGTTCGGATCTGTTTCCAACATCCTTACGCATATAAAAGACAACAAAGAATTTGCTCATTCTTCAGTCAGTCAAATTTTTGATCGTGATTTTAAAACCATTCCATTTAGAGAAATTAACACGGTTCAAAGCATGATCTTATTGAATAGTAAAAGCGGTTTTGTAGCCAAGCCACTTCCCCCGGAAGCTCAATTTTCTGCTGCTTTTAGTGCCGAAGTTGGTGATTTCAATAATGACGGAAACGAAGATATATTTTTGAGTCAGAATTTCTTTGATTTTGCTAAAAATACACCTCGCCTGGATGCCGGTCGCGGTCTGTGGCTGAAAGGGGATGGAAAAGGTAACATGACCCCTGAATCCGGTGATCAGACAGGAATCAGGATTTACGGAGAACAGCGTGGGGCTGCACTTAGTGATTTTAATAAAGATGGCAGGGTTGATCTTGTAGTCTCTCAAAATGGACGTGAAACCAAGCTTTATCTTAACCGAACGATAAAGCAGGGCATTCGGGTAAAGCTTGTTGGTCCCCGAGCAAATAAGAATGCTGTCGGATCAAATATGCGTCTGATCTACGCAGATGGACATAAGGGACCTGTAAGGGAGATCCAGGCCGGTTCTGGATATTGGTCTCAAAATAGTAGCGTGCAGGTGCTGGGAACTGACACTCATCCAAAGAAAATCAGGATAACGTGGTTTGATGGCAGGAAACAAGAGGTAGATATTGATAACACAAAAATGGAATACGTAATAACTTACTAATAAAAAATATCTTGGGTTTAAAGATTTTGCAATTATTAAAAGAAATAGCATTCAATCGAATATTGACTATGAATAAATTTTTTCTTCCTTCATTTATATTTTTTATGATGATTCTGTTGCCTTTTAAAGGCAATGCACAAAACCCGATCATACAAACAAAATTTACTGCAGATCCGGCACCAGTGGTTTATCAAGACACCGTCTACCTTTATACCAGCCATGATGAGGATGATGCGAAGGGTTTTAAAATGCAAAATTGGTTGCTTTACACCTCTACCGATATGGCTAACTGGACGGATCACGGAGTCGTGGCATCACTGAAAGACTTTGGTTGGGCCAGGCAAGATAATGGTGCATGGGCTCCTCAGGCTATTGAGCGCAACGGCAAATTCTACCTCTATTGCCCGATACATGGCAATGGAATTGGCGTACTGGTCGCCGATAGCCCTTACGGTCCCTTTAAAGATCCGTT
>DATFLI010000487.1:0-3659 GCA_035267805.1 Balneolaceae bacterium | reverse complement strand
TTACCTTCCTGCATGGAACTTTTCTGCGGTTTCGCCATCAAACCACGCATGCCGCCCAACTGTCGGATCTGTTCTTTAGAACCACGGGCACCGGAATCAGCCATCATATAAACGGGATTAAACCCATTACGATCTGACGTCAATGCTTCAAACAGTGATTCAGAGACACGGTTCGTAGTACTTGTCCATTTATCAATAACCTGATTATAACGTTCATTATCTGTGATAAAGCCCATCTCATAACGCTCGGTTATTTCCGAAACCTCGTCCTGGGCTTTTTGGATAAGTTTCTGCTTTTCATCAGGAATTACGATGTCTTCAAGACTAAACGATAGTCCGCCCACGGTAGCCTGCTCAAAACCTAACTTTTTCATGTCATCAAGAAAAGCAGCGGTCCGTGCAGTACCTACTTTATAATGTATTTCGCTGATCAGGGTTCGAAGCTCTTTTTTACCGAGAGTTCGATTGATATATCCCATCTCAGGCGGCAATATCTGGTTAAAGATCACGCGACCGGTAGTCGTCTTGATGATCTCATACCCCTTATCATTCTCTTTGGGAATCCGCAGGTTGATTTTAGCATGCAAGGACAGGCGATCCCGATCATAGGCAATCAGAACTTCATCTTTGTTGGCAAAGGTCTTGCCTTCTCCTTTTTGATCACTGGCCATCTTGGTTATGTAATAAATACCCAAGACCATGTCTTGCGATGGCACAGCAATAGGTCCCCCGTTAGCGGGACTTAATATATTATGAGAACCCAACATCAATACCGAGGCCTCCAAAATTGCATCATGACTTAACGGTACGTGCACAGCCATTTGGTCACCGTCAAAGTCGGCGTTAAAAGCCGTACATGAAAGAGGGTGCAGGCGCATAGCCTTACCCTCAATCAATACCGGTTGATATGCCTGAATACCCAATCGGTGCAATGTCGGTGCACGGTTCAGCATTACAGGGTGCCCGTCAATAACATTTTCAAGCACTTCCCAAACAACCTGGTCTCTGCGGTCGACAACCTTTTTCGCAGATTTTACCGTTTTTACATAACCGCGTTCAATCAAGCGGCGAATAATAAACGGCTTATAAAGCTCAACAACCATCTCTTTCGGAAGGCCGCACTCGCTCATCTTCAATTCAGGACCAACCACAATAACCGAACGGCCGGAATAATCCACACGCTTTCCGAGCAAGTTTTGACGGAAACGTCCGCTCTTACCTTTCAGCATGTCGCTGAGAGATTTCAACGGTCGGTTGTTGTTTCGTACGGCATTTGATTTCCGTGAATTATCATACAGAGAATCAACTGCTTCCTGCAACATCCGTTTTTCGTTACGCAGGATAACATCCGGAGCCTTAATGTCAATCAATCGTTTCAGGCGGTTGTTCCGGATTATAACCCGGCGATACAAGTCGTTGAGGTCAGAAGTTGCAAAACGTCCACCTTCCAGAGGCACCAGGGGCCGCAATTCCGGGGGAATTACCGGAATCACACTCTGCACCATCCATTCGGGACGGTTTTCAGTGTGTTGATTTGCTGCACGGAATGATTCAATCACTTGCAGACGCTTCAACTTTTTCTTCTTACGCATCTGTGAAGTCTCATTGCGGGCTTCATAACGAAGACGATAAGCTAAATCATCGAGATCGAGCGTGGCGAGCAATTCTTTAACTGCTTCGGCCCCCTCCTTAGCCCGAAATTTTTCTTCATCCTCGTCGTCCATCTCCCACTGATCTTCGGGCAGCTGATCTTGAATATCATAATATTCTTCTTCGGATATCAGATCACCTTTTTTGTAGCCTAAATCACGGGCAACGCCGGGATTCATAACCACATAAGTCTCATAATAGACGATCTTCTCAAGATTCTTGGAAGAATATCCCAGGAGATATGCAAGTTTGTTCGGCAATGATTTAAAGTACCAGATATGCACGACAGGCACGGTAAGAGAAATGTGCCCCATACGCTCACGACGTACAGCTTTTCTGGTTACTTCGACGCCACAACGGTCACAAATAATCCCTTTGTAACGGATTCGTTTGTATTTTCCGCAGTGGCATTCGTAATCTTTAACCGGACCGAAGATCTTTTCACAGAAAAGACCATCCATTTCCGGTTTAAAGGTACGATAGTTGATTGTTTCGGGGGTTAAGACTTCGCCATGCGACCTTGAGAGAATAGTCTCAGGTGACGCTAAGGAAATTCCAATTTTGTCGAAGTCTTTCGAAACTGTTAATGTATTAGTAGTCGGCAAGGAAGTACCTCCGGATTGACTTTATTTAACAGTGTAAGTTCTGTTGTTCTGATTAGTCGATGTGAATTTCGAGTCCTAGACCCATCATCTCGCGTAAAAGCACCTTGAAGGATTCTGGAACATCACCTTCAGGCAGGTTTTCACCTTTAACAATAGCTTCATAAACACGTGATCGTCCTTTCACATCGTCACTTTTAACAGTAAGCATTTCTTTAAGGATGCTGGAAGCACCATACGCATACAGTGCCCAAACCTCCATTTCACCAAGACGCTGACCGCCAAACTGCGCTTTACCGCCCAGCGGCTGCTGTGTAATTAGCGAATATGGGCCAATGGAACGAGCATGCATTTTATCTTCAATCAAGTGATTGAGTTTAAGCATGTAGATGTAGCCAACGGTCGTTTTCTGATCCATTGGTTCACCGCTTCGTCCATCATAAAGCGTTACGCGGCCATCTTTCGGCAAGCCGGCCTTTTCAAGCTGCTCTTCCACTTGCTCCTGGGAAGCACCGTCAAAAATCGGTGATGCAAACTTGACACCCATTTTCTTCGCGGCCCATCCAAGTATGGTCTCGTAAATTTGTCCAAGATTCATACGAGACGGTACGCCAAGTGGGTTAAGACAAATATCGACGGGAGTGCCATCTTCCATATAAGGCATGTCCTCTATAGGCACGACCTTGGCAACAACACCCTTGTTACCGTGACGCCCAGCCATCTTGTCACCTACCTGAAGCTTGCGCTTCTTGGCAACATAAACTTTCGCTTTTTGAATAATTCCAGGGGGCAGATCGTCTCCAACCTGAATCTGGTATTTTCTGCGTTTGGCTTCGGTATCAATTTCTCTTCGTAGTTTCCTGTAATTTTTGAAGAGCAGCCTTACATGTTCAACAAGCTCGTCATCAGTAGCCCAGTCGATATTTTCATTAATATTGACCGGATCCAACTCTTCAAAATCAGACTTGCGATATTTCTCACCTTTGGGGATAAGTTCAACGCCGCTAAAATTATACACCCCGGGTGATGTTTTATCTCTAAGCAGCGTGTAGAGCTTGTCTACCATCTTACTGTTGAGTTCATCTACCTTTTCGGCATGGCGCTCATTCTCAAGCTCAACCTGCTTTTTCTCCTCTTTACGTGAAATTTGCTCATCACGCTTTCGGCTAAATAGCTTGGTATCAATAACGGTACCTTTTACGCCGGGAGGAGTTTTCAGAGAAGCATCCTTCACATCTCCGGCCTTATCACCAAAGATTGCGCGAAGTAATTTTTCTTCAGGAGTCGGATCCGTCTCACCTTTAGGAGTAATCTTTCCGACAAGGATATCACCGGGTTCAATTTTTGCACCGACCCGAATAATTCCCTGTTCATCAAGATCCTTAGTGGCGTCTTCACTCACGTTCG